>JAWLHT010000050.1:0-21099 GCA_041690195.1 Candidatus Latescibacterota bacterium
GGCCCGTTTTGCAGCGGGCCGGTTGACGGCCACCCGTTCATGACCGGAGAAAACCTTTCCCGATGGTGAGGGGAGCGTATCGAAGGGCGATTCCCGGAACCTGTACCGTGGTGCGGGTGCAAAGACTTTCACAGAGATAAGCGGAGGTACACAAAACAGTGAAACGTGCTCAAGCGAACGTTGTAACCTGCTCCATTTTCCGGAAACTCGTCATGGACTTTGTTGACGATGAACTGTCCGGAAAACTGCGGGCGGATTTTCTCTCCCACTCCGAGGTCTGTTCGGACTGCCGGAGAGAGTTGAGTGAAGTTCAACAGGTTCGGAAACTGCTCGCGAATCTTCCCCCGGTAGCGGTGTCCACCGAGTTCGATTTCCGCCTGAAAGCCAGTTTGCGTCTCGAAGACTCCCATCTGCGCAACCCGATGTACCGGTTTAAACGGTTCCTGAAAGACAACATGGCGACTGTTGTGGCGGTACCCGCCGCGGCGGTGCTGCTCGTTTCGGGTGTGTTCTATTCGCAGGACTTTTTTCGGGGCGGGGCGCCGGTTGGCCAGGTTGTCGAAAAGGAAGTCCCGTCCGTGCAGACGGAAGCCCCTCCCGCGGTGGAGTACGCGCCCGGGACC
The DNA here is from genome assembly GCA_041690195.1 of Candidatus Latescibacterota bacterium. Lineage (GTDB taxonomy): Bacteria > Latescibacterota > Latescibacteria > Latescibacterales > Latescibacteraceae > JAWLHT01. The sequence goes on from JAWLHT010000050.1 coordinate 624, forward strand.
GAGGACGTGAACTACGTTCTCGAATCTCTCGACCAGGATTCTTTCAGTGTCGAAGTAACCACGAACGGGCAGCCCGGCGTATTGCGGCAGGTTGACGAGCCGGCCTTGAAAACGGTTTCACTGATCAATTTTTGAAGGCATATGGATAGACTGCGTTGTATTCGAAAACCGCTCCTCATTCCGGTGTTGCTCTCAGTCGCGGCTTCTCTGGCTCAATCGCCGGTTTCCGCCGCTGATCCGGCACCGGAGCGGCTCCGGAAGTTCGTGTTCACCGTGAATGCCTACTCCCGGACTGATGGAAAAGACATGCCGAATGATCCCCGGTGGCGGCGGAATGTCGGTACCGCTTTCCCCGTGGATGAGCGGGGATACCTTATGACTCTCAGCTGCGTGCTGAGAAACGCCGAGCGAATTCAGGTGACCGACAGCGAAGGCGGACGGTTTGAAGCCTCGCTCGTTGGAGTGGATCAGACCGGAGGAATCGGTGTCCTGAAGATCTTGAAAAATGACGGCGCTCCCGTATCGAGAATCGCTTCTGTACGGGCGGTGCGGTCCGGCTCACGGGTTACTTTCGTGGGGACTCCCGCCGGAGGCGAACTGACTGCAACGGAAGGAAGCGTAGAGTCCGTGTATGATGACGGGAGCATGGTTGTCACCGTGGACGGGGAGCCGGGAACTTCCGGAACGCCGGTTTTCAATGATGACGGGCAGGCAATCGGTCTTCTGGCTTATCATATCGAATCGGACCGGTCGGAGGCCGTTTCCCGGGCCGGTTCATATCTGGTGTTTCCCATGGAGTATGCCGCGCTCATGGCACGCTCCATCATTAACCGCTTCGAAGGCAGGAGCGGCTGGATGGGAGTCAGCGCTTTCGTGAACGACCTTGCCGTCCGGGAAGTGTACCCGGGGAGCCCCGCGGAGAAAGCCGGCCTCCGTCCCGGCGACCGTCTGCTTGAATTCAATGGAAAGCAGCTCTCTTCTCCCGAGGACTTGGTCCGGGCGTCCGGAGCGACCCGGCCGGGGGATACCGCCAGGGTCAAAGTGGCGCGTAACGGCGACGTGCTTTCACTGACGCTGCGTCTCGCCGAGTTTCCTTCCACGGACAATCCCTGAACCTGTTTCCCCCATACTTCAAACGGGCTCCCGGCTGTATACATCCGGGAGCCCGTTTTTCATGGCGCGTCCGTGAGCGACCGGTATTCACCAGGAATGTGTCATAGAGTCAGCGGTGTTCGAATGGTTTCTTCGCTTCCACCATGCCCATGACGGGCCGAAAAAAGGTATGAACCCGGCGCAGCCTGAAATCGCGGGTTCCGGAACCCCATGAATTACTCTCCGCGCTCCAGCAGGTACTCCTTGAAAAAGTCCAGATCGTCCAGTTCCATGCGAATGCCGGTGAGAAGACCGTACCGGCCCTCGTGCCGGTCTTCTTCCGGGTTGCAGCCCATGGTCCGGAGCATCTCATCATCGAGGTCCTTCACCGGAAAGTGGTAAGCCGCCTGAAGATGACGGCCCAGTTCATCGGGAAATACCTCCAGTTCAGTCTGCTCGCGCTGCCCGCCGCCCGCCGCCCTGACCACTTCCACCAAGGGGGCGGCGAAAGAACCGAGACCGTATTTGAGCCATTCGGTGGGGCCGATAAAAGTCCGGCAGCCGGTGCGGGTTCGGGACTCGTTCCGCACGACGAGCCCAAGCCGTATGCGGTAGGCCATGATTCTGATGAGGAGCCGTGCGACGGTATCGGACGGCGAACGACCGTATCCCTCCGACGGCGGTTCGAAGTAGAGCCGGGTTTTCCAGAGTACATTGGTGAGGAACCATGTAGTCGCCTCGGAGTGGGCGGCGAGGATCGTCTCGAATCGTTCGATGGGGATGATGAACACCTCGGCTTCCGTTCCCGGACGGATGTTCTTGCTTTTGATGTAAAAAGGATGAACCGCCACCCGGGCGTTCTCCCGTACCATGCTGTCACGCGGAATGTATCGTGGATAGGCCATGGCCCAGTTGAGGGCGGGCCCGCTGGCCCAGGCGCCGTAGGTCATGTTGAACCGCGGCGGCAGTTTGGCTTCCCAGGTGGCCGGGCTCCCCAGGATGGATAGCGGTACCTCGAATTCCCCGAAAATGTCTCCCCTGTTCAGGATAAGCTCCTCGATGAGGTATTCCCCGCTGGATTTTGTATAAAAAACCCGCCCGATAGCCACCGCTCCGTTCTTAACAACATAAATGTTTCCGGGACTCCAGCCCTCGCGTTTGGCAAAATCCGTGACCGGGGGAATGATATAGGTGACCCGGTCCGGGTCATACAGTTCCGGCCCGTGATAGACCTCGGTCCGCAGGGAATCATCATCAGCCGCAAGCAGATCCATGAAGTATTCACGAAGTTCCTCGTAAGTTCGCCCGCCGGTCATTACTTCCGGGAGCACGGGGCCGCGCCGTCTGGCATCACTCATGGTTGCACCTCCGTTCCGCGACAATCATCAGTGCGGAGGGGCCTTCCGCCATGCGGGGCCAGTAGACGTTGGTCGGGAAGGGAACAAACGGGCTGACTCCCTGCTCACGAAGGCGGATCAAATCCGCTGCCGGGGGGATCCCGCGCATTTCACGGACCGAGAAACCCGCCCGGCGGAACGATTCAATGTACTCGTTTTCCTCCCGGTGAAAATAGGGAAGATGAAACGGTTCGCGCGGCTCGTCCACAATGGGGTAGTATCCGGCCCAGCGCCAGTTCGCCATTCCGCCGGGAACTCCTTCCTCCAGTTCTTCCGCCACCGGCATGTGTCCGGCATCGCGCAGCCAGGAAGCGAAATCCGGATGAACGGTGACCGCAACCGCTATACCTCCCGGCTGCATAACCGCCCCCAGTGTGGCGAGAAATGAATCCAGATTTGGAAGCTCCTGAATCATGAATACCGAAAGGGCGCAGTTCCATCCGGCTCCGGTCCTGAGTATGCGGTTGGCGGTGGCACGGTCGGTGAGATTGCCTGAAATGAAGCTGACCCAGGTGTCCCGGTGACGATTCCGGGCTGTGGCGGCCAGTTCTTCGGAAATATCAACGCCCAGATACACACCGCCGAGAAGCAGGTGGCGGTTCTCCGGATCATCGAGAAATGCTCCGTCGCCGCAGCCCAGGTCGAGCAGGTGAATATTCCCTTCCGGAAAATGCCGGCGGAGTACATCCCGTACCGCCGGGTGCACGACATGGAGGCGGTAGTTGCGGTCCTGGCCTTCACGTTCGGGCCAGCGGGAGCGGGATGCATCCCAGAGAGACGCCGCCCAGGATTCGGCGCGGCTGAGATAGGATGAGGTCGGCATGGAATCAACTTTCAATTGGCAAGACACAAAGTTTGGTCAACTTCCCGTTTCAGGGTATGATATTCAACCGGTTGCCGTATTTGTGAAAGCTTCGACAGGGAAATGCTTTTGCAGTCCTTGAATTCCCGGTCCATCTGCATGCTTGAAACAGTCCAGAATTTCCACTGATCCAAGTCGAGCACGTTCGCTTTTTCGTGTTCGGTTGTGACAAAGAGGCAGAAAACGTAACCATCGGCGGGACGGACAGCGTTCGGTGAACAGGAATTGCTATCCGCAAACCAGGAATACTTTCTGCCGATATTAAACGAAACACGTGAAAGCCTCTTCTGGGGCCAACTCTGGATATAGCCCGCTGATTTCACTTCGAGGGTTTTTCCCCGGTATCTCAAGTCAACGGCGTCCCACTCGATTCTGGGCGCATCCAGCGCATCGAGGAGATACCCGACGATGAACTCCGCAAATACCGCCCGATTCCGGTTGGAAAGGATATCAGAATACGCCCAGGACCAGAAATCGGTAACGGTGACATGCGAAAGTCCCAAAATCGGACTGTTTGCGTGTAGTCGCTCCATCGCTAACCGTCAATGCAGATTGTGCATGAAAAAAGTAGCCCGCAGTCACACGGTTCCCTTGGTCCAGCAAAGGAGGGCAGCCGTACCGCGGCGTTATGCGCATGGCGGGTCAACCGGGAACTAAACATTCCGGACATCCCCTTTCACCGCTCACCGCGCGCGTTGAACCATTCTTGAGTACATGATCCGATTCTCGTATACAGCCGGGTTCCATACGGCTTTTTCCACTCTTTGCCCGCCGGAACGATAAACGACTGTCTTCGGCGACGGTTTCCCGTTCAATCTCCGAAAAAACGCACCGTCTCTCCCGGACGGGTTTTTACCCGGATGATTTCTCCGGATATCCGTTCCCGCTTGCCGTCCCTTTCCACGACCGCACCGTTTTCCCAGGGCGAGTACATGGAAAGCAAACCGCCCTTCTCGCTTATGATTTCAACCCACCGGACCCCCTCCCGGTTCCGTGCGGCGCTTACCAGGAACGCACCGGCGGCGCGAAGCGTTCGGAATTCCGCCGCTGTATCCCCGGGCCAGTTCGGGAAGAGCCGCAGGATTCCGGTGTAGCTCTGGAGGAGGCACTCGTTCACCACCAGCGGGAGAGAGAAGTTCTCGAACCAGATACCCATGGGAGCCATGAAATCGAAAGGGGTGTCGTGGACGTAACGGCCGCCGGTCTGGAGCACCATGTCCGCGCAGGTCCCATTGGGGAGCAGACAGTAGGTCACCTGCCGCTTGAACTTTTCCAGATCGAGCACGCCCAGACGGGCGGCCTGGACATTGAGGAACACCAGTTCGTTGCCGCCTTCGTTCTGCTGATTGCGGAACGTGTTCAACGCGATTCGATAGTCCTCCGGAGAGGAATGCAGACCGTGCTGCTCTCCGGGGAAAACGGTCATGAGGCTGGCCGGGACATTGTAAACAATCTCCGGGTCCTCGCCCCGTACCGAGACAAACACCGTTCCCCGCCGCGATTCGGCGGTGGGGATGTCGGGGAAATGAGCCAGAATGTCCCGGATATCCCGAAGGAGGTCCGCTTCCGCCGATTCCCGGTTCAGCGTGGCGCAGGCTTGGGTGAAGGCCTCGAAAACATGACGGGTGAGGGTGAGATCGGCAATGGTGTCGGCGTTTTTGTCGAATCCCGGCCGCAGTTCGTATAGCTCCGGCGGCACCGACGGAAATATATGGTAGCTGTCGTCGCCCCACCGCGGGCCTCGAGCCTCCGGGCGCTGCATATAATCCACGAGGAAAAGAACCGCTTCTTTCATGGGTCCGAAGGCGCGTTTCTCCAGAAAATTCCGATCTCCGGTGTAGCGGTAATGCCACCAGAGAGTCTGGACCGCCCAAGGGGTTTCGAAAACTTCCCATCCCCAATGAGGGAGAGGGTAGGGCATGGTGTTCATTTCCACCGGGTAGGCCGAGTGGGGGAAGAACGCTCCCCGGAGCCCATAGTACTCCCTGGCCCATTTCCGGCTCACCGGAAGAAGGTGATCCACCATGTCCACATAGGGCAGGTGCAGTTCCGGATGGTTGACGGAGAAGGTCGCCCAGAACGGTTGTTGAATGTTGTAATTCAGGTGATAGTCGCCGTGCCAGGCGGTTCCGATGCCCCGGTAGCTCCAGTTGGCGAAAAGGCCGGGGCAGGTCGCGCCGTGCCGGAGCGAGCAGCGCAGGAAGTAGAGATTGTGATACCAGGTCCGCTCCAGAGCGGGATCGCCGAGCGCCACTCCGGATTTGTCCCAGTAATCCCTCCAGGACTGTTCCGAGGCGGCGCGGGCGGCCCGGCAGGACTCGACAGTCGGCTCGGGAATACCATCACCGGCGGGAACATCGGCGGCGAGTCCCTGATGGAGGTCCGCGCGGAGCACAAACGATTCTCCCGGAACGATATTCCATTCCAGCGGGCCGAAGTCCGCCCGGCGGCCGTCCACGCCGAGACGCGCACCGGTTTTCAACTTTCCGCTCACCCGTGCGGCGAGGGAAAAGGCCCGGTCCTTCGGGTGGGGAACATATACGGTGGAGTCGGTCACCTCGGTATAGGGCAGTACCTGGCGGAAGGATGCGATGCCCCTGTCTTCAGCACAGGCCGTGGTGTACTCCGGGAATTCCCCCGGCGTGTCCGGATCGGGAATGAGCGTGATTTCCCGGAACGGCGATGGGGCCGGGGCGCCGCGGTCATCCAGGAAACGTGCCCAAACCCGGTCGGTGTCAAGGTCGGTGAATACCTCCAGGTGCATCGGGCTTTCCCCGATAAGAAAATCCACCGTGCAGCGGCCGGTGGAGATATCCAGCCGGTGTCCGATGAGTTCAGCTTCCCGCCGGTCGAACCGGAGCACCACGGAACCGCAGGGGAACGGTCGCGGATAGGGCTTCCGGTAGTTTTCCGCCATGGTCCTGATATACTCTTCGTACCAGGGATCCGCGTAGAGGGACGGGAGCGTGTCGGGAATGGCGTTCACCCGGTCGAAAATCTCCCGGAATGTGCCGACAGTCCCCCGTGTGCCCTCGGCGACCCGTATGTCCCAGACATCGTTGTGGCCGAAAAAGAGCCGTACGGCGTCCGGACGTGTGGTCACCACCACGCCGAGACCGCCGTTACCGAGGAGCGCGCCGGAAAAGAAATCGGGCGCCGGACGGTTCATTACGATGGGGTGCTGTGCCGCTTTGGCGAAGGGGGCGATAAGAGAGAGTGTTTTTTCGGTCATGCGGTTTTCCGTTGCCGCATCTCCCGGAGAGGCATACGCCCCGAAAAGGAGTGCACAGGTGAAGAAAACACGGATCGCTCTTCCCATGATTATTTTTTCCCGGCGGTACGGTTAGTGGTGCGGGCATCACTCGGGGCCGGGCGGTTTATTTCCCCCGGACCACGATCTCCCGGGTGTTGGTTCCGGCCGGGGTGATGACAATGTCTTCGCCCCGGAGCCGGACGTCACGAACTCCGGTGAACCCGGCGGGTGTTTTCGCAAGGAAGGCCACGTACGACTTGGTGACCGTCTGACCGGCATCGAGATATTCGAACAGGGGGCGGCCGAAAATGGTTTTTTTTGCAGTGAGCGTCGGAAAGGGCTGATGAAGGCCGGTGGTGCCGAATTCAAGTCCTCTGGCGGCGGGTTTTCCGTTCTGGACATTGCGCCAGATGTTCAGCCAGGGATACTCGGCCAGTTTCCAGAGATATCCGATGAGGAGCCCTTTCCCCGGATTTACCGCGGTTACCCATCCGAATTCAAGGCTATCGGCGAATATGAAAGATGTAACAGCGGGGTCATGATTATTCGTCAGAGTACGGAGATCGCGGAGTGCGCCCTGGTGAACCACCAAAGGCCAGTAGATCACCGGTTCTTCCGGATCGGGCATGGCGCCGCCCTGCTTGAACCCTTTCCCGGCGTTGGTATCCACCAGAACCGTTTCATCGAGGAACCCAGGTCCGATCGAGGGGTGCTGGACGATGTTGTACACCCGTCCGAGCTTGTTCAGATTGGTGACAGATTCCCGGACACGGAGTACGGATGAGTTATCGGACAGCTCGATCGTACGCCTGAGTTCCATGCCGCCGATCGGCAGAACGCACCGCATGTCCGCGCTGATTACGCTTCCTTTCCGGGCCGGAGGGGAAATCATATCCCAGTTGACCGCAGTGGCTTCACCGTGGAACGGCATGCCGTTTTTTAATTCCTGGTCCGAGGGTTGCCCCCAGCGGTCGAAACACAAAAAATGTCCTATGGTACGGGGTTTCGTATCTCCCTTTTCCGGGAAGTTCCAGGTAAGCGGATTCAGCATTTGGTCCAGAAAGTGGAAGTCCACGATGGAACCACCGGCCATGTCTACGCTCACCAGAGCGGTTTTCCCTTCCAGTACCACCTGTCTTCTTCCCTCGAGGCCGGTTTCCGGCCATGCCGGGCCGGAAATCAGCAGCGCCGAGCAGAACAGTCCGCTGACCACGATTTTTTTCAGCACCAGTTTCTCCCTTTGTGGTTGGCTTTATGGTGGCAGATCATGTTGAATATCGTGCCGGATGAACCGCGCACCCGCAATAGCGCGCATATACTGGAAATTCACAAGATTCAGCGGGCGCCCAGTCCGGGCAAAGAATTCTCCGTCGCGGTGAAAGTACAGGTAATATGTAGTGAACGCGATGCGGAATAAACAAAAAATTGGGATGACGGTTTTTTTGGTGCTTCGCGGGTATGCGGGGGCAAAGGAGTGATAAAAGAAGGAGTCAGGAGCCAGGAGAAGGGAAACGGCCGCCAATGACGGAGTGCGGCTCAGCCTATCTTTTCCTTTGGACTTTTGGCTTTGGACTGGTTTTCCCTCTGTGCCTTTTTTCCTTTTTCACTCATGTTTCCCCACACAAACCGCGGAGGGCCGTTGTTTCGGATAGCGGACCTTCGGACTCAATCCCGAAATTCGGCCGCGTGTTCCCGGGAAACGGTCTGTATGGCGGGAGAAACCGGTGCGGCCGTTACATGCAGACACATTGATTCAGCGCATTGCTGAATTGCCAGCCAACACTGTACGGCGGCAGTCTATGCCTGCGCCAGCGTAAGCGCTGGTACGGCGGCCGGGCCACGGGCGACGGGCACGGACCGTATCAGTCAGCGCGGAGCGGTCAGATCCTGTTGCGGATTGCTCAACGGCACACGGATTTCGACTCTGGCTCCAGCTCCCGGTTCGGAGCGGATTATCAGGCGGCCCCCGATGTGGTCAGCTCGTTCGCGGATATTGAACAATCCGAATCCACCGGATTCGCCATTGTTCGACTCATCACTTTCGGGTTCGAATCCTTTGCCGTTGTCCTGAACCGCCACGGTTATATCCCGGTCCGACTGCCCGACCTCCACGAGCGCGGTGTCGGCGCCAGCGTGTTTGACCACATTGAAGAGCAGTTCACGCGCCGACTGAAAGAGAAATCCCCGCAGATCGTGATCGGTTTTGTCCGGATCTCCCGCGCAACGTATTGAAACCCGCAGGCCATGACGGACATGGATCTGCTCGCCCAGCCACTCCAGCGCGGGAGTCAGCCCCAGTTCGTACAGAACGGGGGGGCAGAGCTGAGTCGTGAGAGAACGGGTTTCCGCGATGGCCTGCAACACCGTTCCGCGAATTTCTTCCAAATCAGCGTTCAGTTCAGTTCCCTGTGCCCTTTCCTGAACCGACTCTATGCGGAACTGGCATACCGCAAGGAGCTGACCGATATTGTCGTGAAGGTGAACGGCGATTCGCCGGCGTTCCCGCTCCTCGGCTGAGGAATACTTTGACGCGAGAGAACGGAGCCGCTTACGTGAACTGACCAGATTCTGCTCGATTCGTTTCCGTTCGGTGATGTCGTCCAGATGAATCATGATGAGATCGGGAGGGACATAATTCAGGAAGTACCGGATAAACCGTTCATCGGGGATGCCGAATGGGTGGTCGTATGCTTCCAGGGTTATCCGGCTTCTTTCGAAATAACAGCGGGTAAACGCTTCCATCAAAGCGGGCCGCTCCCGGAAAAGGTCGCTGGCGGTGCATCCGACAAGGGCTGCAATTTTCCCGCCGGTCATCTCGATAGCCGCGGTATTGAAATCCACCAGTATGAAATCCTCTCCGGCCCGCTTCCACTTTCCGGTGGGAAGCGGAAGCCCCTTGTACTGTGCCAGCAGACGTTCCTCGGATTGGCGGAGTTCCCGCTCCGTACGTTCAATGGATGCCAGCATCAGGTTAATTTTCCGGGCGAGTCCGGCGATCTCATCGTTACCGCAGACCGAGATTCGACCGGAAAAAAATCCCTTCTTCTCAATTTCCTCCACTTCACTTGAAAAGCGGAGGAGCGGAGCGATGACATTATAGTGCAGGAGGAGAAGCGTGAGCGCTCCGAACAGGATTCCGGTCAGGGCAAGGATCACAAGGAAGTGGACGATTATTTTTTTCCCCTGCGCCCAGATATCCCGATTCATGTCAACCCGGAGAAGGAGCGCCGGGTTTCCGGACAGGTCATTCAGAACCGTGAAGCCCGAAATCGACCGGTCATCATTCACGATGGTCCACATTCGATTATCGGCGGATGGCTCTCTTTCCGGTTTGACGTACGGGGTAACCGTGACCGGCATGTGCATGATACCGGCCAGTTCTACGGTGAGTTCCCGGTCGAAAAACCGCCCCATGACAATTATTCCGGCTGGAGGACCTTCTCCATCGCTGGTCAGCACGGGATGTGCAGAAAAAAGGAGATTTCCCTCCGGGAGAGACAGAATGCCGCTTTTTGGGGATACGCTCGACCGCTCCTTCCCCGATCCGTCGATTGCGGTCAGGAGATGCGGTATCCGCGCGGGTGGGGGAACGGACTGGCGTGATTCAAGGCTGTATGCGCTGGCATGCCGGATTACACCGGTGGTGTCGGCAAGAATTATAAGGTTGAGACGAAGCTCCCGAAAGGTGGATGGCACAAGATTCGACTCGATGTAGCCCGGACCTCGGTCGTGGAGAAAGCTGTATGTATCGTCCCACTGCGCCCAGTCGGAAGTCACCGCTTCAATGGTCTCTATTCGGGCCAGGAGCAGTTCCCGCGCGCGTTCGACATTCTTCCGGGCATAGGTTTCTTCAAGGCGGAAATAGCTGGCACGCAAAATGCGGCCGGAAAAAGCGCAGACGGAGAGAATAAGCGAAAAGAAGGCAATGCTGACGAGAACGATGGCTTTCCGACGCAAAGTCACGGCAGCCTCCAATCGGGAGCAGACGATATTGCGTTATGAAATTCTGGTGGACCTGATTCGGGTCCAACTCCCGTTTCCCACCGCCTACTGCTACGGGGGCTGGGATATCGACTGATGCTCCATGTGAATCTCTTCGCGTGTCTCCTTCCATGCGTCTGGAGGATACGGTTGTCCGCCTGAACGTTACATGCCCGTTTCCGGCAGAGATTGGAGAATTTTTGCAGAACTTGGGGAATGCTACCAAAAAAAGTGTTGCCTGTCAAGATATTTTGATGTATAATATGACTACAAGCTTGACTTGAGGCGAAGTGGTTCTTGCGGAAAAGTGACGCGGGGTGGAGCAGTCCGGTAGCTCGTTGGGCTCATAACCCAAAGGTCGGAGGTTCGAATCCTCCCCCCGCTACCATAAAGAAAGAGAAGGACTTAGGAAGAAATTCCCAAGTCCTTTTCTGCGTTTATGGAGGTGCTTTATCACACTCTTTATCACACGCTGACAGTAAATGACCCTATAGAGAGGCGCGCGGTTCTATCGGAGGGCTTGTCATGCCCGCTATGTCGTGGTCCCCTTGTTTATCGCTGGCGTGTCCGCTCCGGTGTCCCGAAACAGAAAAAGCCACAATGCCCCTCCGGTGAGGCAAAGGGTGCAGAAGAATACAAGATCACTCACTGACCGCATGTGCCGAAAGAGGGCGCTCCGGCTCTGCCAGTACCAGAAGGAAACAGGCAATCTGGTGTAGGCATGAAAGTTATAATCGCCTGGATGTGACAGGAAGCTTTCTTCTAATGCCTTAAATAAACGCAAAGAATCTTTGTGTGAGAGAGCAGCCACAACCGGGAAACGATCATCCCCAAGGGTGATGGTAATTTTTTGAAGATCGGTTGGCTTGATTATCTTCCACGCCTGATGAGCATAGTTTTCCCAAGCATCGATTGAATCAGCAACCAGAAATTCTCCATCGTACGACATATCATCAGTCAGCAAAGAATCGATGATCGGCAAACTGCCGGTGATTGACGCCTCACGATACGTTCCGAAGTACCCCCCGTGCGGACCGTGCACATAGACAGCACCGAGAATCAACAGTGCCGTGACACCAGCCCCGTATTTCTGCCGGATGTTCATGGTACACGCTCCTGTCAACGAAAACGGTTGACGGTGCGCCCCCATTGCAGCGGGTGCGCGGTGGGTTCAGCCCCGGCCTATTTCGCCCTACTTTAGCTCCGCCCCGTCTCGAACCATGCCCCCGAGAACCTGACAAAACCTGACATTAGCCGCCCCTTTTAGGGGGTCGGAAACGTCGGATAATCCCGTTTGGGGCAACCGTCCGATTCCCGCCGATTTCTCTTTACTTCCCGATTGGGAATGTGTTCTTTTCCTTAAGGGTTCTGAGGCTTGCGAGAGGTATTTGGAACCATGCCCAAATACACTGGCTGCGCCGAAAGTGGACCCTGAAAGGAGATATTGCCCTTTGCAGGCAATATTGATCTCATCGCCCAAACACCCGTTGTACACTGGGATAACCACAAGTCGGGCTGTTGGTCTGCCAACCTGGTGACCACCCACCAGAAAGACTGAAAAGATGTGGGTTCAGGGCAAGGCATGGCAGGCGGATGCTGGAGGTGGGTTCGGCATCCGCATTTTTTTGGGAGATCCCCCGGTTGTGCGACCTGAAAGAGCCTGGCTTTCGAGAACTCATGCCACATCGTTTACGGGGTCTGTTTTAGGGGTGCCGCAAGTGCCGGATGCTCTTTTATGGACTGTAAAAACTGCGGGCGGAGCGCATCGCCTTTTTTAATAGGTCAAAAAAATCGTTATTTTTCGTTATGCATGCCGGTGAGGCCACGTCCCGCATTAACAGTGACTAACCGGAAGCGCCGCTCACAAGTCAGCTTTTTTCTACATCACCGCCCCTACCCACCCCACCCGCACCGCTGTCATGCACTATCACTGTCTGGGGTCGGTTGCGCCGGAGCGGGTGAAAGAAAGAGCGGCAGATCGTATGCGCTAACCGCTCGGGACCGCTCCGGGGTGCCGTGCCAAACTCAGAGGTCATTGCAGTATACGGGCCGCAACGCTAACATGAAATCCGCGTATCCGATAAAGTGTGCCCAAAGTAGAAGTTAGCTCAGATTCACGTGCGATATTCCGAAAGACCAAAATAGAAAGGAATGTAGGGTTCTGTATGAGGACAACCAGAATCCAACTTAGGGGGAAACAAGAATTGTATAATTCTTTTGTACCGATAGCTTGGGCAGTCTTGACTTGTGATTGTTGGTATCTCTTGCCTCAAGATAATATTCAATGTTCTTCGAGGTTATTACTTCGGAAGGTATTATTGCACTATACATTGGAGGGTTCTCAGACGTCATGCTAACTTCTCGATAAGTAGTATCACCTTCTAAACGATAGTACAAGAATGCACTTTTCACAGAAGTGTCATCCGTGATAGAAGCATATATCGTTACTTGGTTTCCTGAAGTCACTGTAGTAAGTGGGGTGTGGACGATTTTTGGAGAGACATACAAATCACAATGAAAATCTCGATCAGCCAAGTAGACACCTGTCAAGTACCATGTAACATTGTTCCCATCCGAAGTTTCATGTTTGCGATACTGGTAAACTCTGTTAACGTCTTTGTTAACGTAAAAGTAAGATACGTAGGCATTGATTCCAAAGCCACCGTGTTGAACTTCATCGGGTTCACCTAAATGATCTATTGTTTTAATAATGGCATCAACTGCTTCGAAATTCTGAATTTGATTTGCTTCAATCTTTTCAAAGTTGGCGATATTCGGTGTGAACTCAATATTTACTGGGTCTTCTGTCCTGGCGTGAACTTTGTACGTGCCCAATGCATTAACTTTGAAAGAATATGTTCCTCTGTTGTTCACCGTCGTAGATGCGGAGGTGTCCCCTTCAATGGTGACGGTTACACTGTCTGCGCCGGTAACCATGCCGGATATGGTATAGGTACTCTTTTCCTGTGATCCAGTGGATGAGTCGGTAGGGCTACCAGAGCAGGAAAACAATAAGAATAGAGGAAAAAGCAACATAGTGGGCAACCAAACATTCTTCATGGTGAACCCTCCTTGCAAGACGAGATCATTCCCAATAGGCGGTGCATATAATTGAAATAATATATATAATAACAAATAGCAAATATATAAAATGCAAAGTTGATGTGGCTGTATCGCCCGTGACGGACCCGGCATCCCTCCCTGCCGGAGGATGTCGAGCTACCTGACAAAACATGACATTTGCCGCCCCTTTTAGGTTGTCGGATAACTCCGGGTAATTCCTTCATGGGGGTGTCGGAAATGTCGGGATGCCCCTTTTAGGGACTCCATAATCTCCGGGTGGTGCGCATCGCCTTTTTATAGGTCAGTTTTTATAGCGTGGACAATCCCGGCCAGCGGTATCGCCCGGTCCGAGACGGAGACGCCGTACGGACATTGACTACCGATACCCCCGCGCACAAGTTCAGCATTTCTCAACATCAGGACGGAATCCCGAAGCCATATAAGCCGTGCTGAATGACCCGCTGATGACCGAATATTAGCGAATGTTGGAAAAGATGCGGAATGATAAGCTGGTTGAACAGAGCGTTCAGGCAATGCGGATTATTGAACAGGGTATGCCCGCCGCCGCACAACGCCTGTTTGAACTGGCAACCGGGGCCGCGTCCGAGACCGTACAGGAAAAGCCGACGTGGACTTGCTCCACATGGGCGGGCTGAAGCCGAAGGACAAGGTGGAGGTGCAGTCCCCGCCGCACTTGTACGTCCAGTTCGGGGCGGAGGAACTTCCCGGCGTGCCTGCGGGGGTGCAGGAGGATGACAGGGACTTGTGGGAATAATTGCCATGGCTTTTATGGCTCGACAGAGGTTTCCTCGAATAGCTTTCTGCGTCTGGCATAATCCAGCATGAGTACGACAAATGGGTGTTCGTCGTCATCTATCCCGGCATACTCTTTCCGCACTGATAAGACATTTATTACATACTGATCTAAACGTTTATACTTATTTCGTGGCGTGTGTGACTCGCGGTAGTAGTCCAAATAGGCCTTCTCCATATATTTGTTGTAGACATCCTCTGCTGAGAAATTAACGGATGCAAGCCTGTCACTTTGCTCAAAGCTCTGTACACTTAAAAAGTCTGGATAGCCGTGCATTCGTAGGTAGCTGCTTTTCCTGATGTCTTTATGATAAATGTAGCTGTAAGCGGCATAGAGGGCGGCCCCAAACAATCCAAGAACGATAAGACGCAGCATACTTAACTCCTTTGGAATAATATGCCCTGGCATTTGAGCAACAGCTTACTGTACTTGGAATATATTGTCAATGAAAAACTTGCGTGGCAATAGATACCGCTGGCAAGGTGCGCCGAACATGCAAAAGGGAGCGCCCCGGATGGAGCGCCCCCCTTGTGCGGGCTGGCCGTGATGTGGGTGTTCTGCTTCGCCCGAATTCGGGATGGTTCACAAGCGCCGCATCTCCGCCATTAGTGCCGCCCGCTCTATTTCCTCCTCTGACAGGTCCGCCAGCATGTTTGCCGGGAACGGTTCGCCCAGGGCGTCCACCGCCTCATAGAAATCCAGCTTGCCCGGCCATATCTCCCGCACTCGGAGCGCTGCCCGGATGCCGTCGAATATCCAGCGGCGGACATTCTCCCTTTTCTGATGCATCTCGCCGGGGTCTTTCCGTGATGGTTTCCACCGGTGATACTGTAGCGGAAACCAGTCCCGCCACCATACCCCCGCGTTCTCTCCGGGTTCATCGTTATCCAAGCAATCCAGAAGTACACTCGCCCGGGCGATAAGCGCCATGACAACACCCCCCGGGTGATTCGCGCATCCGCCCCCGGCTATAGGGGTGCACACATCCCGTGCCACTTCCCAGAGGAGAAGCGCGTCGAACTCTCCCTCGACAACGGCAAGGGTGCCGGTGACTTCTCCAGGCAAGAGATAGGGGAGTACTTTGGAGCCTCTTACAAGGTGATACTTCGGCTCTCCCGATTCCCGCCGAATCTTTACCGAAACGGGAACGCCGTCGATGATGTTCGGGATAACGATTCCGGCAGGGAAGGACAATTCACCGTCAAGGCCCCATGCCGCACCCGGGCGTTTCAACGGCTTCGGGTTCCATCCGAGCCGCCACCGCTCCACCGTTGCCGGGGTGATGCCCCGTTCCCGGTGAAGCCGCTCCAACCGCTCCGGGTTCCCCTGAAGATTGCCAGCCGCCCAGGTGATGAAGAGTTCCGCCGTCTCGCTCCATGCCGGGGCAGGGAGTCCGGTTGCTTCCGGTTCGGCTATCGGCTCCACCGTCGGCACTGTCGCCCGCGTCGTCACCGTCGCTCGGTTCGGTATTCGGCTTCGATTTTTCCGTGCAGGGTATCGTACTGTCTTGCCAATGGCCTCCGCCGCTTCCGGGAAGGTCATGGAATGAACGGTCATAAGATACCCCGGACCGTCAACTTTCAGATTGCACTGCCGACACCATGCCCGCCCGGTCTCACCCTTCTCCGGCCAAATGATGAAACGATCCTTTCCGCCGCATACCGGGCAAGGTGAATGATGTTCACTGCCTGATACTTTTTTCGTGGTGAGGCCGTCCGATTGAATCAGATCCAGAATGTTTGTCATGCTCTCACACTTTCCCGAAAGGTCGATTTTGTACACAAATCATGTAACATAATGCACTGCAGAAATATAGGAGTGTACAACCTCGTACACAGCCGTACACGATTCAGGATTAAACCTTGCAAACATAAGCATTGCAATGACATACGTGTGTACATGCTTTGTGCACACGTAACGTACTGGATTACAATACGATATAGAAATGTTCCCCATATTGTGTACACCCGTGTACGCCGTCGTACACACGTAAAGTAATGCGGCACATCACGTATCGTAATGTGTGTACAATTTTAGGCCTTTCTGGTGATATGGTGACAGCATGTAACTTTCCGCCTTGGATTCTGGTATTCTTCTCACATGGCCAAGTTCCTCCAATATGTGCATGTACTTTCGGGTACACTCTGAGTCTACCTGGGTTTTTTTCCGAGTGAAATTGTGGATCTCTCGGAAAGTAAGTGAAGGCTTTTTCTGCTCCAGACACCAGCTCAGAATCTTCTGGAGGTTTGCTGTCTCTTTGGATTCTCCAATCTTTTCCGCTATGAACAAGGCGGATTCAATAAAATAATCGGACAGCGCCACAGCCCGAGACATTACCTTGTCCGAGACGATTTCGTCTTGCTCTCCTTCGGCACAATGAAGGAGCGCCGCAAGGCGGAGCGCCCTTCCCTGTTGCTTCCGCGCCCAAGGATTGTTCTCAAAATCACCGCCGGGAGCCTGCATCCGCTCAATGCTGTCATAGTGGATTTGGAAAAGGCTCTGCGCATCTTCTGAGAGGAACAGCCTTCTTTCCCGGGTATTGGAAAGCATGGAAAGGATATGCTCCCTATACCGACGAATTATATCCGGGTTCATTGCAGGCTGTAATGTTCGTGTCCCGGCCAGGCTCCGGCAAGGGAAGTACAAAAGACGGCTGAATACCCCTCGACCGCCCAATCGTTCATTCTGTAGGAAACCTTTCACTGCATCCGGTTGCGCCGCGACCAGTATTGTCAGTAATGCCCGATACATGGTCTGGTTCTCTCTGCCAATTCGATGAACCTTGACGGTTTCTCCGGAATAGGCTTTCAGGTATGAGTCAAGCGTTGGTTTCCGGTCTCTCGATCCCTCCATCTGCTGAAAAACTATGGGTTCCGCACTGACCAGCGCCATACGGTTCCCGTTTCGACTCATCATCATTCCGAGCACTTCCACGGTGTGGTCCTCCATGACGAGGACCGGAAGCGATTTTTCATCTCCATCTGAAACACTCTCCGCTTGATCTCGGAGTATCTTCTCATGTTCAAACACCGGGGCAAGCATCGGTGAAAATGCGGAGGACTTCCCTTCGGATACTCCCGCAACTGGAACGCACCATAATGCCGTCTCTTCCGTCAAAGACATTCCGGTGATGGTACACCACCCCTGAAGCGCAATCGCATAACACCCCAAGAGCGCCGCCGCTGGTAACGCCGGATCTGTCTGAACGGTTTTTGCAACATGTTCCACCATCTTCCGCCCGGGTCCGGGCAGCGTCTCCACCGGGAAGGCCGGAGGATCGCCGCTCCCGATTGGGAGCGGCACCGGCCAACCATTGCATTCTCCGTGATGGACTGCGAGGGCAGGGAAGGTCATTCGGCACCTCCCTGCGTCCGGCTATCGATGAACGCTTGAATCGATTCCGGACGGTACCGGACTGCGTTGCCAATCTTCACAAAGCTGAGGGGCACTCGCCGGGTCGAACGCCAGGTCCGGAGCGTGAGAACGCTGACCCCCAAGAGTTCGGCTGCTCGGTGCTCGTTTACCAAGTCGGCATGATGAGATGCAGGAATTGTTTCAGTTTGTTTCGAGGGCATTGTGCTACTCCTGGAAAAAAGTTTTCTGCAGTGGATTTTTTCCCTTGCGAATGCCCTCATGCCCTGCTAAATTGCAAAAGAGGGCATAGAGGCAGTGGGAAAAAAGTCTCGTGTCCAAAATGCAGTACGGGCGTGTTTGATGCCCGTTGAATGTGGTTATTCCTGGAGGGAGCCACGTTCAGGAAGGATATTGCCGGCGTTATTCCTGCAAGAATAGCGCCGGTTATTTTTTGTGTGCCGGTTGCTCCTTTTGTTTGAAGGAATTGGTGCGGTTGGGTATATCTCGGGGTTGGTCTTATTGGGGAAGTAATTCTATATGTTGTGCCTGATTCATCCTGATACACAAAATATGGCCATCCTAACGACTCTTGTCAAGGGAAAAGCACGGTATTATGCCCGAGCGCGGCAGAATCAATGCACTCTGTTCCTTCGTGGTAATGGTGGTCATCCGTCGAGTGTGAATCCTGATCGGGTATCTGGCGGGGAAAAGGTGCTCGAAAAGCGGGGGAGTTGATGTATCGTGTCATCCGCTGTTCGGGATGTAGAATTGCACGCCAATAACACATGTTCCTGCACGCCCATACGAAAGCCGTCTATTGGCGAGATAGACGGCTTCTTCTGTTTGAGTCACCCCTTCTGTGCCTTCTGGGGAGATCGTGGCTGTATGGCCCGTTTGAACGCTTTTTTTCGGCTCCGATTACTTCTCCTCTGGCTTCTCTGCAAGTGCATTGGTAAATACATTCGATGCCCGCCGTAACGTTTCATCCCGCAGATGAGCATACCGCTGTGTCATGAGCGGGCTTTTGTGAGTCATGAGCCGTTGCAGGGTATACATATCAACTTCTCCCGATGATGCCAGCGCCGAGGCAAAATTATGCCTGAGACCGTGCAAGGGTCTAAAATCTTTCGGCAGTCCCGCCTTTTCCTTTACCCGGTTCGCTATCCGCTTGAAGTCGCTCCGCTTCCCCCCGTCCCGGCCCGGGAAAACATATTCGCTACCGGTCCGGGGATGTTGCCGGAGAACATCGAGGGCGAGATCATTCAGGGGAATCGAAACATCCCTCCCGCCTTTGGGGTTCCGAATCGTTAGGAATCTGCGGTCTAAATCAACGTCACGCCATTTAAGGTTTAGCAATTCGCCTTTCCGCATACCGGAGAACAATGCCAACTTCAGCAAGTTTCGGCCCTGATCGTCTGCCACCTTGTCCAACTCTTCAAGATACCGTGCCATTTCCTCCGCGTTCATGGTCTCCATCCGCTCATTGTTGACTTTGGGGAGTCGAATCCTAAACGACGCGCCCGCGCAAAGGTGCTTGTCCACTCCAAAATTAATCAGCCGCCGAACCAGCTCCAGGACGTTTTTCACCGTGCCGGGTGAGTGCTTCTTCGTTACTCGCGCCTGCAATGCGTCGATGTCGGAGGGGGTGAGTTCTTCAGGGAGCTTGCTACCAATCGCCGGTGATATATGGAGCGTGAAACGGTTCTCATCATAGCGGAGGCCTTTCAGGTCCGGTCTGCGGTTCTTGTACTCCTCCCAAAGGCAATCAAATGATGGTCGCGCTTTTTCAGCCCGTTCGAATTCCCGTCGTTCTGTATTGGTTGGTTCTTTCCCGCGCATACGCGCTGACCGTCGGTCATTCGCTTTCTTCGCGGTTTCTCCGGCGGAGCGTCGTCCGGTTTTCTCAAAAATCTGTTTGCCGTCCTTGGTGCGGTACCGGATAAAGTAAGTGATTTCAGGTTTACCATCCGGAGCTATGCCCGCGATACGTTGTGATACGCCGGGATAATTGGTTCTTTCCATTTTGCCCGCTTTCATCTAAGCCTCCCGCGTTTTTTATCACACTCTTTATCACACCCTTGTGATAAAATACAGAAAGACGGAGCAAAAGTAAACAAAATTGTATAGCTCATTACACTTTATTATGTATATACTTATCAACGGGTATCACGACGTGACAACATATGGGGCTTTGTTCTCATAACCCAAAGGTCGGAGGTTCGAATCCTCCCCCCGCTACCATAATGAAAAAGGCCGGGTTTAAAAAACCTGGCCTTTTTCATTTCCTCCCAACGTTTTGACCGGGTTGTGCTGAATCATTGGATTTTGCCCGTCGGACAGCCCATGGATTCATTCAACAAAATGGTTTTCGGGTTGAATCAGTAGCAGGCGCCTCAATTTTTTTCCGCACTCGCGAGCTTGTCTCCCCCAGGCTTTTTGAGCTTGTCATTACCCGAGTTTTGAGGATGGAAGAACGGGTACAGTTGATTGCTGTACGTGCGCCACACCTTTGACGTATTGTGTAACTATAAGTCTGCCAACGAGTCATCCCCTCTCTCGCGAGAGAGGGGACCGAGGGGTGAGTTAGACTCTTACAGACTGACTCTGAGAGAATCTCTCTCAGAAGGTTACGCTGCGATTAAATCGATGATACGCTGAAT
>JAWLHT010000051.1:0-20877 GCA_041690195.1 Candidatus Latescibacterota bacterium
CCAGATGGTGCGCCGCCCGCTCGAAATCCTCGGAATCCAGCCCCTTGAGCGCCGGGTTCTGCACCACCATCATCTCCGCCAGCGCCAGCTCACCCACCAGGTCCACCAGCTTGTCCACCTTCTCCAGGTCCACACGGATGTCCTTGCGGACCGTCATGAGCCCCGTCGTGTCTCCCCCCCGGCTGAACCGCTCGGCTGCCGTCCTGCCGCTCTGTTCCTTCTGTTCCTCCGGCAGTGAGATTTCCTCGGGAGGTTGGCTGGATTCCTGCCGTCCAGGTTCCGGCGCCTCCCTGCCTTCGCTGGAACCACCCTCCGGGCGGATTTCCACGCTCTCAGTCGATTCCGTTGATACCGGTCCGCCGTCCGCGTTCGTACCGAGCGCCTCCACGATTACGTCTTCGATAAACCGGATAAGCACGTCACACCCGCGAATCGAGCCATCTTCTCCCCGTGTGATTCCGACAACGGCGGAGCGGAGAAGGTCTACGATGCTCAGCACCATTTTCACCGTTTCGAAATCGGCCCGTATAGACCCGTTCCGCATGTGCTCGAAGAGTGATTCCGTCCGGTGACTCAACCGCTCCAGATCTCCGAGTCCGAGCAGTCCTGAGTTACCCTTGAGCGTATGCAGTCCCCGGAAGGCGCGGTCAATGAGTTCGCTGTCGTCCGGGGTGCGTTCAAGGTCCAGCATGATCTGTTCGAGCCCGTCAATGAGATCCATCGATTCCCGGGAAAACTGCTCGATCATTTCCGGGGTAACGGTAAACTGGAACGGGTCTCTCTCATCCGAATACTTATCCCGGTCGGGTTCGGCTTCCTCCGGAGCGGCGGTGTAATCCACGACAGCGGCTGTAACCGCGACCGTTTTCGGCATGCCCGGAACGGTATCCCGGTCCTTTGCGGCCCGGGCCAACTCCTCCACCAGACGGCTGGCTTCCGGTTCGAATCCACGGTCATGAAGGTACTTCTCTATATTATCAAGGATTTTTCGAATGAAGTCGGTGGTATGCAGTAAGAGCCCGATCTGTTCGGCGGTCGGAGTCAACCGTCCCTTGCGGTAATGGTCAAGGAGGGTTTCCGCTTCGTGGGTCACCTCCTGGAGGCTGTTCAGTTCCAGAAATCCAGCGGAGCCCTTGATTGTATGGAAGATTCGGAATATGGAATTCAGAACCTCCTCGTCAATCCTCCCCTGTTCCCCGCTTCGCTCCTTGAGTTCGATCAGACGGGGCTCCACTTCGTCGAGCAACTCCTGACCCTCCGTGGTGAAGGTCTGGAGCAATTCTTCCATGTCATTGAAATCATCCCGGTAACCCATGCCAGAGTTCTCCTGTCAGATGCCGCGCATTTTCTTAACAATCTGCTGGAGCGAATCGAAGGCCGTCTTTAAACGAGCATACTCGGCCATGAACCGATCCATATCAACTTCCTTCTGACGCTTTCCCTCAATCTGCTCTTCGATTTTGCGCAGCGTTCCAAGAAAATCCCGAAAATCGAGCGGCTTGCGGAAGAATGCGTATGCGCCGTTATTCACCGCTGCAATGGCGTTTTCGATATCGGCGTACCCGGTGAGGATAATCACATACGCCTCGGGATTGATCGTCCGTATTGCCTTGAGCAGTTCAATGCCGTTCATGCCGGGCATCATGAAATCCGTAATGACCACATCACTCGCGGCCTCCCGGTACGCTTCAAGCGCTGTGGACGCGCTCTGGTAAGTTTCACATTCAAAGCCTGTCGGCCTGAGCGCGGATTTGAGACTTTCCAAAATGGGCAACTCATCATCAACCAGTATCACTCTCATGAGGCACTTCCCTTGTTATTGCCCTGCGTCGGGATTACAAAATCAGTTGTCATCCTCCGCTTCATCATTGCACGAATCGTGCCAGAAAAGGCATGACAGCCGTTACATATTACCACACAGAATCTTATGCGAATACCGCATCGCGCGTGTCCCACAGCTTCAACCACGAAGTGCTGATTTATCAGCAGTATACCCGTTAAAACTGCTGAAATATCAGCACTTTCGTCCTCCCCTCACATGAAGCGCTGGTTTTTCAGCACACCTCCGCGCTTTCACTGGGCACACGATTACTTCGGAGAGTTCATTGCATGGTGAAGCACGCACCGGCATTTCAGACGGATTCTCTTGCGGTAAAATAACATACGAAGAGGAATAATACGAAGTTTGCGCCAAGTGAGTAAGAAACACTTCTCCGACGACTCGCGTAACCGTGCCTCGTAGAACCTTCTTGCTCACATGACCGGAAAATTGTATTAGAGCAGGAACGAGAGGATTGATACATCTCAGCATACCGTACCCTAAACATATTATCGCGCCTCCCGGGGTAACGGGGACTGGGGGGTGATGAAGGGATACAGATAATGTATTATCCATTTGGGGGACAACAGGGACGCTCGATTGGGAAGTGCGGCCATCCGCTAAAGATCGAGTTGTTTGAGGTAGGTATACAGTTCGTTGCGGGTAAGGTTGAGATAACGGGCCGTCCGGGCCTTGTTTCCCCCGTTCATTTCGAGAGCGCGCCTGACGACATCGATGGTCCAGGCGTGGAGGTCGAGTCCTGCATCAGGGAGGGGCGGGAAATCCGAGGAAAGTTCCGGAGCCTCGGACATGCTGCGGTCGGCTATTCCTGATTCGGAATTGAGGAAACCGAGATGTGCGGGCAGTAGTTCGGGGTCGTCGGAGAGAAGCGCCGCCCGCTCGATGGTGTTCTTGAGCTGGCGAACGTTTCCCGGCCAGGAATGCGCTTCGAGGATGCGTGCCGCATCTCTGCCGATCCGATGCATCGGAGTTCGCCGTTGAGACGCAAGTTCGGCGAGAAACATGCGCGCCAGGGGGAGGATTTCCTCCCTGCGTTCGCGCAGGGGAGGGATTTGGATAAACCCTACATTCAGACGGTAAAAGAGGTCCTCGCGAAACAAGCCCTCTTCAACCATCCCGCGCACATCCCGGTTGGTGGCGCAAACAAAACGGACTTCAGTGGAAAGTTCCCGCACCCCTCCCACCGGATAATACTTCCGCTCCTGTATTACCCGGAGCAGTTTGGCCTGGCACTCCAGCGGAAGTTCGGTGATCTCGTCCAGGAAAATGGTCCCCTCCCTGGCGAGTTCGAGTTTGCCTTTCTGTCCCTGGGGCTTACCGCCGGTAAACGCTCCTGCCTCGTATCCGAAGAGTTCGCTTTCAAAAAGGCCCGGATTGATCGCCGCACTGTTCACTCCGATGAACGGCGTGGTGACCCTGCCGCCTCCATAGTGAATATACCGCGCAATGACTTCCTTTCCCGTACCCGTTTCACCTTCGATCAGAGCGGGAACATCCCGTCTGGAATGCAGACGGCGTGCCACCTTGAAAATATCCCGGAGCGTGTCGGAATAGATGCCGGCATCGCCTGCGCCCACTTCCCGCGCATATGCTTTACGGAGGTCTTCCAACTCCCGTTTCAAATCGCCGGCGGCCCTTTCGACTTCGCGGGCAAACCCGGTGCTAAGCCGCTCGTGTTCCCGCTTGAGCGCCAGAAACTCACCGATTCGTCCGGTAACAATGGCCAGTTCCCGCACATCGATGGGCTTGAGAAGATAGTCGTACGCGCCATTGCGCATTGCTTCAACCGCGCTTTTTACATCTCCGTGACCGGTGAACAGAACCACGATCACCGATTCCCAAAGAGGATTTTCCCGGATATTCCGGAGCAGATCGTATCCACCCATGTTGGGCATCTGGATATCCGACAGAACCAGATGCACCGGTTCAGCACCCAGAACAGCCAGTGCTTCGCTCCCGTCCGAGCATGCCAGCACCCGGTGGCCAAGCCGCGAGAGAAATGAGGAAACGCTTTCCCGAATCGCAAGATCGTCATCGGCGAGAAGAATGTTCATTCCGTTTCACTCCATGCTGTGCCACGGGAATGGACACGAGGAAACGAGCCCCGCCATTGCTGACGTTCTCGACAGTGATCACTCCCCCAAGTCCGGTGATGATGTTATGGCAGATGGAAAGCCCCAACCCCATTCCCTCGCTCCCGATACGGGTGGTAAAGAACGGGTCGAATATCTGGCCGAGGTGTTCCGGGGGAATGCCGGGGCCGTTATCCACCACCTCCAGATAGCTGTCCGCTCCGATTGAGCCCGTGGTAATGATGATAACCTTTGGACCGCCCGAAATATCGTCGAGCGCATGGATGGCATTTACAACCAGGTTGATGACCACCTGCTGCAGGAGGGTCCGATGTCCCCGTACCGCGGGCAGGGACTCATCCAGACTCTGGACGATCTGGATTCCGTGCGCGGATATCCTCTGACGAAGCAGGGGGAGGACATCACCCACCACCAGGTTGAGATCCACGTTTTCCGGTTCGTGGCTTTTTTCCTGACGAGCAAGCGCGCGCATATGCTTTATAATATCGTCAATGCGCTCGGTTTGCTGGGCGACAAAACGCAGGTCCTTCTCCAGGTCTTCCTGCGGGATCGTCCCACTCAACTCCCGCCAGTACAACATGCTGTCAATTTTCACCTTGAGAGCGGTCAGCGGTTGATTGATCTCATGGGAAATTCCCGCGGCAAGCGTTCCGACCGAAGCGAGCCGGGAAGACCGTTCCGCCATCTGCACTGCCTCGGCATGGCGACGTTCCGCTTCGATCCTGGCCTGGAAGTTATCGTCCCGTTCGATGGCGTTCGCGATCATGTCGGCAAGAATACCGAAAAGGTCGTGTTCTTCCAGCCCCCACCGATGCCCGGAATCGCGGCAGAACACGATCAAGCCTTTCGCCATTTGCCCGGCATAAAGCGGAAACAGCGCCGCAGCCCGAATGTCATCGGCTTCCAGCATTTCCCGGATTTCCGGTTCGAGCCCGGAAAGGTCGTGGAGGAGCACCGGACGGCGCTCCCGGAGCTTATCCATCAGACAGCCGGATCGAAGAAAATCCCTGCACCGTCTTCCCTTTCCCATCCCCGCTTCAAACCGTACCGTCCGCTCTTCAGCATCAAAGAAATCCTCTCCGTGCGGCACGCTCCGCAACAGACACACCCGGGAAAGCGCGAGTGTTTCGCGAATCGTGCAGGCTATCCGGTCGAACACGGTGTCGAGCGTTTCGGCAGAGGCCATCAGCGATGCCACCGCAGAAAACATGCGTTCGTTGCGGAGGCGCTGTTCCAGGCGCGCGTGTTCCTCGTACAGCCGCCGCTCCGCTTCTTTCCGCTCACTGATATCACGGATGATTGCGATAAAGGCGCGGGGAGCGCCCCGGCTGTCCCGAACGAGGCTCACCGCTATTTCCGCGGGAAATGCAACCCCGTGGAAGCGGAACATTGTACATTCGTCGCTGACCCGGGTAACCGTGTCCACCAGCAGGCGGTGAAAATTTTCTTCGGCCCGGGAGCGGCTTTCCGCCGCAAAAAAGTCGAACGCCGTGCGGCCGGTTGAGATGACTTGGTCAACGGTTTCCACGCCAAGCAGAAGGGCAAACTGGGGATTGGCGGTAACAATGCCTCCATCGAGATCAAACATAACGATGGCGTCCGGGGAGGTCTCAACGACACTACGGTACTGCGCCTCACTTTCCCGCAGTGCGGATTCCGACTGGGTCCGTTCCAGCTCCAGAGCCGCTTTCGACGCGAAAATTCGCAGTACTTCCTCCGCGCGGTTGGGCATGAGGAGTCGTCGCCGGGACATGATAAAAACACACCCGGCCATACTGCCGTTGCGGTCGTGGAACGCCATGCCGGCGAATCCTTCGACCGGACAATCGAAGATATCGCCGATAGAGCGGCAAAGATCGCCCCCCCCCTCCGGAAGGCAGACATACCCGTGCTCCCGCATATCCCGGAACAGCGTGTCATCAAGAGAAAACCCGAATGGAGGCCGTGGTTCGCCACCGGACTGCATGGACATGACTTCCATTCGCCCGGGCCCGGGAAAACGTCCGATCAGAACGATATCGGCACCGAGCCAGTCACGGATTCTTCCGGTCATCCGGTCGAAGAGGCTCGGCTCCCCGGCGTCGCCAGCGCTCTCCAGGAGAGCCTGAATCGCCTCGCCCGCTCCCTTTGGTTCAGTTATATCCGTGCTGAAGCCGAGTATACCTATGATTTCCCCGTTCTCGTCACGGAAGGGTACCTTGTCGGTCTGTAACCAGCGAGTTCCCCGCGGGGTTTCCACGATGTGCAGGACGCCCCGTTTGGGACGGCCGGTTTCGATCACTTCCAGGTCATCCTTCCAGCATTTCTCGGCGATTTCCGGCCATATTTCGTCCACTGTGGCGCCTTCGATACTCTTCCTCGACATATCCCGCAGCTCGGCGAAAGCCCGGTTTACCCGGATGTAGCGGTTGCGCTTGTTCTTGTAGAAAATCATGGCCGGAACGGAATCGAACATGAGCGACTGCTCCTCGCGTTCGCGCATGAGTTCTTCTTCCATGCGTTTCCGCCCGGTGACATCATGCACCATGAAATAGAGGAGCGATTTCCCCGAAATGGTGATTCCGCCGCTGAAGATCTCGACATCCCGCACGGAACCGTCGGCTACACGGTGCTGGAACACGAAGTGGCAATGCTCTCCGCTCCTGGCCCGGACCATGTTGCGCTTCACCTCTTGGGGCGGAAGTGTGTTGATGTCGGTAATCCGCATCGCGGTGAGTTGTTCCCAATCGTATCCGTAAAAACGGCAAGCTGCAATATTTGCGTCTATAATGCCGCCGTTTTCCGGTTCGAGAAGAAGCATGGGGGTATGGTTATTGTGGAAAAGAGTGCGGTACCGCTGGTCACTTTCCCGCAGCCGGGACTCCATCTCCTTGCGGGAAGTAACATCCAGGCCCGCCCCGAAGAGGAAATCCAGTTCTCCCGTTTCGCGATATACAGGCTGGAACTGCCACTCCACGGGCACCGTTTTTCCCGAACGGGCAATAAAGCCGAGTTCAGTTGAAGCCCAGGCTCCCGATTCGAGACACTTGTGAAACAAATCCCGCGCATCGCCGCGGCTCTCGTCCGCCACGAACCGCTCAACCAGGTCTTCACCGACCACCTGCTCCAGGGAATACCCCAAGGCTTTCAGCATGGAATCGTTCATCATCATGAGCGTGCCGCCGGGAGCAGCCATTACAAGAAAGATCGGGGAAGACTGGACCAGGATGTCACCGAAATTGTTCATGCCGCTCGACCTCTTCCATATGACGAGTAACGCCACATTTCCAATTCTGGCCTGTTGCTCCGCCCAAATCCCGGAGAAGTGAAGCGCTCTTCCCGTGCGTCATTACCCAAAGCGACCATACCTGAAAAAGATTCACCACAAGCCGGGAACGTCGGGACGCAACACATACGGATCAATCCGGGCGTGCTCCCCGGACACTACTCGAACACCCGGAGGAAATCGCCGAAATCGCGAAAGATCCGGTTCCGGAACGATGCGGGAGCGCCCAAAAAAAATACGGTTATCGGGTTGAGTCGGCAGGACAGGGAATTCAGCGGCGCAGGTAAATGAAAACATGCGTTTCCGATGCTCCCGGCGCTTTTGAGCCCTCTTTCGTCTACGGCGACATCTCCCCGGTCAAGGGAGACAAGAGAGAAAGAACAGCACGACAAAGCACCGACTGCCAACCAACAAGAGACCCGTATTGAAAAATGTCATTGCAGGGAAAATATCGTACAGTATGGCTATAATATCATAAAATGCGCGGGAAATCAAAAAGAATCTCCTCCCGGGGAAACACGTGCCGGCAGAAGTTGGGGAAAGACACGGGGTCATCCGTCGTATCGTTTGCGCATTAATTTATGCTACAGGCTGTTATACACGCCAACCCCACTGTCCGAAATGGCTTTACAAGCCTTGGACTTTACCCTATATTGATAAAAATTATTAATATGCGACGGGGCTTACGTCTTGGCATGGTCGAGCCGTATCCTCCCCGGAAAAAAATGACACCATTGGGAACCGTTCGGCCATTGAATCGTACATAGGTTAGAAGAGATATTCCCTGAAAAGAGCGAGGTATCCTTGAGCAAGAGCAATTCCACCGGCATCTCCGTGCATCGGCTGCGACCGGCCGCACAAGCGTTTTTTCTCCTCCTGTTCATCTATCTCTTTCTCGCGGTTTCCTATCCGTTGACAGAAAGTCTGACGAGGAATCTTTTTTTCAACTTCGACCCGCTTATTCTCCTCGGCATGACCCTCTCCGGGAGCGTTATTCTCACCACACTCCTCTTTTCCGTGGTCACCGTAGCGGCCACCGCACTCCTGGGAAGGGTTTTCTGCGGGTGGGTCTGCCCGCTGGGAACTGTGTACGATTATTCCGCGAAGGCGGTTCCGACCCGCCGGGAACGTCCTCCCTTCGGCAAGGGCCGATTTAAGAACATCAAGTACTATGTCCTGGCCTTTTTCGTTTTCGGTTCGCTTTTCGGCCTGACTTTCGTGCTCTTCCTGGACCCGCTGGTTTTCCTTATGCGGGTTTTAACCCTGAACATCGCTCCGGCGGTAGTGCTCGTCGCCAACGGCGCCCTCAATGCGGTCCGTCCAATGGCCATGCGACTGGGGTATCATGAAATTTCCATGCTTTCATACCCGCAGCCCGGATTCGAATTCGCCATCCTGAGTCTGCTCATGCTCGTTGCGGTGATTGGACTCATCGCCGTCGAACGCCGGTTCTGGTGCCGTAATCTCTGCCCGCTCGGAGCGCTGCTCTCGCTCCTTTCCCGGTTCTCCATCCGGGGGAGACGGGTGAGCGACGCCTGCACCGGGTGCTCCAAATGCGCCCGGACCTGCCCCATGAACGCCATCGGGAACGAATACAAAACCACCTCGGCTCACGAGTGCATTCAGTGCGAGCGGTGCGCATCGGTATGCCCGGTGAACGCCATATCGTTCGGGTTTCACGCTCCCGGGAAGCAGCGGTATGTATACAATCCTTCCCGCCGGGGTGTGATCCTTGCCGCCGCCGGGGGTATTCTGACCGCCGCCGCCGCGGGCTCCGCGGTCACCCGTCACTCCGTTCCCCTCAAACGGCTCCGCCCTCCCGGCGCACTGGTGGAAGACGACTTCCTCGACGCCTGTCTGCGGTGCGGCGAGTGCATGAAGGCCTGCCCAACCCACGGACTCCAGCCCTCAATCACCCAGGCGGGATTCGAAGGCTTCTTCACCCCGGTGCTGGCGCCCCGCACCGGCGCCTGCGAAGAACAATGCCACAGTTGCGGCCAGGTCTGCCCCACCGGAGCCATCCGCAAGCTGCCGCTGGAAGAGAAGCAGTACGCCATCATCGGCAACGCCACCATCGAACGCAATCTCTGCGTGGCTTGGGAACAGGGGAAAATATGCCTGGTCTGTGACGAGATTTGCCCGTACGACGCCATCGAATTCCGCATGGTGACCGATGAGAAGGGCACTATCCAGCGCCCATTCGTCATCGAGGATAAGTGCGTTGGATGCGGCCAGTGCGAATACGCCTGCCCGGTAAACGGCCGGGCCGCCATCTACATCACGCCGGTGAACGAGGTGCGCAAGAACGAGGGAACCTACATCACCGAACGGGTGAAGAAGCTCCGCGAAGTGCGGGAAGACGACGCAACGGACTTTTACCGGGAAGCCGGGGATTCCTCCGGAGAAGCGGCGCCCGGATTCAGCACCGGTTCCGGAGGTGCGGCTGAGCCTGTTGTACCGGCTGATTCGGAATTCGATGGAGACGAACTGCCGCCGGGGTTTGTACAGTGAAAGAGAGTGCCAAAGTGCCAGAGTGCCAAAGATCCAAAGTGCAAGACGAGAAGAGAACGCACGCGGAGCAACAAACGAGCTGGTTGAACGGCTTTTTTCTCCCGTATACCAGCTTCTGTCTTCTGACTCTTGAGTACTGAATACTGAATACTTTTTCTTTCTTATTCCCGGAGGTTGTGCATGGTTTCAAGACGCGGATTTCTGAAAGCCGGAGCGGCCAGTACCTTTGTCAGCGGCCCCTTTTTCTCCGGCATTGTGTATGCGCAGGGCAGCGCCGACCTGGCTTCGGTCAAGGGCGCGGACATCACCGCGACAGTCAAGGCCGCGGTTGCCGCGATCGGTGGCATAGAAGCCTTCGTGAAGAAGGGCAGCACCGTGGTCATCAAGCCCAATCTCTCCTTCGCCTCTCCGCCGGAGCGCGCGACCACCACCAATCCCGAGGTGCTTCAGGCGGTCATGAATCTCTGCCTGGAGGCCGGGGCGAAACAGGTGCTGGTGGTGGACCATCCTCTCCAGGATGCTGAAATTATCGGAACCCGTTCCGCGGTAGTCGAGGTGGTGAAACAGACGAGGAATGCCACGCTCATGCTTCCGACCACGGAGAACCTCTACGAGGATACAGCCATTCCCCAGGGCAAGGTCATGCGGACCACGAAACTGACCCGGATACTCAGGGAGGGAGATGTCCTCATCAGCCTTCCCATCGCCAAATCGCACAGCGCGACCGGGGTAAGTCTCGGACTGAAAGGGAACATGGGGCTCAACTGGGACCGCCGGTGGATGCACAATTCCGCCGATTTCAACCAGGCCATCGCCGACCTGGCCAGCATCACCAAACCGGCCCTGACCATCGTGGACGCTGTCCGGGCGCTCACCACCCGCGGGCCGCAGGGGCCGGGCAAGGTGGCGAACCTGAACACCATCGTGGCCAGCGCGGACCCGGTGGCGGCGGACGCTTACACGGTCGGCCTCACCCCGTGGTACGGCAAGTCGTTCACCTGGGAAAACGTGGACCATATCAAAAAATGCGCCGCGATGGGACTCGGCCAGCCGGATACTTCCAAGCTGAACGTGGTAACCAGAACGATCTGATTTTCGCATGTGCATCCGGCCGGAGCGTTCCCGGACCCTTGGTCGGACACTCCCCCGGATTCGTTATTGGCATGATGAACCGGTACCGATAACCCCCCATCGTGGAGGTATTCCATGCAGCAATCCAGTCGCAGAGATTTCCTGAAAACCGCGGCGGTCACCGGCATCGCCGCCGGAGCCGGGCTTGCGGTCGAGGCTCCGTTTGTCCGGAATGTGTACGCCCAGACCTCGGGAAAACATGCGCTCCGGTTCCGTGAACTCGGAAAAACCGGCATGAAGGTTACAGAAGTCGGATTCGGGGTGATGAACACCCGCGACCCCGAACTCATCAAGGCCGGGCTCGACTCCGGAATCAACTGGTTCGACACCGCCCACGGCTACATGAAGGGAGTCAATGAGGAGACGCTGGGGAGAGTACTGAAGGACTTCGGACGGAAGAAGGTCTATGTCGCCACCAAGGTGCACGCCAAGGGCAGGGACGCCAAAACCGTCCGGGAGATGATGGAACTCTCTCTCAAACGCCTCCAAATGGATTATGTGGATATCATGTTCATGCATATGCCCGATGATCCGGCGGAAGTCACCCTGGAAGAGCACATGAAAGTGTTCGAACAGGCCAAAAAGGACGGCCTGGCCCGGTTCATCGGAGTATCCATCCACACCAACCATGTTCCTCTCTCCGATGCCATCACCAATTCCAAATTCTGGGAAGCCCTGCTCATCGGATACAACTACAAGTCGGAAAAGCCGGTGACCGAAGCCATTGCCCGCGCCCGCAAGGCAGGACTGGCGGTGATCGGAATGAAAACCCAGGACAAGGGAAAAGGGTATCCCAACCACGGCATGGGTAGCATCAACGACCAACAGGCGGCGCTCCGCTGGGTGCTCCAGAACAAGTATGTCGACACCACCATTCCCGGGGTGACAAACTTTGAGCAGCTCGAGGAGAACCTCGCGGTCATGGGCATCAAACTCTCCCTCATGGAGCCGAATGAACTCCATCGCATGGCGGAAGCACCCCGTGACGGCTTCTGTCGCGGGGTAGCCGGCTGTACCGGCTGCCAGGGCCAGTGCCCGTTCGGAGTTCAGATCTGCGAAGTGAACCGCTGCCTGACCTACGCTTACGGCTACGGCGATATGCGGCTCGCCAGTGAGAACTATGCGGCTCTCCCCGCCTCTTCGCGGGCGGATGCCTGCGGCGATTGCACGGAGTGCTCTGTCAAGTGTGTCAATGGACTTGACCTCACCGAAAGCGTCCGCCGGGCGCGTCAGCTTTTCGCCTGATCCGGTCATAACCCGACTGGAATCCTGGAGGACCGGTAATCCGGTCCTCCTCCGTATTCCGGCCGCGGCCGTGTGACAGGGCCGGAACCGGGCGAGTACCGTGAAACAGTACCCTGACCGGCGGACGATGCGGTATATTGCATCATTACAACGCGTCACCGGGTCAGGACGGCGGTATTGTTTGGACAGCCGGTGTTCCTGACGGCTCGCCGCCACCACTTCAACCGGCAACAAAGGAGTTTTCCCTATGCATGGAATGATTGGACGCAAGTACCTCCTGCTCGTGGCGTGGATGCTTCTCCTGACCGCTTCGAAAGGTCTGGCCGAGGAAGCCCGCATCCTCAAGCAGCCGCCCGCCGGGTTTTCCCTTGAGGGACAGGTCGCCTTTTATGACCGGAGCAACCTTTATGAGTACATAAACGGCCAGGCGGTGTTTTATCTCAGCTACGGATTTACCCGTCTGGAGCATGGGGTGTACAAGAAGAATGGCGGAACCTATACCTTGGATGTCTATGAACTGAGTTCCCCCCTCTCCACCTTCGGTGCGTTCCGTCAGCAACGCGAGGAAGACGCCGAGAAGCTCGACGCCGGGACCGAAGGCTCCATCCTCAGTTATCTGACCATGCTCCACAAAGACAAGTACTATGTTGAAATCATTCCGGAAACCGAAGGCAGCGACGATATGGGGGCTATGCGCGAACTCGCGGCCTGGGTCGACAGCGCGATTCCCGGTTCCGGCAAACTTCCGCCGGAAGTGGCGATCTTCCCGACGGATGGGCTGGTGACAGATTCCGAACGGTATGTTGATGAAAGTCTCATCAGCTACTCTTTCATGGGACGCGGCCTGACCGCAGTCTACAAAGATCCGGGACAAGAGAAGGAAATGCGGGTGTTCATCGCCTTCGCCCTAGACGGAAGCAAAGCCAACGAGGTGTACGACGGCTTCAAGGGGAAGATGAGCGGCACGCAGTCAATCCTGATTGACAATATTGACGCTATCAAGGGTGAACTGCCGTATCGCGGACTTTCCATGGCCTGCCGCTATGGTTCTTTCGTGTACGGCTGCATGGGTATTTCCGACGAACGGAAAGCCACGGCCCTTCTTTTCGCAATCGGAGCGAATCTGGTAAAACTGGCCGAAAAGCGGTAAGCCCGGAACGCACCGTTTCAGCAGCATTGAGGGTTGGATGCACGGCTACATGCAGGGCAGCATGTTCGAGGTTAGAAAAAAGCAGTATATCATGTTCCGCGAAATACCGGAGTCCGGGAATACTCCGGTGTGGTTGAACAGTGAAGAAAACTGCGTACGACAGCGGTTCAAACACGGGTCTTGCGTGGTTGTGCGATTCCACCGTTTACCCAAGGCACCGGTGGAATCTTGCGGAACCCGCAACTGTAATACCGGCACAAACCATCCAGAGGGGGCACGGGCATGCATGAGGAAAAACCGGATTCCGGCGGCAAACGTCCGGGAGGAATAACCCGCCGCGATTTCATGAAGACCGTACCGGCGGCGGCTGCATTCGGCTCGCTGAGTCTTTCCCATCTCGGCTGCGAAAACAGCAAAATGAAGTATGTCACGCTCGGCCGAAGCGGCATCAGGGCCTCGGTGTTCCTCGGGGACCGCATGACCGATGTAAAAATGTACGAGGCCGCGCTGGCGTCCGGGGTGAATTACTGGCACAAAATCGGCCATTGGGCGGACCCTGCCCCCTATGAACTCTTCCGGAAGATCCCCCGGGATTCCTTTTACTGCGATACAACCGTGGCGAGTCTGGACAAGGACAAGGCCATCGAAATTTTCGAACGGGCGCTCCAGAAAACCGGCCTTGAGTACATCGACGGGTTCAAGATCCATTCCCAGTATCGTTCCGGGAAAGAAATCCGCGAAAAGACCGGGGCCATCCAGGCGTTCGAGCAACTGAAGAAACAGGGCAAAACCCGTTATCTCATGATGTCCCAGCATGTCAATACCGCCGAGGTATTCGAAGCCGCGGTGGAAAGCGAATTTTTCGATGTCATCCAGGTCCCGGTGAATCCCATCGTGCCCATGGACTACTTCACCAAGGAACAGTACGCGTACAAACCGCCACGGGATCAATACCTGGAAACGATCAGGAAAGCCGCGGACAAGAATATCGGCATCACTGCCATGAAGGTGTTCCTTGGCAGCCGCGATACCTGGAGCGAGGTCCCCAACCTGAAGGAAGAAGTATCCAAACACCTGCCCACCGACGGCGACATCGCTACCGCCCTCATTCATTGGACACTGGCAGTCCCGGGGGTGAAGGCGTTCGGGAACCTCCTTTACTCCTTCGAGGAACTCAAGAACAACATCGAGGCGGTCGGCGGCGAGCTCACCACAGCCGAGGATGCGGGAATGAAAAAGTTCGCGGCCTGCGCCGGCGGATACCTCTGCCGGTTCTGCGGGGCCTGCGAACGGGCCAACCCCGGCGGGGTCGCGGTATCCGACATTCTCCGCTTCTCCATGTATCATACCGGGTACCGTGAGCCGCAGAAGGCTCGTTCCCTGTACGCCCGCCTGCCCAAACACGCCCGGGTCGAGGCGGCATCGGACCTCCGCCCCTACGAGAAGGCCTGCCCCTACGGCATCCCGGTGGGACATCTCCTCCGGAAGGCCCAGACGCGGCTGACGTGACTTCCGGAAATAATGAAAAAGCGAAACGGCAAGACCGCGGGAAACCGCAGCCTTGTCGTTTTTTTTTTTTGAGTCAACCGAGTTACATATGATATAAATGCGATCAACTTCTTCTTGCTCCGGTGGGTAAACATTTAACCCTTCCTGTGGTGATGGCCTGATTGAATGGAGCCTGACGGAATACCGAGGTTAAAAAATTTGCCACCGGAGCAAGAAGCGAAGCCGGATAATCCGAAAGACGCAAGGGACTGCAACGGTGTGGACAATCACTGTTTCAGCCCCTTTGAACAAAAGCCT
Source organism: Candidatus Latescibacterota bacterium (assembly GCA_041690195.1). Taxonomy (GTDB): domain Bacteria; phylum Latescibacterota; class Latescibacteria; order Latescibacterales; family Latescibacteraceae; genus JAWLHT01. The sequence continues at coordinate 15,042 of JAWLHT010000051.1, forward strand.
TTTTCAGTTTGCATAATGCGGCAATATCCCGTTTTCCCACCAGCAAAGGCATGGCGAAAATTTTTTTCGAGAAAGCAGCGGCAGACTATTTGGCTCTTCGCTGTTTTTGGATAAATGGGAGTGAGCGGTGTAACGAGAAGAGAGAATAGGTCGAAGCACAGAGGCACAAAGGGGAAAGACCCAGGGGCGAGGCATGTCTCTCCCGGTCTGAACCGCACACTCCAGCATAGGCGGCCGGTTCCTTTCTCCTGACTCCTGACTTCTGGCTCCTTCATTTTTGTTTATCCATATAAACCGTAGAGAGCCTTTTTTTCTTGCCAAATAAGGTGTTATTTATTATACTACACCGTTCTTACCACTAGCTCCGGCGTACATCCCGCTCCCATTATTCCTGATTACGCCGCTCCGTGTTTTGTTCCGTCGTTCATTTCCGGATTCTTATATCAATGATTGAAAAACTTCGTCACTATTTCGGTTATACCTCTTTTCGTTCCCACCAGGAATCCATCATCCGCGACATTCTCGCGGGTCGCGATGTCATCGTCATCATGCCCACCGGCGGGGGAAAGTCACTCTGTTACCAGCTTCCGGCGGTGATGCGGGATGGTCTTACCGTGGTGGTCTCCCCGCTCATCTCGCTCATGCAGGACCAGGTGGCCGGCCTCCGGGAGGCGGGTATTCCCGCGGCCACGCTGAACAGCACTCTGAGCGGCGAGCAGATGTCCCAAACCGTCGCCCGAGTGGAATCCGGTGAGATAAAGCTCCTCTATGTCGCTCCGGAGCGGTTTATGGTGGACGACTTCCTGGGGCTCCTCTCCCGAGTGAAGATTTCCCTCTTCGCCGTGGACGAGGCCCATTGCATCTCGGAATGGGGGCATGATTTCCGCCCGGAATACCGGAAGCTCGACCTGCTCAAGACCTGCTTCCCCGACACTCCGCTGGTCGCACTCACATCGACCGCGGTCCCCAGGGTCCGAACCGATATCACCAACCTTCTCGCGCTAAATTCACCCCAAGTTTACCGGGCGGGGGTCGATCGGCCCAATCTTTTCTACAGCGTTCTCCCCAAGGACTCCGGGATGTACGATACTCTGGCTCGGTACCTTCTCTCCCGGCCGGAAGATTCGGGCATCGTGTACTGCCAGAGCCGCACCGGGGTGGAGGAACTGGCCGCCTGGCTCCGGAAGATCGGGATTCGGGCGCTCCCCTACCATGCCGGACTTCCCGCAGAAATGCGCGCCCTGCATCAGGTTAAGTTTATCCGCGACGACATCCGGGTCATGGTGGCCACCATCGCTTTCGGCATGGGAATTGACAAGCCGGACGTGCGATACGTCATCCACTGCGACCTGCCCCGGAGCGTGGAAGGATACTATCAGGAAACGGGCCGGGCGGGCCGTGACGGGCTGCCCGCGGAGTGCACTCTCTTTTTCAGCCAGGCCGACCGCAGCAAGGTGGAATATTTCATCGATCGTATCGAGGATCCCGAATACCGTCGTGTGGCGCAACGCAAACTGCAGGACATGATCAGCTTCTGCACCGTCCGTTCCTGCCGCCGGAAGTTTCTTTTGGAATACTTCGCCGATGATATCACGAAAAAAAACTGCGGGGCCTGCGATATCTGCGCTCCGGATTCCCGTACAGCGGTCCTCTCCGGCCACACGGGAGAGTTCGGAGATGGTCCCGGACACCTCCGGCCCGGCCTTGACAATGAACTTTTCAGCGTTCTCCGGCGGGTCCGGAAGGAAATCGCCGACGAGGAGCGGATACCTCCCTATCTCGTTTTTTCTGATACTGTCCTGCGGGAAATGGCGACATCATATCCGCAGGACTTGAAGAGCATGAACCGCATCGAGGGTGTGGCCCATTCCAGGCTGCGGAAATATGGTCCCGCCTTTTTGGATCAAATCGTCACCCACTGTGCGTCGAGAGGCATAGACCCGTATGCGCTGCCGGAGGCGTCAACCGGCCCGGCCCGCGTGAAGCCGGTCTCCGGCCGGGCCGCAAACCAGGGACGGTCATGGAACAAAGAGGATGAACGGCGGCTCGCGAGCGGGTATCGCTCCGGACGGAGCGTGGAAGAACTGGCGCGGATGCTGGAGCGGAAGCCCGGCGCGGTGATGATGCGGCTGGTCAAACTGGGATTGGTCGAGGAATTCGAATGACCGGGTGTCACACGGAAAGAAACCGGACGTGCCACTCCGGGCGTGGCTTCCAGGTTTTTCCGGGTGTTCTTCCGGCGCGGGAGAGAACAGCCCGGACTGACTTCGGGTGGAGTGGATATCCCGTTCGCCAGCGGCGGCAATGAATACAAACAGAAACTGAGCGCCGCAGACAACGGCAGAACCCACACTGCATTCCTCAAAAACGGATTATGGTTGTTCGAGGGACGCTTGCCGTGGAGACCGTCTGTTTGTTTATTCCTCCGACTGACTGTGCCGGTACCGGAACGCCTGCTCGATGCGGGAGACCATCTCGTCTTCGTCGCATGGTTTTACGATATAATCAACCGCGCCGTTACCCAGCGCCTCCAGCACCCGTTCCGGTTCGGAATACCCCGAGATGAGAATGACCGCTGTTTCCGGTGAAAGGTTTCGGATTTCGCGTAACGTGTCAATACCGTCCAAGCCGCGCATGATGACATCCATGAGAACGACTGCAAATGATTCCTTCCGCAGAATGTCGAGCGCCTTGACTCCGCTTTCCGCAGTCACCGGATCAAATCCGTTGCTTCGCAGCATGGTCTCCAGGCTTGCCAGAACCAGGTAGTCGTCATCGACCACCAGAATTCTTCTTCCCATGTCCCCCCCTCTCCTGCACACCGGTTCCCCTTATAAGACCGGGAACGAAAGTATAAAACTCGCCCCCTCCCCGAAAACGCTCCGCACTTCTATGTCACCTCCGAAAGACTCCACAATACCCTTGACAATGGAGAGTCCCAGTCCGGTTCCGAGCATTTTTGACTTTGTTGTGTAAAACGGATCGAATATGTGTTCCAGATCGGCCTCGGAAATCCCTTCGCCGGTATCCGTGAAATGTATATGGATCCGATCCCCCTCCCGGAGAGTGCGGATGGTGAGCATTCCTCCCCGGGGCATGGCGTCCATGGCGTTCAGGATGATATTCATGAACACCTGAAACAATTCCTGGGCCAAACCCCGGACCGGCGTCAAATTCTCCTCCATCAACCGGACCACCTCGATCTTGTTGATGATCAGCTGATTTTCCACCAGGTTCAGGGTGGAGTCAATGGTTTCATTGATTGAAACCTCCTCGCTCACCTCCACCTTGGAACGGTGAATATCGAGAAGCTGCCGCACGGTGTTTTTGATACGGATAATACCGATCTTGATCTGCTCCAGCACCCGTTTCTGCGGGAAATCGTCAGGGAGCGACTTGGCGAGAAAACCGATATTGGCGGTGATGGCCTGCAAGGGATTGTTTATCTCGTGGGCGATGCTCGCCGCGAGCCTCCCGGTGGCCACGAGCCGCTCCGACCGTTGCAGATTCCGCTTTGACTGCTCCAGTTCCGTTTCCGCCCGCTGGTGTTCGAGTGCATTGGCGACGATATCCGCGACAGTTGACAGCAAAGCGACGTCTTCATCGCGCCAGGTTTTCTCCTCACGGATGGATACCAGCCCCAGGAATCCCTGCAGGGACTGATTGTAGACCATGGGTACCGCAACCATGGACCGGATGGAAAGCGACCGCAGGACAGTTCGTTCCGCGGCCGCTTCGGGAGGGAGTTCCTCCAGAACCGGAATGTGTATGCTCTCGAATCGGCTCAGTTTTTTCATCCACCAGGGAAAGCGCGATACTTCGGCCTCGTGCAATCTTCCTTTCTGGGATTCGATGCTGGAATCCTTCCAACCGAAACTGTTCCGGAACTTGCCATCTTCCAGCAGATATACATTCACCCGGTCAAAACCGGTGAATCGTCCGATCCGTTCCAGCGCCCGGGTGATGCCAACGCTGACTTCCGCCGGCTCCATGTTGATGAAGCTGGAAGATATGGAGGAAATGAGCTTGATAAGCTCGATTTCGTGGAGAAGATCCTCCTGCATCTGCTTATACCCGGATATATCTCTTCCGACCCCCTGTATTTCGACCGTCCTGCCCTTCTCATCCTTGATGGCGTAATCTTCCCATGCGATCCAGCGCCAGCCTTCCACAGTGAGCGCCCGCTGCTCAATGCTTACCCGGTACGGCGGCTTTTCCAGATTCTGCATGGCCTGGATGGTGGAGGGAAGATCGTCTTCGTGGACAAGATGCATGAAGGGCTTTCCAATGAGGTGCTTCCGGCTTTTCCCGAACTTGAGGCAATACGCATCATTGGCAAACGTAAAGAGACCGTTGGAATCGAAACGAACGATCATATCGCTCTGGGATTCGATGAGCCCCCGGTAACGCTTTTCGCTCTCGATCAGATCGCGCTCGACTCTCCGCCGCTCGGTGATATCCCGGTACAGTTCCACTCTTGCCAGCGGCCGCCCGTCTTTCTCCCGCAGAAATCGAACGTTCGTCTCCACCGCCAGGTCCTTCCCGTCCCGCCTCCGGCAGGCGACAGTACCGGTAAATGAACCGACCAGTTCGAGACTCTTTTCCACCGCAAAAGCCTCTTCCTCCCGAAGAGAGGGCTGATACAGCATTTCGACCCTGCGGCCGGCCAGTTCCGATTCCGTATAGCCGAACAGGTCCTCCGCTTTGGCCGAACACCGAATGACAGTACCATCGAGATCTGCAAGGAGCAACGGCAAGGGGAGTTGTACCAAATAATCAAAGGAACAGCCGCCCATCCGGTTTACCGTCTCCGGCTTTTCCCATTCCACCGGACAGATAAGCGCCCGGCATCCTTCGCCCGATATGGACAGCGGGGATATGACCAGGCGGAGAGTGGCGCCGTATTCCCGCTCGCCATACAACGTGACCACTCGCTCGCCCGGAGAATTTTCACCGGAAGAACCGGTAAGCGAGCGATAGAGTTCCTTCCCCGCTTCACCTTCACACAAGGCGTCAAGCATGGCTTTCATGCCGTTTTGACCGAACGATGCAAATAGCTTCCGCGCAGCAGAGTTTGCTTCCGGGTCAAAGTACCGCACCCCCGGCGCAGGACGATTGTCGAATATTGCAGCAATGTCGGGAACTTCACCGGACTCCGGACGCAGCAAAACCCTGACCAGGGGCACCCCGGCCGCCACGAAGTGTTCGATATCCCGACGCCCCCAGTTCGGCCGCCGTATTCGTTTCTTCTTCTCTTTGTTCATGGATATCCGGACTGGAGCGAACCTGGCGCAGATTCCCGCTGCGGGGAATAACTTGCCACCGGAGTTCACCCCATTCAGTATGTTCAAGTGGTATACATGCAGTACAGAGCATTCTTTTTACGATCGGGGAGGTAGACGCCAGATGCATATATATCATATTGTTGAGAGGGATACAACTTTTTTTACGGTCTGATGGAAACGAATTCGTTTTTTTACCCCTGGAGCGGCTCCGTATCAAGGCAGATATTCGAATACCGCTTTTGGACCGAAATTGAAAGAAGGTCGCGGCGGTACGGGAAGGTTTTCACCCCCTTGACTTCATGCGCGTAATCATAAGCAGTTAGGGGTGACCGGGTGTCTTGCGGTTCAGACTGGAAAAATATAACTCACTCCTCGGTCCCATTGTCGTAAAGATAAGCGGTGAAACTGGAACGGATGTATCGTATGGGCACTCACGGGGAGCTGAACCCCCTGTCCTTCGGACATCCCCCTTGTCAAGGGGGACAACTGATAAATCATTCCACAGCAGGGCGAAGGTGCCTTTTCTCTTTTATCTCCCTTGACAAGGGAGA
>JAWLHT010000052.1:0-20856 GCA_041690195.1 Candidatus Latescibacterota bacterium
GAAAAAGGGGAGTACGATCCCACACGTGGTTACCAACTCCGCTGCTCCTCTATAGTGAAACTTTGTCTTGCCCTTTTCTCTTAAGTTTACGACAATGGGAACGAGGGGTGAGTTACTCTTTCCCGGCCTGAACCACAAAACAACCGTTCACTACTATCTGCTTATCTTTACGACAATGCCCCTCGGTCCCCTCTCTCGGGGATAGAGGGCCCCATGTGGGATTCTCCCGCATGGGTGAAAGAAGGGGATGACTCGTTATCGGCCATCTCGACTTGTTCTCCGGCCCGGTTCCGGAGGAAGCCTCTCAAGCAAAACGCCCCGGGAAACCCGGGGCGTGGGATGGGGAACTGCAGAGGGAGAGCAACGACTTCACGTTGGGGGGAAGAACCCCGCGCCGGGAGATCAGTCGACAGCCAGACGATACCGGCGTTTCGGCCCGGGCGTGCGGGTTACAAAGCAGTAGCCTTTTTTGAAGAGGTCCACCACCACCCCGATCCGCGGGTCCGCGGAAATGATGCGCCAGGCATCCTCCATTTCCGCGGAATAGGAGATATCATCGAACACCAGCAGCGCCCCATCGGAACAGTACGGATAAATGCGTTCAAAATAGTCGAGGGTGGGCTCGCGGTAGTGGTGCCCGTCGATAAAGGCATAGTCCACGGTTCCGAGGTCTTTCAGCGCCGGTTCCAGGGTTTCGTTGAACCACCCGGTCCGAACCTCCACCCCTTCGATTCCCAACTCCCGGAGATTTTCCCTGGCTCGTTCGGCCAGGCTTTCCGCTCCCTCCAGGGTCACCATTCTCCCCTGCCCGTTCAGTACTATTCCCGCTCCGTTATACGCGGCGGAGATGCCAAGCGAGGTTCCCAGCTCCAGGATACGCTCGGGTTTGAGACGGCGCATGATTTTGAGAAACAGGATCGCCCAAGCCGGTTTGGTGGCGGCGACACGGCATATCTCACCCTCCACAAGCTGCACCGACCGTCCCAGAAAGCGATCTCCAGCGGTAGCCGGGTCGCCCGGGTCCCCGGTGCCGAGGATGGGAATATCCAGCACCCGTTCCGAGCGGCAGAGGTCTCCACGAAGGGCCTCGATTCTGCTCACCCAGGACCGTTCCGCTTCATCCAGTGTACCCTCCACGGTTTCCCGGACAGCGCGGCCGAGCGCGGCCACCGAGGGATCCGGATCGGCCGCGATACGGGCGAACTCGGAACGGTTCCGCAGACCGCGCCAGACAAGGCGGCGGAGCTTGCGAATAATCTGGGTGTGTTTTGAAGGATTCATGCATGGCTTCCTTGTCGGTTCGGTTGCTGGCATTCAGCCATCCTCACCGGACGGCAGCCGGTCAATCGGAGCATCCGCTCCGCGTGTTCACCGGGGGGATCCGGACGGGGATGGCCACGGGATGTTTTTTTCCCGCTTCGGCTTTCTAATATATATCCCGGTCGCGGAGACGCAAAAGAAAAAACGGGTTTCGGGTACGATCAGCTTCTTTGGATTTCCCTTGACCGGGAGAGGATTCAGCGGCGTGGAGGACGCAAGTACGGTTGTTTCCATCGCCCTCGCCGCTGAACCCCCCTGTCCTTCGGACATCCCCCCTTGTCAAGGGGGGTAACTGAAAAGGCGGGGCAGAGGTGCTTCATTTCTTGTCTCCCCGCACCCATCGCCGATTCTTCGAAACGGCGATGGGTGCGGGGAGGGAGATGCCGCCGTACCCCCCCGCGCTACTGACTCAACCCCAATAACCGTTAGTGGGAATTACTACCCGGAGGGTTTTGAAACCCCGTTCCCTCCTTGACTCTCCCCTTTCCGGAATGTATATATGGGGAAACGGAGAGAAAACGGTCACAAACGGGAAAGGAATCGTTATGCAGAGAAGAGAACTGCTGTTCGCCGGAGCGGCCGCCGCCATCGGCGCGGGAGTCTACGCCACGCGTGCCGAAGCCCAGGGCGTCACACCCTCTCATCCGCTCTTCGGACGCAACGACCCATCCAAATATATGCACCCCACCTTCGGCCACGGCGGCGCGGGCATGGTCAGCTATATGGAACTCACCCCCCGTGACCGGCTGAAGAGCCAGTTCCTTTTCGTCCACCGGGGCGTACTCGAACCCAAAAGCGGCCTGGGAGAGCATGTACACCGTAAAATGGAGGAGATGTACTTCGTTCTGGAGGATACGGCATGTGAATTCACCGTCTCCGGACGCACCGCCCTCCTGCCCGGACCGGCCCTGGCGCTTTGCCCCATGGGCGCCTCCCACGGCATCTACAACCCCCACGACCGTCCGGTGCAGTTCATGAATATCGGCGTGACCACGGAAAACCGTCAGTATGACGCCGTCGATTTCGCCAAGCAGAACGACCTCACCGCGCGCACACTGGAATGCCCGGCCCCCTTCCTCTGGAACCATATCAACAAAAACGCCCTCCGGGAAGTTCCGGCGTTCTACAACGGCAAGGGGACCATGCAAATCCGCACTCTGTGGCAGACCGAAAATTTCCGCACCAACTGGGGATTCGTCAATCACTATCTCATCCCGGCCGGAAACTCGGTCGGCTATCACCGTCACGAGATCATGGAGGAGGTCTACTACATCCTCTCCGGAGAGGGACGGCTCACCATCGACGATGCCACGCTGCCGGTTCGGGCCGGGGACGCGGTTTCCTGTCCTCTCGGGAGCGCCCACGGCTTCTACAACAACTCCGGAAAGGATGCCGAAGTCCTCTCCATCGCGGTGGCCATGGAAAAAGGGAAATACGACGGGATCGTTTTGAACGACGACCTGACGAAACGGTAGCCTGTGGCTCGGATTCCCCCTCTTTCGCGAGCTTGTCATTACCCAAGTTTTGGGGACAGGGGGGCCGGGTTGTCCGGAGAGCCGGAAAACCGTCGGAATCAGTATGAAACCGGGTCGTTTTCGTGTGCCGCGATTTCCCCCTCTCTCTGGAGAGAGGGGGATTAAGGGGGTGAGTTACCGGCCAAAGCCTCCGCGCTTCCCCAAAAGCTAACTCACCCCTCGGTCCCCTCTCTCGGGGATAGAGGGTCAGATCTTGGGAGTGACGGCTTCTTATAAAATCCGAAAGGAACATCCATGCGGCTGATTCTCTTCCTCGCTCCGCTCCTCGTTCTGGTCCTGGCCTCCCCGGTCCGGGCGGAAGTCACGACGGAGGATATCACCCGGACCATTGACGCGGCCTCCCTACGTCACCCGTACCTCTATTTCACCGAGGCGGAGAAACCCGCGCTGCTGGCCCGCATCCAGGGAACCCCCGAAACCGCGCATCTTTACCGTCGCTTCACCGCCGAAGCCAACCGTCTCCTGCACACTCCGGTCGAGGTCCAGGCGCCGCCGCAGGAGCCGCATCCCGGGTTCACCAATTCCGATCCCACGCTCGGCTACCTCCGTCGGAACATGCACGCCGCGCATCTCCTGGCCTTCGTCTACCAGATGACCGGGGATGAGCGGTACGCCCGGAAAGCCTTCGAATTCGCCGATGCGGTCTGCGATCTTCCCACCTGGGTGGACAGGCGTCACCAATTCCCCATCATCTACAGCCGGGTCTGGCCCTGGGGCGTGCGGGACGACCAAGCCGCCTTCGGCTTCGATATCGAATCCGCCGATACCGCCCGCATGCTGGCGGCGGTCTATGACTGGCTCTATCCGGCGCTTTCGAAGCGGGAGCGGGACCGTATCCGGGGCGCGCTGCTGGAGAAAGCCATCACCCGGGTTCGGGGCAACGCCGAATACCACTGGTGGGCGGAATCTTACCGCTGCAACTGGTCCCCCATCTGCTGGGCCGGCCTGGGAACCGCGTCACTCGCCCTCATGACCGAAGACCCCAACCTCCGGGACCTCGTGGCGGAATCCCACAACCGAGTCATCCTGGCGCTGAACGAGATCGGGGAGGACGGCGGCTGGCAGGAAGGGTGCGGATACTACCGCAAGGGCATCCACGGCATGAACTTCTTCGCCGACCCGCTCAAACGGCTCTCCGGGGGAAAATTCAACCTTTATGCCCACCCGAAGATAGCGGCCAACCCCATCTCCTTCCTGCTGGCCAACACGGTCACTCCGAAACGACTGCTGGTCACCGCCGATTCCGGGGCCAACCGCGCCGGAACCAGCCACATCTGGAACAAGCTGGCCGAAGAGACCCGCAGCCCGGAAACCGCGTGGTTCCGGAACTTCATGTTCGGGGACGCCTCCGATATCTTCGACCTCATCTGGCCCCGGGCCTCGGTCAAGCCCGCGCTGCCCGTCTGGACCTCACGCCATTTCCGCACCATTGACTGGGCGGTCATGCGCAGTTCCTTCACCGACCCGGAAAAGCCGGTGCTCCTGGCCAAAGCGGGGATGCACGACGATCCACACCACGGCCACCTGGACTGCGGCCATTTCGTGATCTATTGGAAAAACCGGGAGTACATACGGGACATCGGCTCGCCGGAGTACGACGAGCTGTTTTTCGACGAGGCCCGGTGGACCTATCCCCAGGCCGCGGGCATCGGGCACAACATCATCCTGGTCAACGGCGAGGGCCAGATTCCCGGCAAGCACAAAGACGAGCCCTGGCAGGAAGGGGTCGGGGGGAAAATCCTCGAATTCCGCGCCGGGAATTCCCGCGACTATGCCCTGGTCGACGCTTCGAACGCCTACCCAAAGCGGGAACTCAGGTCCTGGCGACGGCATCTGGCGCTGGAAAAGCCGGAAATCACCGTGGTACTGGACGAGGTGGAATCGGCACGGGGTGCGGAAATCGAGGCACGGTTTCACTCGGAATGTCCGGTCCGGCTCCGGGAGGAGTACGCGCTCCTCGGCGATGACAAGGGACTGATGGCCCTCATTCCGCTGGCCGAGACCGCATTCCGGTTCCGTTCCGGTCGGCACGCCGACCTTCCGGTTATGGAGGATGCACGGTTCGAGTGGATCCCGTACTTCGGGACCGTGCTCTCCGCGCGGGACGAAAAAACCGCGCTCGCCACGATTATCCTCCCGGTGAAGGATGAAAACGAGGCGAAGGCCGTGACCGCCTCAGCGAAGCTGAAGCGGGACGGCGACGAGACCATGACCGTGCGGTTCGCGCGCGGGGGAAGAGAGTACACGTTCCGGTTCGAAAGGGGTGCGGAGGGGCTGGCGCTGGAGAAGTAACCGGCGTGGACAGCGCTTTACGCCATTCGGGTGTTGAGGCGGGAAAGAGTAACTCATCCCTCGTATAGTCGTAAACATACGGGAAAACCACTGGCACGCATGAGTACCATACGATAATCAGTGGAGGTTTTGGCCGGTAACTCACCCCCTGGCCCCCTCTCTCCAGAGAGAGGGGGAACCGAGCCACAGGGAGCGCCGAGACGGCCGATAACGAGTCATCCCCTCTCTTGCGAGAGAGGGGAACGAGGGGTGAGTTACTCTTTTATGGGAAGCCCGGATGCCAAGGGTTCCCAATCAGTCGATTATCGGGGTCACCGTGACATAGTCGATCTCCCCTTTTCCGACGGCGCCCGCATCGTACAGCTTCAGCCCCACTTTGCCCGAGGTGAAGGTGGTGAGATTATTGACGGTGCGCTGCAGGACACCGTTGATGTAAATTTGCGCCTGCCCGTTCAGATAGCGGATTTTGAGGACGATCCATACTCCGAGGCTGTTCTGCAACTGGCTGCTGGCGGTCCAGCCGACCACAGACGACCAGTTTCCGTTGGAGTACCGGCTGAGATTCCAATCTCCGCTGCCGCAGACCAGGCAGTACCCGTTCTTCCAGTTCCCGTCCGAAGACACCGTGCCGGGGTTTCCGAGGAAGTATACACCCACGTTGTCGGTCGGTGTCGCCTGGCCGGCGACGGTTTTTCGGATCTTCGCCTCGATCTCGAAATTGTCGAAGCTTTGGTCATAGTAGCTGGTGCTTGTTTTGTTTCCGGAACTCGAAACGGTGTAATATCCGCCCGCCACGGTCCAGGTCCCGGTGACCGGTTTCCACCCATCCGCCGAACCATCCGAAAAATCCTCGCTGAACCCGCTCCGGTGCGCCGTTATGGTGACCATATCCGGATCGCTCTCCAGTGCGCCGTCGCCGACGACAAGACGGAAGGTGTAGACGCCCTCCACGTCCGGTGTGAACTCCGGCTTTTGCGCAGTGCTGTCGGAAAGAACCGCCGTACTGCCGCCGGGACGCACCACAATGCTCCACTGATACGAGAGCGGCCCGCCGAAGGGGTTGACTCCGTTGCCGTCGAGAACGACCGCGGTCCCGAAGAAAACGTTCCTGTCCTCGCCGGCATCTGCCAGGAGCGCCGTTTGCGCCGCCAGAACAGTATTGCCGTATGCGCCCAGATTGATCCGTCCGCCGTTCGGGGCGGGTTCCAGAGAAAAGTCCGATTCAGGGTCTCCCGCGTCGATGCAAGGGGATTTTTGCTGAAGTTCGTATCTCTCCCGGTCAACGAACAGCGGATCCCGGGAAATGTCATGCGCGCCGGGCTGCACCCCGTAATAGTTTATCACCTCATCGACCTCATTCTCATCCCACCGGGTCGCATCGTTGTCGTTGCTCCATACATTGTTGTAAGATATGCTGAACAGGGAGTTCCCTTTTACATACACCCCGTATCCCAGAATACCCGCGTTCGGACCATCCCATGCATCGTTATCCGCAATGATGTTGTTGATGAGCGTACCCTCCGAATCCGCGGCATAAACACCGTAACCGTTGCCGTACCAGGCCCCATTGCCGCCGGAGTTGTCGCAGATGGTATTGCTTTCGATCAGCAGCGACTTCACCGATATCGCCTTGATCCCCGCGCCTTCTCCGTCGAACGTTTCCCCGTTATGCACGATGAGATTGCGGCGTATCGTACAGCCGTCTCCCGTGACCAGAACCCCCAGTCCATTTTGCCCCGCCATTTCGCAAAATATCTTTCCCTCACCCACCACCGCCCGGTTGCTGGTAATATGGTTCTCTTCCAGCACGACGGTTTCTCCATCCACCCGCACACCCGGATATCCTCCGGTGATGGTGAAACCGGACAGGGTCACGGCGCTCCCGGTAATGTGAACGGTGGGGTCGGGATCGCTCTCCTCACCCCAGGGTATCTCCCGCCCTTTGATTGTCGTGACCCACATCCCTTCTCCCCGGAGGGTCAGTGGCTTGTCGATCACGATGTTTTCCTCGTATGTCCCCGCCGCAACGAGCACAGTACCCCCCGCGGACGCGGCGGAAACCGCCCCCGCGATCGTGGGATAATCCGCCGGAACCCGGAGCGCCCGCCGCTGGACAGTGAAATCACGGACATCCCCGTCCTCAACCGCGACCCCGGCCTGCTCGAACGGCTCGATGGAGTCGCCGGTGATTGTTACGGTGTATGTGGCGGCGGCGGCTTTGAGCGCCGCTGACCCGGCCCCGAGCTTCCCCCGGGCGTATGCCGCCGAGCCGCCGTCGAGCAGGAGCATCTTGCGGGTGACCGCGCGGCCGCCCGATACGAGCCGGTAGAAGTACACGCCCGATGCGACGGAGCCGCCCCGGTTATCGTCACCCTTCCAAACAACCGCGTGGTATCCTTCCGGGAGACTACCGCTCACAAGCGTTTTCACCCGCTGGCCCGCGATATTGAAAACCGTGAGTTCCACCTGTCCGGCTTTGGCGAGAGAGAACGGAATGACTGTGGAGGGGTTGAAGGGGTTCGGGCGGTTCTGACTGAGGGAAAACGTGAATGGAGTGTTCTCCCCGACGCCCACAGGGGTAATCTCCACCTCGTACCAACCCTCCTGATCGGTCACTGTGCTGTGGGTCTGCTCGGGGTCGGCTTCATCGGTGAAGGAAACCGTGGCGCCGGCAACAGGGCTGCCGGACGTATCGGTTATGGTCCCGGTCACCACGGCATGAGCGGACAAAGACAGAAAAAGCATGATAATACTGGACAAAAGGACAATACCCCGACGACTCATTACACCCTCCGTTGTTCCTGATGACATCCAAGACGAGCCCATATTCGATGAAGCGGAGGGAGAACCATCCGTTCCGCTATCCCCGGCGCAAACTCGTGTTATTCAACGTACGCTTTCATGGCATATATCGGATAGTCGATTCCGCGATCAGTGACATAGGTCTTGATGTATCCTTCAAAGGTTACCACGGTATGTTTTTCCTCCCGGACTTCGATCCGGATCGCCCTCTCCCCCACCGTCCAGTTCGCCCCAAAATGCGCCATGTATTTTCCCGGCTTCACATCATCGAATGTGACCGACCGGTTCGTGGTGTATTGACTGTAATTCCGGTCGTGGTCCTGTTCATCATGGATGCACAGGATCATTTTGTCGGATGATGAAAACAGTACCGTCGAATTGACAGCCCTCAGGGTGACCCTGGTGCTTTTGTCTTTGTGATCGAACGGATTGTTACACCCCGTCAGGATACCGGCGGTTATCAGAATAATTGAGACGGCCGACAGAAGATATCTTCTCATCGTAAACCATTCCTTGTGTGAACTACGGCTGGTTTGTTTTATTGCGCCACGCCGTCGCGAGCGAGGCAGAGAAGCAGCATCCGATGATCCGGGCTCCGTGGCAAGAAAGCCCCGGAAAACTCATGATTGGGGGGCCCGGAGACAGTGGCCGCCCGGATTTATTGCCCAAGGGGCATTATTCGGGTATTCATTGCTCGTTTTTAACGCATCAGAAGCATTTTCTTCCGCTCAATGCCGCCCCGGACGGCGATTTCATAGAAATATATGCCCGTAGCGACAGCAGTCCCGCGCGCATCCGTGCCGTTCCAGACCACCCTGTGCGCCCCCGCATCAAGTCGGCCGTCCAGCAGCGTTTTGATTTTCTGCCCCGTGATGTTGTAGACCGTAAGACTTGCCCGGCCGGGATTCGCGAGGGTAAAGTCAATGGTCGTGGAGGGATTGAACGGGTTGGGGCTGTTCTGATGCAGGAGGATGGCCGAAGGCAGCGATTTTTCCTCCTCCACCCCCACCCCGGCGGGGATGTAGCGGGACAGGACCTGATCGTTGTACCCCTGAACGGTCAGGAGCCAGACGGTGCCGTCGTGGTCAGGGACTATCCCGGAGACCACGCCCCCTCCCGGCTTGTCCGCGCCGGAGAACGTTTCCCATATTTGGCCATCGAACCGGGACGTTCCTTTCCAAGTGCCGAACCACAGCGCTCCCCCGGGTTCGATGGCGATGCACTTCACATGATTATACACCAGCCCGTCCGCCTCGGTATAGTTCGTCCAGGTTTCCCCATCGAACCGTGATACTCCGCCCTCCGTGCCGAACCACTTCACATCGGCATCATCGATGGCGACGCTGTACACATGGCCGTAATTCCCCACCAGGCCGTCGTACCGGGAGTAGGTTTCCCACGTTTCGCCGTCGAAGCGGGAGACGCCGCTGTCCGTGCCGAACCATTTCACCCCGTGCGAATCGATGGCGAGCGCGTGCACATTATTATTCGCCAGCCCGTCGGTCTTGGTGTAGTTTTCCCACGTTTCACCGTCATACCGGAAAACCCCGTCGCCTTTCGTACAAAACCACTTCGCGCCCTGCGAATCGACCGCCACGGCCGTGACATAGGACCGGCGGCCCTTCTCCAGTAAATGGCTTTCCCAGGTTTCCCCGTCGAACCATCCGGCCCAGCCGATTCCTCCGACCCACTGCGTTCCCTGAGAATCAATGGCCAGCGATTGGACCTGATCTGTGAGGTTGATGGTTTTCATGATGTTTTTCCAGGAGCGGCCGTCAAACCGCACGACGCCGCAGTCCGCGCCAAACCATTTCGTTCCCGCTTCATCGATGGTGATGCCGGTGAGCTGGGGCACGTTGTACATCACCGTATCGTTATCGTCATACCGGGCAATGCCCCAGCTTTCACAGCCGAACCACTTCACCCCCTGCGGATCTACGAAGGCGGAGCGGATAAACCCGGGAATCCCGCCGGACGTTTCCCATGATGTTCCGTCAAACCGCGAAACGTAATCGTAGGTGCTGACCCACACTTCCCCCCCGGGGCCAGTGGCGATGGCGTTGCAGGTGATATCGCTTCCGGCCAGCCCGTCCGCCTCGGTATACGTCTTCCACGCCGCGCCGTCGAACCGGGTCACGCCCTGGCCCTGTGTGCCGAACCAGGCGACGCCCTGCCCGTCCACGGCAATCGCGGTGATCTGGTTCCCGGCCAACCCGTCCGCCTCGGTATACGTCGTCCAGGTTTCACCGTCCAACCTGGATACGCCGCCGGAGGTGCCGAACCATTTATTTCCGTCGGGGCCCACAGCCATGCAGGTGACCCAGTTGTCCGCCAGACCGTCGGACTCGGTGTACGTTGTCCATTTCCCGCCGTCGAATTTCGAGAGGCCGCGGCCTTCGCCCCACCAGACCGTGTCATTCTCCGTTCCCGTGCCAACCCACGGAACGCCGTCCCCATCCACCATGATGCTCTGGACGTAGTTGCTCGCCAACCCATCCGCCGAGGTATAGGTCGTCCAGGTTGCGCCGTCAAACCGGCTGACCCCGCCGCCCCAGGTTCCGAACCATTTCACGCCCCCGGGGTCGACCGCCACACATCTGACCCCGGCTGCAGCCAGCCCGTCGGCGGTGGTATAGGCGACATACTCGCCGGTGGTCCGGTTCCAACGGACCACGCCGCCGTTGGTCGCCGCCCAGAGGTAGTCGCCGTCCCCGGCGAGGGCGTTTACCGTACGCATGCCGTCCGTAAAACGATGGTTCTCCCATGTTCCCTCGCCCCGCGCGACGTCCGCCGAGAAGAGCAGGGCCGCCAGCACTGCCATGAGTTTCACCGGTCGCACCAAACCTCCTTTTTCTCTGATCAGTGTGCCTTGATTCCCGCGCTGCCCCGGCCGACCCCGGAAAAGCGGAATCCCCGCACACGGGTTCATGCGCGGGGATTCGGTTACTGAGCCGTTGCGACAGAATGTGTTACTTCCCGAAGGCGACCCCGCCGTTTATGGTGATGTACATGTCGTCGTCAAAGGGGAAATGCAGGAGCGGAGTGATCTCGAACCGTCCGAAAGCCACTCCCCCGCCAAGGGTGAGGCCGAGCTGGTTCTTGTCGCCGGAGAGGGCACCGTTGAAGCCGTACCCGCTCCAGGTGCCGTCCACTGTGGTGGTCCAGCCCATACGGTAGAAGCTGATGGCCGCCTCGCCGAAAAAGCGCACGCTCTTCGTTTCGGAAGACTGGGGCTGATAGCGCAGGGTGGGCCCGATCTCGATCATGAACAGATCGCCGGACGCGCTCCAGCCGGAAGGAACGGAGCCGTAGAACAGCGCCGCCTCATCCATGGTATGCCAGTTAACGTCCATCCCGAGGCCCAGGAGGAAATTGGAATTGAGCCGGTTGTAGCCGTAGCCCCGGATGGAGAGACCGGTGTTCCAGAGGTCGGAAATATCGCCGGTGAGCACGGAAGGCCCCGCGCCGGCATGGAAGGAAAACCCGTGGGCCGGACGAGCCGGGGCCGATACACAGAAAACACCGCACATCACTGCAACAGCCAGAAACTTCTTCCGCATTTTCTTTCCTTTTTTGTAACGCGTGGTCTGTTTCCCGGCCGCGCCATGCGGTCCGGGATTGTTCAGGGGTTTCCGAAGCGCTCCGCTATCACTTCGCCGCTTTTCCGGTATCACTGGTTCCCCCGCTCCGGTCCACATTCGCCACGGTGTACTGAAATCCGGACGGGAATATGAACGCGATCTCGTCGCTCGAAATACGATTGATGGTGAAACTGGTCTCCCCGATGCCGCCGAACGTGGCTACACCGGTATTCGTGCCGAAGTTGAGGGCTCCGGAGATGTCCCGGAAAGAAGAGGAGGGGTTATACACATCAACGGGCACCGTTCCCATGTGTGTGGACATATTGTAGGTGTAGTCGTATTGATAGCTGCTGTACCTTCCGCTGAAACGTCCGTCTTCGGCGATGGTGATGTCCAGATACACCCATCGAGCGAACTTGCTCCCGGCGGCTCCGGTGATGGATTTCCATTTCCCGCCGTACTGGGGCCAGCTTCCGAAACTCTCGTACTGTTTGATTCCGGACGACTCCTTGTCGTCATTGCCAAAAATGCAGCCGGATGCCAGTACTGCGGCGAGCAGCGCCACCAGGAGCACGCCGGGTTTCACCGTCTTCATCATCTTCCCCCCCCCATTGAATGTTTCTTCCGGACCGGCATCCCTGGAATGTACCGGGAGCGCGACGCTCGCTTCCGGCAGTGACAGCGCCGGGAGCAGGGCGAACGCCATCAGGACGCCGCACAACAATATATATACATATGCGCACAATACCATTCTAACGATAACATACCAAAGTATAAAACCCCGTCCCCCATGTCAAGCGTAACTTCCGCGGACATTGATGTTTCGGACCAGGAGGCCCGGAACACAATACAATTCTGGTGTTCCATCGCCCGGACTACCAATACGTTGCACAAGACAACCCGATCATATGTGCACAATGGCAATCGCTCGAATATACGTTTCGGGATCTGACAGGAACCGAAGGAGCACCGGGGGGGGCGTGGCAAGTGCAGGAAGGCATTGAGGCCCGGCAGGAGAGTGTACCCCACCCCCCGGTCCCATGGGCGTAAACATAAGCAGTGAGTGGTGAACGGGTGTCTTATACCAAAGTTGAATCAAGTTATGAAGAAAGACGGAGAAGCCTGTCTGAATAGGGATGCGCGGGACCACCCCAGCCGAATCGTACCGATTCGGTCAGAGACCCCGGGATGCATGGGATACGCATAGGATGAAAGAGAGAAGAGGGGGGCGCTCGATTCGTCCATCCTCATTTCATCATGCTTTTATCCCGCGCATCCCCATTCAGACAGGATTTTCCGGGGTGCTCACCCGCATTACCTCTCTAGAGTGGCTTCTCACCGAACAGGTGATCGCCTTTCTTCACGGCTTTTCCGACAATGGTATTAGGGTCCAGGCCGGAAAGAGTACCCCTGCCCTCGGGGAGATCGGGCCCCGTGCAAGCTCTGCCTGCATGGGTGAAAGAAGGGGATGACTCGATGGCATAATGTAACTTACAGAGGGATTTCAACGACGCGGGACAACCCGCCGCAACCCTTGCTGTCTCGCCCGGAGTTCAAAAAAAGAGCGCACCGGGTGCGCTCTTTTCCGTACACTGTTATCAACGATCTGCTATTTGTACAGGACCCGCATCTCCCGGACGAGATCAAGAATACGGTTGCCGCCGTTGATCATACGGACATCCGGACCACGTTCCCGGAGATCGGCGATGACCTGGTCAACCTGCGCGGCGAGAGATTCGGCGTTCCGTTTCAGGATTTCGGGACGGAAATCGACCCAGGTCCGCTCGAGCTGGGCCAACCGGGCATTCATGAGTCCGTAGTCCCCCTGCGACTGGGCCAGAAGGATTATTTCCCGTCCCAGATAAGCCATGCGGTCGAGCGCTTCGGGATAGCCCCGGTCCTCCCCGGCCTCCAGATCAATGAGCACGGCCGAGATTTGGTTGGCAACCAGCGCCGCCTGAACGGGGTCAGCCCGGTCCCTTGAGAGCGCGGTGAGGCGGTAAACCAGATAGCGGTACAGATCCCGTGCGGACTGCGTCATTTCCCGGGCCCGCATGGCCTCGACCACCCCAGCCGACGATAGCCCGATGCTGTCCACCAGGGCCTGTGCGGCAACCCAGTCCCCGGTGAGATAGAGCTCAACGATTCTCGCGGCATTTTCGGAGGAAAAGACCTTTTCGCGCTCCGCTCTCTCCCCTCTCCCACATCCGGGGAGCAGGGAGCACAGAAGGAACAACGCCAGCATGGTCGGCACATATGCTTTCATCAGGATTCTCCAGGGATTCTCCAGGGATTCCAATACTTCATCGGAATGGATATGTGGGCCGTTCCCCCGGGACGGACCACCCGGGAAGCGGCAGACATCAAAAAAGCGACAAAGATATCCCAATGCGGCGGGTCAGGGCGCGGGGGCCCGGCTGCTTATCCGCCGTCATCTTGCCGGAGCGGCCTTTTACCCAGCAAATGGGCGGCGGCGTCCCCTTCCCCGGTTTCGAGACGAACTCGCCCCCAGGCCGCTCCGGATACCGCCCACACCGCGGTACCTGCCAGAGACGCCGCCTTACTGAGCCTGGCCGCCGCAGCTTCCGTGTCCGAGGCCAGGTGATAAACCCATCTGCTACCGGGGGCCGGTGTAGACCTGCTCGCGCTCCCGTACGAAATTGCCCTGCTCGTCCACCGTGGAGATTTCCACCGCTCCCTGGTCCGCGAAAATCCGCCGGGCGCGTTCCAGTTCATCTGTATTGTCGGTGTGTACGGTAATGAGGACATTTCCACTTTTCACCCGGCTTTCATAGTCTTTGGCCACATATTCGGGAAATCCCATTCCAATGAGCGCCCCGGCAATGCCGCCGATGCCGGCGCCGACCGCCGCACCGCTCAACGCCGCCATGACCGGGCCCGCCGCGATGAGCGGCCCGACTCCCGGAATCGCGATGCTTCCGATACCCGCGAGCCATCCGAGCACGCCGCCGATGGCGCCGCCGGTGATCACCCCGGCAACCGCACCTTCCGGAGCTTTTGTGTCTTTATTTACCGCGAAATCCCGCATCTCACTGCTGCTGGAAAAAACCACGGAAATCTCGCTGCCGGGGAAATTTTCCGCTTTCAGCTTGTCCACAATTCTCTCTGCCTGATTCCGATCCCTGGCGATGCATGCCACGACGTTCTTCATACTGCGCTCCTTTCAGGTATACGCTCCTTCCGCGCGAAACCGGTTCCCGGCCCGAGCGTTTTTTCCCTTTCACCCCGTCGCCGCGGAAGCCTTTCTATCCGGCCGGCGTCGGTCCCGACGGGGCAGACCGCCGGGATGGGCTCCCTTTCGGATCACCGGCGCTGCGCGGTCTCTTCGGTCTGAAAGCTGGTGATATCCTCGGCCCCTTCCTGTTCGAATATGGCCCGGGCGTCCTCGATTTCGGACTGGCGATCAGTCTGCACCGAAATAAGCACATCGCCCTGATGAATGCGCCGCTCAAAGTGACGTGCGTGTTCCTCGTTGTATCCCATGCCGATGAGGGCTCCGGCAATACCGCCGAACCCCGCTCCGATGACCGCACCCCCCAGAATGCCCGCAATGGGACCGGCGGCGACCAGCGGCCCGATTCCGGGAATCAGGAGCGTCCCGATGCTGGCCAGCCAGCCGAGCGCTCCACCCACCACCGCCCCGGTTCCGGCCCCCGCGACCGCCCCTTCATCCGCCTGGTTGTCCCTTTCCACGGCGTATTCTCCCGAACGGTCCTGGTCGGCATACACCAGTGATATCTTGTCTCTGGCGAACTCTCCCGTGCGCAGGCGGTCTACTATCCGGTCCGCCTGATCTCTCGAATGTGCAATGCATGCGATGGTATACTGCATATCCCGCTCCTTTCCCTTCTAGGCCGATTGGTTAACCGGCGCGGTCCTGTAACAGGCAGGACCGTTTCCGGCCTCTCTCCCGAATGCTCCGGACCTTCCGGATTGGATGTTACTACCGAAGCTCCCCGGCGTCAAATAATTCCATATATACTATATATTGATTATTACAGGAGTTGTCAAATACTTCCTGCTCGGGGTCTTCCCTTCTCTCCGTTTGGGGGAAATCCGGAGACCTTGGCCGGAACGAGGAACTCACTTTTCGGGGATGTCCGCAAGACAGGGGGGTTCAGCGGTTTTGGTGGATGGGAACAAACTCTCCTGATACTCTCCGCTCCGCTGAACACTGACACGGTAGACAAAAGAGAAAACCTCACCCGCAGCTCTTCATCGGCCATTTTCCGGTTACAACTGACCGCATCGCGGGGCAAACTGCTGTTCCCAACCCGTTATCCGAAATATATTTTCAATTTCGCGAAAAAAAACTTGACGAATGCTTTATGAGAGTAATATTATACACATAGTATTATAGTCGTAGTCACACTCGACACGGGAGGATGCCATGCAGAAGCTGGACATTGGCAAGGGACAGATGAAAGTTCTTCGGGTGCTCTGGTATAAGAAGCGGGCCACGGCCCAGGAGATCACCGATATCCTGAACCGGACCGAGCCGATCAAATTCAGTACCGTTTCGACCTTTCTCCGCACCCTGGTCCGCAAGAAGGTCGTGGGGTACGATGTCGAACAGCGAACCTACATTTACTACCCGCTGGTGATGGAGGAGAACATCGCCAACCATGCGGTGCGTGACCTGGTGGACCACGTTTTCGAGGGTTCGATCCAGGGATTCGTTTCCTTCATTCTGAAGAAAAAGTACGTTTCGCCGGAAGAACTGGCGAAAATCCAGGAGATGATCGATAAAGAGGAGCGGTGACGATGGACGGAATCCTGTTCGGACCGCCGGTCCTCTGGCTGGGACGGCTGGCGGCATTTGGCGCGACGCTTCTGCTTCACTCCACGGTAATCATCCTTACCGGGCTGGCCGGTGCGGGACTGCTTCGTGCGCTGCGGAAAGGCGCGGCGGCCCGCTCGATGGTCCTGCGGCTGTGTCTGTGCGCGGTGCTGGCCGCTCCGGCGGTTCCCCCGGTAATCCGCGCCCTGGACCTGGCCCGGGTACGCCTGGTCCTGCCGCTTCCCGAGTCCGTGCGGACCGCGGTTCCCTTCGAAGCGGAGCGGTTCGCGGACCCGCCCGCCGGGACGGTGTCCTCCGGTTCTGACCCTGCATCCAAACCCTCCGCCGCGAAAAACGCTCCTCTCCCCGTGCCGCTCAGCGTCCGCAGCCGCCCTGTCCCCATGCGCGCCGTCGTGCGGGCTATCAACCGCGGCCCGCATGACTCTTGTGAAGTAAATCCGAGTAATGCCCCATCAGCCGGAGGCGTCCCAATGGGACGCCTCTTTGCTTTCCCTCCTCCTTTTTCAGACACTCCCTCCAGGCCGGAGAAACGGGTTTCCCGAAGATGGCCTTTTCGGGTGGATTTGTTTATAATTTTGCATTATACTGAATATATACACCCGAGCAAGCGGGCGGCCGCACCGGTCCGCCATGCCGCCGCCCCGCGTATCCAGGGAAGGAGGGACTTATGGCATTGAATCTGCAGGGGAAAGTGGCGCTGGTGACCGGGGGCGCTTCGGGAATCGGCTTGGCGACTGCGCTCGCCTTTTTTCGGGAGGGCGCGAAGGTGGTAATCGCCGATATGAACGACCGGGAGGGGGGCGGCATCGTCGAGATGATCCGGAGCGAGGGCGGAGAGGCGGGTTTCGTGCGGACCGACGTTTCCCAGACGGACGATGTCGAACGGATGGTCCGAACTGCGGTGGACACGTACGGCCGTCTGGACTGCGCCTGCAACAACGCCGGTATCGAGGGCGTGCAGGCTCCGGTCGCGGAAAGCACCCGCGAGAACTGGGACCGGGTGATCGGGGTTAACCTTACCGGAGCCTGGCTCTGCATGAAATACGAGATAGGGCAGATGCTCGACCAGGGCGGCGGGTCCATCGTGAATGTGTCCTCGGTGGCCGGGCTGGTGGGATTTCAGAACATCCCCGCCTATGTCGCGAGCAAATTCGGGGTGGAGGGCCTCACCCGGGCCGCCGCGCTGGAGTACGCGCAACGGAACATCCGGGTGAACACGGTCGCCCCCGGCGTCATCCGGACCGCCATGGTGGAGCGGGTCACCGGAGGCAATCCCGAGATCGAGGCGCAGTATACCGCGATGGAACCGATGGGGCGCATGGGAACACCGGAAGAAGTCGCCGCGGCAGTTCTCTGGCTCTGCTCCGATGCGGCATCATTCGTGACCGGAACCTCGCTGGTGGTGGACGGCGGCATTGTGGCGCAGTGAGACAGTCCTAATCCCCAAAGTTCAATAACGGGAGGCCGGGAGACCCGGACTTCGACGAAAAGCCGCACGGGAACTCTGCAATATCTGCCGCCTCAAACGGGATGGAACCACGAAAAGCACGAACAAGAACGGGGCAAAAGGATTCTTCACTGTTATGCCTGGGTGAGCGCGGAATGTTATAAAAAAGGGTGTAGACTCAATCGTACCGCTGTTCAGGCTGCCCGGGAGAGGGTTTTGATTTTCCACAGGTACGGATATAGGGGATGTGTTCCCCGCCCTGCCGGTCCGGACCTCACCCCTTGATCCCCTCTCCTGGAAGGAGAGGGGCGCGATAGGGGCGTGGGAGAGGCTATCGCGGAGTGTTGCCGTTTGATTCAGGCTTACTGGCGATACCGCCGCGGGGTGCGTATCGGACTCTGATATCCCGCCACGACATGTTTTCACATCCATCCACGCCGGGAACGGATCCCTCTCCTCTCAGGAGAGGGGGATCAAGGGGTGAGGTGTCCCCAAACTCCGCACAGGGCATCGGTACAATTGAGCCTACACCCGTTATTATTCCCTATTTTTCCCGTTTTTTCGTTCGTGCTTTTCGTGTCTTTCGTGGTTCCGTTCCTTTTCGTTCTTCTCTCGTTCGCGCTCCGTCCGCCCGGTCATTCCGCAACACTCCGGATCACCGGCTCCAGATCGGGAACACCGTCGCTGACCGTGATCCGCACTCCGCCGAAACCTTCCAGGCGTGAGACGATTTCCGGACGGCGGCCTTCCAGGAAGAAGAGCGGGCGGCCCAGACGGCGGGCCCGTTCCGCGGAATACCAGGTGCCTCCGGTTTCCCCGGGCTCCACCACGATCACCGAGCCGGAGAGCGCCGCGAGGAGCTTGTTCCGGCGAAGCGCCGCGTACGCGGTGAACACCTGCCAGGGCTCCAGCTCGCTCACCGCCAGGAAGTTTTCGGGCGCGAAAGCCCCCTGCAGATCCCGGTGCACCCGGAATCTTTGAATCCCGTACGGAAGAAACGCCAGGGTGCTTCCGCCGGACTCCAGCGCCCCCCGGTGGGCTGCCATATCAACGCCCCGGGCGTATCCGCTGAAGACTGCCAGCCCGGAATCGGCCAGGAGCATCCCGCACCGGTACGCCAGACCCAGGGCGTCCTCCGAAGCGTTCCGTGATCCGCAGACCATCACGCCCGGTTGCACCAAAAGGGCTGCCGCGCCCCGGCAGAAGAGTCTGCGGGGAGCCGATGCGCCCGAAAGATCGCGCAACCCCTCCGGCCAGCTCTCGCTGTCCCTGGAAATCTCCCGGATCGCGTCCTCCGGCGAACCCGAAGCAATGTCCCGCGCCTGAAGGGATTCATTGCGCCCCTCTCCCTCCTCGTGGCGGCCATCTTCGAAAAGATACTCGATTTCATGCGCGCACATGCCATTCCCCGCGTATGGTGTTCGCCCCCTCAAACTGCCGGTTCAATGCCGTTGCCCGGCATTTGATATATACAATAGCATACATACGTACGGATGTCAAGTGTAATACATTATCGCTTTATTCGATTGAGATTTACTGGTTCTTCACTGTTTTATTGGTACATGCGAGTGAACGGGGAGAAGGCACAGAGGCACAAAGGAAAAGACTGTAGGGGGCGCGGCATGCCGAGACCTTCCGGACCGAGATATCCGGCATCGGCGACCGTTTCCCTTCTCCCGACGCCTGACTCCTTCTTGCTTCACTCGTTTACCCACACAAATCTGCGAAGCACCGATTTGCTCTTTTTGCTCCGATCCCGTCTTTCCGTGCAACCGGACACCGCCCGGAATCGTCTTTGGATTGTGCACGCGACGGGTCAACAGCGGGGTATTTGCGGGGTATTTCGGACTAACCTGAAAATAATCCGCGTGTTCCCCCCGGTTGGTCCGCCGACGTATCTCCCGCATGTGGTTTTGTCCGGGGTCCGCCCGGAGCAGATGTATCGTACCACCCATGAAGAAAGAGGTTGTATTGTGTCATACGGAGCGAAGAAAACGTTCGCGGCCATAGTTCTGTGCTGTTCCCTGCTGTCCACGCCTGCTCTCCCCGCCTTCGCCGCGCCTCCCGAAGAGGCGGTCCGGCATGCGCTGGCCGAGTTTTCCGCGGCCCGCAAGGGAAACGAAGGCGCGGTCAAGCGTACCCTCTCGCGGCTGCGCGCCCTTTCGCGCGACGAGGGCGAAACCAGCGCCATGCTCGCCTTCGTCGGCAGTCTCACCGCAATGAAGGCCCGTCACACCTCATTGGTCTGGAAAAAACTCTCTTTGGCCAAGGATGGCGCCCGGATGCTGGACCGGGCGGTCGAACAGTCGCCCCATGATGCCACGGTCCGGCTCGTCCGGGCGGGCACCTACATCAACTTCCCCTCCATGATGAACAAGGACGAGCACCTCCGGGAGGATGTGGACTTCATTGAAACGGCGTACCGGAACGGGAACATCTCCGAGGACCAGCAGGACGAGGCGTTGCGGGTGCTTGTCCGGTACTGCCACAAAGCCGGGGATACGGACCGTTGCCGCCAGTTTTTCGCCCAGGTAAAAGACCACGAAATCCGTGAAGAACTGGCAGCCCTGATCCCAGGGGATGAATAACCCTGCCGGATGGCCCTTGACCGGGCCCCATTACACCCTCACTGGTAACATACACGGGGGAACCGAGCCGCAGGGAGCACCGAGACAGCCGATACCGAGTCATCCCCGTCTTTCACCTATGCAGGCAAAGCCTGCTCGGGGCCCTCTATCCCCGAGAGTCGGGGTCCCCAAACCTGGATTCCAGGATTGTGGTGACAGAAGGGGAACGAGGGGCATTGTCGTAAAGATAAGAGAAAATCACAGGTATGCATGAGTACTAAATATACTTAGTGGAGGTTTTGGCCGGTAACTCACCCCCTGGCCCCCTTCTTGCACCCCAGCCCTGTTCCACAGGGCCGGGGACCCCGCCGCTCCAGAGAGAGGGGGAATTGAGCCACAGGAAGCACCGAGACGGCCGATAACGAGTCATCCCCTCTCTTGCGAGAGAGCGACCGTGTTGAAAGTCAAGAAGAAAAGAGAGCCGGGTCCC
>JAWLHT010000053.1:0-20853 GCA_041690195.1 Candidatus Latescibacterota bacterium
TCCAGAGAGAGGGGGAAACCGAGCCACAGAAAGCACCGAGACGGCTGATAACGGGTCATCCCCTCTATAGGATAGAGAGGGGACCGAGGGGTGAGTTAGCTTTTCAAAAAACACCCGTTCACTACTATCTGCTTATGTTTACGACAATGCCCCTCGTTCCCCTTCTGTTTACGACGGTTTACTGCCGGGAGGTCCCGGCAAAATACTCCCCCCATTTTCTCAGCTCAATGAGCACGAATCCCGCAAGGGCCGAAACAATGACATACACCCACTGCTCCGCAGTCAGCGGGACCACGTTAAACCAGCCCGGGATGACGTAGATGACCAGGAGTTGCAGAAGAAGTCCCAGTGCGACACTTGCGTATATGAACGGGTTGATGCGAAAGCTCCGCCCGATGTTCCTGAAGAAAGGTTCGTCTTCCTTCTGTGCCTGGATGCCGTTGAACCACTGGGCTGTCACAACGGAAGTAAAGGTTATGGAAACCGCCGACTCGTAGGGGTATGTCCCCAGGAGATGATTGAAAAGGTACAGATGGATTCCTCCCATGGACAAGCCGAAGAAGAGAATGCGGAAAACTTGACGGGTATCGAAAAACTGTTTGTTGATATCGTTGGGGGGGCGAGTCATCACGTCGCCCTCCTCCTTGATGAACGCAAAGGTCTTGTCCTGGACGCCGTCGGTGACCAGGTTCACCCAGAGCACCTGGATGGGGAATATGGGAAGCGGCATGCCCATGAGAATGGTGGTCGAGATGAGGGTAAGCTGGTTGATGCTGGTGGAAACCAGGTAATAGATCACCTTGCGGAGATTGTTCGCAATGGTCCGGCCATTCCGTATGGCATCGACGATTACCCGGAGGTCGTTGTCAACGATGATCATTTTGGCGACGCTTTTGGCCGCTTCGGTACCATCCCCCATGGCAATCCCCAGGTCGGCGACTTTCAGCGCCGGGACATCGTTCACCCCGTCGCCGGTGACCGCCACGATTTGGCGCCGTTCCTGGAGCGCTTTGACCACCCGGTACTTGTGTTCCGGAAGAATGCGGGCGAGCACGGTGGCATCCAGGAGCGCGGCATACAGTGAGTCATCGTCCATCCGCTCGATATCCGGTCCGGTCAGAACCTGATCTCCGGGAGACCAGATACCAACCGTCTCGGAAATGTAGCGGGCGGTCTGGGGCAGATCGCCGGTTATCATGATCACCCGAATCCCCGCCTTTTTCGCCGTGAGAACCGCATCACGCACCCCCTCCTTCGGCGGGTCCAGGAATCCGACCACCCCCACCATCTGGATATCCCACTGTTTTGTGTCCTCTCCACCATACGCCCCCGTCCCCATCGCCAGCACACGGAGACCCCGGTCCGCCATGGAGTGCATGGCACGCTCATACTGTTCAAGATCCTGATCTCCCGCCAGCTCTTTCAGACTTTCAAACGCCCCCTTCACGAACAGTTCCGGCCCGCGCTCCGTCTCGTTGACCGTCGCCATGTACTTTTTCCCCGTTTCAAACGGGAAGCTCCGCAGCCTGGGATGGCGTTCGCGCAGACGGCCGTACTCGTCGCCCAGCCAGCTGGCCAGCGCCACGTCGATTGGATCGCCCAGTCCGTGCTCCGTATCATTGCACAGCGCCGAAACGCGAAAGAGCAGGTCCTTGTCCCCGGCATGGAAATCCTCCACCTCCGGTTTGCCCCGGGTGATCGTTCCGGTTTTATCCGAAGCCAGAACGGTCGCGCTGCCCAATGTCTCCACCGCCGGGAGATACCGGGTAAGGGTCTTCTTCCTGCTCAAAGCCATGGCTCCGACAATCATGACCAGGGTCACCACGAGCGGCAGCCCCTCCGGTACCGCGGAGACCAGCTGCGCCACCACAATGTAGGCTGTCTCGGCAGGGCTTCTCCTGTAGAGGTAGTCCGCCGTGCCGACCACGGCGAGAAGCAGCAGGATCAGGATCACGTACCGCCTGGAGAATGTCTGTATCGCCCTGGTCAGGGGAGTGTCGGGAGATTGTTCCTTGACTTTGCCGGCGATCGAGGCAAAAAAGGTGCTGTTTCCGGTCCGAACCACCACCCCGCGCCCCGACCCCCGCACCACCGTTGTCCCGGACAGCGCCATGTTATCCTGCCCGGAAACCGGCGTATCATCATCCAGCACGACCGTGTGATCCTTCGAATCCGGAATGGATTCCCCGGTGATGGACGCCTCGTTGATCATCAGTCCGGCGCTCTCGAACAGACGCAGGTCCGCAGTGACCACATCACCGTCACTGAGTATCATGATATCGCCGGGCACCACCTCCGAAGAGATTATTTCTGTTGTCTTCCCGTCTCTCAATACCTTCGACTTGCTCTCGGTCATCTTTTGCAGCGCCGCGATGGAGGCTTCGGCCCGCACCTCCTGCCAGAACCCGAGGAATGCGTTCACCAGCAGAATGCCGATAACCACGATAAAATCCTTCATATCCCCCACAATCAGCGCGACAATGGATGCGGCGAGGAGGATATAGACCAGTATGCTCTTGAACTGACGGAGGAAGATGGCGGCTTTGCTCGTCTTTTCTTCCTCCAGCACATTCTTGCCGTACACCTCCAGCCTTTTTTCCGCCTCGGCGGAAGATAGTCCGTTCCGGGATGTGTTCAGTTCCAGGATAATGTCTTCCGGGGTAGTGGCGTATGGTTTTTCAAGCATGGTCATCCCTTATCGGTTTGATTCGCTGGTGACTTCCTCGAAACAGAGTTCAGTATCCCGTTTTCTCTCGCCGGCGTCCTCTCCCGGAGGATTTTCCGGGCAGACATTATAGGCGTTGAGTACGTATTCCTGCATCATTCTCTGGGTATTGAAAAATGATCCGTTGATGGCAATGGAAAAAATCATCATGTCAATAAACCGGTCCCGGTCATTGTAGAAGAGAGGGAGGATTTCCTTTTCGAGCTTGTCGTACATGGATACGGTATCCAGCGAGTGGTCCCGGCCTTCGGCCTTGCCCTGAACGGGTTTGCCGATCGACCATCCGGTCAGCCCCTCGATGTGACCCTCGATCCACCAGCCGTCCAGTACACTCAGATTGGGGACGCCGTTGAGAGATGCTTTCATGCCGCTCGTCCCGGAAGCCTCCTGCGGAGGTTCGGGAGTGTTCAGCCAGAGATCGACTCCGGCAGTGATGAGCCCGCCCATGGTCATATCGTAGTCCTCGAGAAATACGATCCGGATGTCTTTTCCGAGGTCGTGTTTCGCCTGAAATATCCGCCTGATGATTTCCTTGCCGCCCTGGTCTCTCGGGTGAGCTTTGCCGGCGTATATCACCTGAATCCCCCCCCCTTCCGAGGATATCCTTTTCAGGCGCTCCATGTCACGGAACAGCAGGTCACCTCTCTTGTACGTCGTGACCCGGCGGGCAAAACCGATGGTCAGTACGCTCTCATTGAGCGCGACACCGGTTTTCCGGCTCACGAAATCGAGCAACTGTTTTTTCGCGCTCATATGTGCGTCCCAAACATCCCGCTTCGGGATGCTCCGGGCGTAGCGGAGGCTCAGGTTGTCCTGGCGCCAGATGGGAATATACCGGTCGAACAAATTCCGGAAGGGCTCGGAGGCCCAGGTTGCGGTATGCACGCCGTTCGTAATCGATTCGATGGTATAGCCCGCGAACATCAGCCGGGACACCTCTCCGTGCTTTCGGGCGACCCCATTGATATACCGGCTCATATTGAGCGCCAGGTAGGTCATATTGAGCGCACCTTCCGAACTGAGGATACCATTCAGCAGAAAGAAATCCTCCCGCTTTCCGATAACGCTGCGCGCCAGGTCCAGGGGAAATATGTCGTGCCCGGCGGGAACCGGAGTGTGCGTCGTGAAAACGCATTTCTCCCGCACCGCTTCCAGATCGTCCTCAACGAGCGATTGCCTTCCGGCCCGCCGTGACGTCTCGTCCAGAAGCTCCAGCGAAAGAAGCGCGGCATGCCCCTCGTTCATGTGAAAGCTGCGGATCGAGTCATAGCCGAGGGCTCGGAGCATTCGGACTCCGCCAATCCCGAGGATGACTTCCTGACTGAGACGATACCGCGCATCCCCCCCATACAGGAAGTCCGTCAGCGTACGATCCTGCTCCGAATTTTCCGGGAGATCCGCGTCGAGCAAATAGACCGGCACGACGTGCCCGCTGATCCCGCGAATTTCGTATTTCCACGGACGGAGGTGCACTGTTCGGCTCTCCACGGATGCCGAAACCCGCTGGGGGAGTTCCTCCAGGAAGTTTTCCGCCGTCCATTCCGCGGGCTCTTCGTACTGCTGTCCATCCGGGCCGAGTTTCTGACGGAAGTAACCCTTGCGGTAGAGAAGCGTGACCGCCGCCATTGGGATCCGGAGATCGGCCGCGGAACGGATCGTGTCACCGGCCAGAACTCCCAGCCCCCCGCTGTACGTGTGCATAGAGTCATGTATTCCTATTTCCATGGAAAAATAGGCGATCGAGATTCGTTCGCTCATCGGATCTATCTCCTGGTTCCAATGGTTTTATCGCATACGGCGATTGTTTCCGGTATACCTTCCCGGTACAGATTGCCGCCCGGTATCGCCTTATCCCACCGGCTCTCTTGCTCTGACCCATGGAGCTATTCCGCAGGGGTTTCGGATACAGGCGCGAGGGCCGGCAGCAGGGATAATTATTTTGTATATTTTATATATATCTATATATTGCATATTACGACATTGCCGGTTCGCGTGCAACCACTTTCCCTATCAGCCCAACAGAGAATCGTGATTACGGTATATCCGTATTCTGAAAGAAGAACGGCGATGACCGGCGGAGAGGTGAGACCAGCCGAAAGTCGCGTAAAGGAGGCGTCCCATGATGGAGCAGAAAGACAAGGACAAGCCGCAGGAGCCCGGAATGATTGACGAGCACAGCAAGGACCGTCAGCTCGAACATTTCCGTGAAAACTCGGAGGGGGCTTTCCTGACCACGAACCAGGGAGTCCGTATCACCCATACCGCTGACTCCCTCAAGGCGGGAGAGCGGGGGCCGACTCTCATGGAAGATTTCCACTTCCGGGAAAAGCTCACCCACTTCGACCACGAACCCATCCCGGAGCGGGTTGTCCATGCCCGGGGGTCGGGCGCGCACGGATACTTCCAGGTGTATGAGCCCATGGCGGAGTATACCATGGCGAGCTTTCTCCAGGACCCCTCGAAGAAGACCCCGGTCTTTGTCCGGTTCTCCCAGGTCGTGGGGAACAAGGGATCGGCCGATACGGTGCGGGATGTCCGGGGATTCGCCACCAAGTTCTACACCGAGGAGGGCAACTATGACCTCGCGGGAAACAACATTCCCATCTTCTTCATCCAGGACGCCATCAAGTTCCCGGATCTCGTCCACGCCATCAAGCCCGAGCCGCACCATGAAATGCCCCAAGCATCCGCCGCCCACGACAATTTCTGGGATTTCATCTCCCTCATGCCCGAGTCCATGCACATGATCCTGTGGCTCCTTTCCGACCGGGGCATCCACCGGAGCTACCGCATGATGGAAGGGTTCGGGGTCAACACCTTCCGGTTCATCAACAGCCGGGGCACGGCCCGGTTTGTCAAGTTCCACTGGAAGCCCCTGCTCGGCATGCATTCGCTGGTCTGGGACGAGGCCCAGAAAATCGCGGGCAAGGACCCGGACTTCCTGCGCCGCGACCTCTGGGAAGCGATCGAGATGGGCGACTTTCCCGAGTGGGAATTCGGCGTGCAGATGATCGAGGAGAAGGACGAGCACAAATTTGATTTCGACATCCTTGACCCCACCAAGTTCTGGCCCGAGGAGGAGATTCCGGTGAAACGTATCGGAAAAATGACACTCAACCGGAATCCCGACAACTTCTTCGCCGAGACCGAGCAGGTCGCGTTCCATC
Organism: Candidatus Latescibacterota bacterium; assembly: GCA_041690195.1. Taxonomy (GTDB): domain Bacteria; phylum Latescibacterota; class Latescibacteria; order Latescibacterales; family Latescibacteraceae; genus JAWLHT01. The sequence goes on from JAWLHT010000053.1 coordinate 5,893, forward strand.
CCGGCAATGTCGTTCCGGGCATTGATGTTTCCAACGACCCGCTTCTCCAGGGGCGGCTCTTCTCCTATCATGACACCCAGATCATCCGTCTGGGCGGGCCTAATTTTCACGAAATCCCCATTAATCGTCCTCTCGCCGAGGTGCACAACAATCAACGGGACGCCTATCACCGTCAAACCATCAACAAAGGGCGGGTCAATTATTTTCCCAACTCCCTGGGCGGCGGCGATCCGAAACTCGCCACGCCGGAGGAGCACGGCTATGTGCATTACGCGGAAAAGGTCGAGGGACGGAAAATCCGCGCGAGGAGCGAGAAGTTCAAGGATTTTTACAGCCAGGCCAGGGTGTTCTGGAACAGCCTCTCCATGCCCGAAAAAAAGCACCTGATCAACGCCACGCATTTTGAACTGGGCAAGGTCGAATCCATGGAGGTACGCCGACGCATGGTTGATCAGTTCAACCACATCGACCATGATCTGGCAAAGCAGGTAGCCATGGGAATCGGCGTCGAACCGCCATCCCGGTCCGAAGCTCCCGACATCACCAAGAGTTCTCCTGCGGTGAGCATGGAGAATACCGTAAAGAATATGGTCAAGAGCAGACGGATCGCCATCCTGGCATCGGAGGGATTCAATTCTCACGAACTCATGCAGGTCAAGGAGGCGCTGCAAAACGCCGGAGCGCACTGCAAGGTCGTGTCCATGTATCTGGGCGGGCTCAGGAGCGCCGACGGGCAGGAAATCGAGGTGGATAAAAACTATGTGTCCACCTCGTCAGTCCTCTTCGATGCGCTCTATATCCCCGGCGGTCGTCAGAGTGTGGACGCGCTGAAAACGCACGGCGATGCGATACACTTTGTAAACGAGACCTTCAAACACAACAAGCCCATCGCCGCCGTGAACGAGGGGGTGGAACTGCTGGAAGCATCGAGTATCCAGGGCGTGTCCCTGGCGGACAGGGGGTCTCCCGGCATGATCAGTTCGGACGATGGCGTGGTAACCGTCTGGGGCAAACCGGACATGAACGGTTTTGTGCGGACCTTCACGGACGCCATCGCCCGGCACCGCCATTGGCAGCGGGAGGAAAAAAAGCTGGTTCCGGCGTAACGGCACATTCACCAGCGCTTAAGCGCTTGCCAGATTTTACCCGTATTTTCCCATGCCGTCAAAAAGAGAGAAAGAGTAACATTGATGCGGCTCTTCGGCGAGAAATTGCAGAGGCCAAGCCGAACTGTACACTTTGGAAAGCCCCGGTCAAGTTGGTCTGGGGCTTTCCTGTGATGAATCCGGAGGGTCAAAGGCGCGTATTTCCCGCCCCGAAACGCGCCAGAGCCACAAATACTTTGACTATTTGGTATATTTATATGTATAATTATAGAGACGTTGATTCCAACAACCCCTTTCCGCCCCGGTGTGATGAGTCATGGAAACCGCTCGTCCCGCATCCCGTCCCGTTGCCAGCGCCCGGTTCGTTCCCGCCGGAAACACAGCCCGAGCGGTTCTTCTCATCGCATTGTACCTGGCGGTGGTGCTCAGTCCGGCGGTGTTCGTTCTGGCGTTCGGTCCCGAAACCAGCCGTCCCTTTCTCCATGATGTGGGACGGGTATTCGCGCTGACCGGGTTCACCATTCTTGTGCTGCAGGTTGCGCTGGCTTCGCGGGCCAAATGGATGGAGCGCCCCTACGGTCTGGACATGGTGTACGCGTTTCACCGGAGGATGGCAGTGCTCGCCGGAGTAATCCTGGTGCTCCATCCTCTCCTGATCGCGGCGGCGGCGGGCAGTACCCGGCTCCTGTTCGCTCTGGAGATGCCCTGGCCCATATGGCTGGCCCGGGTTGCGTTGACAATCCTGATCGCACAGATCTTCCTGAGCACTTTCCGGGCCCGGCTCGGGGTGAAATACGAGCGCTGGCGGCTGGTCCACAATGTTCTGGCGGTTTCACTCATCGCCGCGGCGTTTACTCACGGTCTGGTAACCAGCAATCACGATCTCCGGGTTCCGCAGGTGCGCACCCTGTGGTTCGCACTGCTGGGGTTGGCGGCGGTCTTTTACGGCTGGCGGAAAATCATGTTGCCCCTGTACCTGCGACGGCATCCCTGGAAGGTGGTGGACGCCCACCGCGAGACGCACGACATCTGGACGATCACGTTCCGCCCCGGCAGAAAACGGGAACGCTTCGACTACCTCCCCGGCCAGTTTCAGTTTGTCACCCTGCGGCGGGGCCGCGGACTTCCGGTCGAGGAGCATCCGTTCTCCCTGTCGTCGAGTCCGGTCCGGGGAAACTCGGTCAGCACGAGCATAAAGGAATCGGGCGACTTCACCCGCCGCATCGGGGAAACCCGGATCGGAGACACCACCCTTTTGGAGGGGCCCTTCGGACGATTCTCCTATCTTCTTCATCCGGAGGACGGCGATATCATTTTTATCGCGGGGGGGATCGGGATCACGCCCATCATGAGCATGCTCCGCCACATGCGGGACACCCGTTACGGCCATGATGTCCTGCTCCTTTATGCCAACCGGAGCGAAAACGACATCGCTTTCCGGGGCGAGCTGGCCAAAATGGAAACCGCCGGCGATTTTCCCCTGCGGGTTATCCATGTTCTGGAACACCCCGGATCGGGCTGGCGTGGAGAAACGGGACGCATCGACCATGAGATTCTGGAGCGGTTTGCCGGAAAGCCGGGCCGACGGGCATTTTACGTCTGCGGTCCCTGGCCCATGATGAAAGGGGTTTTCCGCACTCTCGGCGAACTGGGCATTCCCGACCGGTACATACGGGCGGAGGTGTTCCGGCTGTAGCGACGGCAGCGGGAGCGCGGCCTTGTTCCCAAAGCGCATGAATCCGGACCCGGAATGAAACGCTCTCCGGGACTTCCGTGTAATCGCCGTCTCTTCGTATACGGGTTCCGTACCGCATACCCGCTGACCTCTCCGGATGCCCGCTTCCCGTATGCGGCGGCCGGCAACGATCTATCCCCTTCTCCGGGAGCAGTCTTCCATGCGGCAGAGAAAACTGAATATCGCAACGATTGTCACCAGCGCGCTCGTCCTAGCCGCTTCTCTTGGAACCGCGGCGTGGCGGACCGCCTTTCACCGGGTGGAAAACGAACGAGTTGTCATCGAGTCCGGAACGGAGCAGCGTCCCGGCGGAGAGTGACGGCATGCGTTATGAGGGTTGCCCGTGTTTTCCCCCGCATTCTCCGGCTGGCCGCGCTCGCGCGGCGAAGCCTTCACGCCAGAAAAGGAGTGACCCATATGTTAAAAAAAATTCTGTTCATCGCGGTACTGGCCTTGATCATCACCCCCCTTGCCCAAGCCCAGGATTATGACCTGGAGCTTCTTGTCGGCCCCCACGCCGGATACCAGGAGGCTATTGACGGGGACGACGGGAATTTTGTCTGGGGCGGTTTTCTCCGCTTCAAGCCCTTCAACTGGATGGGTGTCGAGGCGGCGGCAGACGTTATCGAGGACAGCTTCCTCGACGAAGAAATAACCGCCGATAATGTGTCCATAATGGGAAATGTCCTCTTCTATCCCATTCCGGACATCATGTATCTTTCGGCTGGAGCGGGCGCTATCCTCACGGATATCAATTTCGACGACCCCGCCATCCCCGACGAGGACGATACAAAATTCGCCTGGAATGCGGGAGTCGGTTTTGAGATCCCCGTTATGGAATGGCTGTCCCTGACCGCAGATGCCCGGTATGTATTCTTTGATCTGGACCTGAGCGATGCACAGGTTCCCGGAGCCGGGGACATCAACAGCGATTTCTGGATGGTCCGGGGCGGTATCGCCCTGCACTTCGGCGGTGGAAACGGGAACGATTACTGAACTGACCGGCGGCGGAGCGGGAGCCCTTCTCCCCGGGCTTCCGCTCCGCGCGTCCGGCGCATACTCGGCGCCGCCATACCGGATAACGGGATGACGCTCACCGGGATAACACCGACAGGAGGGATGTTCCATGCGCAAAGGAATGCTGGCCCTCGCCATGCTGGCCGCGTTGACTGTCGCGGAAGGCGTCCGGGCGCAAGGTATCTACATTGGTCCCCAAGCCGGATACCAGCGGGCGCGTGACGCCGACGAGGGTGATTTCCTCGGCGGCATCGCCCTCCGGACCAAGTTCTCCCAGGCGTTCGGCGTGGAGGGATCCATCAACTACCGTCAGGAAGAATTCGAGGATGACGCGGTTACGGTCCGGAGCTGGCCGGTCATGGTCACCGGACTGATCTACCCGATCCCCTTTGTCTACGGTTCAGTGGGCGGCGGATGGTTCCACACCACCTTCGACTATTCCGACGAACTGAACGATGCGGGCACCAACGACAACACCGAATCGGAGTTCGGCTGGCATTTCGGCGGCGGCGTGGAAATTCCCCTCGGCCGGGTTGCCCTGGCCGCCGATATCCGTTATGTATTTCTTGACTACGATTTTGATGGGCTGCCGGGGAGGGATATCGACAGCAACTTCTACATGGTCACCCTCGGCATCCTCTTCAACCCCTTTGGATCTCCCGATTTGGATTATTAATGAAGTGACGGAGGTCCATAGAACCTGATCGATACGGGCACAGAAACCGGATATCGGGTGTGGTCGTCACCCGGTTCCGTGTCGCGGGTGAATTTCTCTCTTATCTCCCCGGACACGGGAGAGATTTTGCCGGAGACGACAGGGAGTTCAGCCGCGCTGGGAGGGGCGGCTCAGACCGGCGAGGCATGCCTCGCCCCTACGGTCTTTCCCTTTGTGCCTCTGTGCCTTTCCCCCTTTTTCAGTTTTGCGTCTTTCCCTTCTTTCCTTATCTTTTCTTTGTGCCTTCGCGCCTTTGCGCGAGACAATTCTTTTTTCTCTCATTTTTTTCTCCGCATCTCCTCCAGAAACCGTCTTCCTCCGGGAGCGCCGATGAAATATTACTTCAGCAAAGTCGTTGACCTCCCGTTCGGGCAGGCGCTGGAAAAGACCAGAGAGGTCCTGCGGAACGAAGGGTTCGGCATTGTCACCGAAATAGACATGCAGCGGGCTTTCCGGGAAAAGCTCGGTAAGGAATACCGCCCCTACCATATTCTCGGGGCCTGCAACCCGGAATTCGCGTTTCGGGCCATCGAAACCGAGGACAAGATCGGGGTGATGCTGCCGTGCAATGTGGTGGTGCAGGAGACTGTGGACGGCCGGGTCGAGGTGACCGCGGTGGACCCCATCTCATCCATGATGGCCATCGAGCAGGGCGAGTTGCGCCTGGTTGCCTTCGAGGTTCAGCAGCGTCTTCAGCGGGTGATTGAGGAGGTATAGCGCGGACCGGGGCGCATTATTGTAAAGATTCAGTGCACTGTGTGGAAGTTTATCCGCTGAAATGGTTGGGGGGTGATCGGGGAAAGCGATCCCCCCGGCGAGTACTGCGCCACCTCCTTGTGATGGCGCTCACCACCGATTCTCCGAATCGGCGGCGGGGCCCGACAAGGGGGAAAAGAGAGCGGTGAAGATGGGTTTCTCTTTTTTCCCCCTCAAGGGTCCCCTATCCTCCGACCGGGGAGGTCCGGGGTGGAAACAGGAGATTGTCTTCCTCCCATACCCGCTGCCCTTATGGTTTGAACCTCGGTGTATGGTTAGGACAATGGGCTCATTGCTCCTGCTTCCCGGCATCTCTGGCGCACCGGAATCCGATCATCGCCGCCCAGCCGGAATACTTCATGGCGTTACGGTAGGCGCTCCCGATGTTTCCTGCGGGCGTAATCCAGGAACCGCCGCGCATAATCTGGCGGCCTTGGGTCCGGCCATCGACTTTGGCTCCCCACGGATACTCTTCCCAGACCCCGTCGCACAATTCCCAGACATTCCCGGCCAGATCGTAAATCCCCTCGGGTGTTTTTCCCTTCTCGAAGGATCCCACCGGCGTGGTATGGCCGATATGGTAGTTGTAATTGGCACGGTTCGAATCGGGCGGTTCGTTCCCCCAGGGATACCGCCGTCCCGCGATGCCGCGAGCCGCGACTTCCCATTCGTACTCGGTCGGTAGGCGCTTCCCGACCCATGACGCATACGCCGAGGCGCTTTCCGGACGCATGAACACCATCGGGTAGTTTGCTCTTCCGGGGACCACCGCATATTGTCCGGCCGCTTTCATCACGATTCCGCAGAAAAAGGGATCGGCCATATCGTCCATATAGTGCTTTTCGCCGTTTCCCGCATTGAGGAACAGGGCATACTCTCCCACGGTCACTTCGTACCGGTCGATGTAGAAATCACCAACGGTAACATTCCCTCCCGGTGAAACGGCCGGGTCGGTTTCGTCGGGACCGATCGGATAGACGCCGCCTTTGATCCGGACCATGCTTCCGATCTCCGTCTTTTTGGGCGGTACGGGGGGATCGGTAAACGGAAACGAATTTTCGAGTTCCCGGTCTTTTGAGTGAAGCACGTTCCGCTCCGAAAGAATAACCCGTCCCCATGCCTCGGGAACGTGCATATCATAGGCGAGATTCGGAGTCCAGGTCCAGTCCCAGCTCCCGCTGCCCTTGTCGTTCCAGTCCTTGATGGGCCACTCCTTCGGCCAGGGATATTCTACCCGGCTCATGCCGACCCGGAAACAGCTGCCCTCGCGGTTGAGCTTTTCGCCGGTGCGGCTCGTTTTCTGGAGGGATTCCCAGGGGATCGATACCTCCAGAGTCCACCCTCGATCCCGGTCGAGGGGATAATTGAGGCTGCCGTCGACCCTCGCCGCGATACGCATTCCTTCGAGGTCCCAGTCGGGGCTGTTTCGAGTTCCGTAAAATCCCTGCGGCCAGCCGTGGGGCAGCCCTCCCCGGTGGAATTCTTTTGGATAGAAGATATCGAAAATCGTGCCCAGGGTATTGAACTCCAACTCGATGTAATCCTGGGCGTCATCGTCCACATCGATGAAAATCTCGAAATCGTTATCGTAACACACCACCGTATCATGCTGGGCGATGTACCCGATGAGATTCGGCTCCTCCATGTCGGCGGCAAAGTAGAGCTTTTCGTCGTCCCAGAGTATTTTGGCGCGTGTCGCGAGAAACGGCCGGGCATATCCCCGGACGGACAGAATGTGATCGAATGTGTTGGTCCATTCCGCGTTTTCCCAGCTCGTTTCGTCCAGCCTGCCGTCGATGGTGATGGCATCGACCGCTTTGTAGACCACATACTGCCGGGTTTTGAAGGGCAACGGCCTTCCGGAAGGTGGAACGGACGGATACTCATATCCCGATTCACGGTCGAAATTTGCCGGCTCAACCGTTGCCACGGAGAGAATTATCGCGGCTGAAACCATTGCCATGAGAATACACTTTCCGCACCTTCGAATGCCCATGAGAATTCCCCCTTTTTTCTGTTTCCGGTGGTTTCGATCCGCTCAACATCACAATACGCGAATTGCACCCGGAATACAATTGAATAAACACACGCTCCCGATAACCGGCCACAACGCTCGCCACTGCGCTCTCCGGAGGAGCAGATCGACGGTTGGTCCGGAATTCCCGAAGGAGGACCTCGAATCAAACCATACCACCGTGCCGAACCACCTGTCATCAAAGAACGGTTTGTGTGGTCGCGACATGAATGCGGCAGGCGTCCCCGTGCAAAGCGGGTAATCGGCGGGACAGCCCTGAGCGAAAAAAAAAACGGCCCGCCCCCCAAAGGAGTGGACCGTCTTTTCATACACCTGACCGCTATTTCCACACGGCAAAGACATCCCGTCCCTGCCGCACGATTTCCGCCAGTTCCTCGCGTGTGATCCGCCGGTCATCGAGGGCGTACCCCAGTGCGGAAAGGAATTCTCCGGCCTCCCGGAAGGTCCGGACCACCCGGACGAACAGCGCTCCGGATGCTCCCGCGAGCAGGACCAGCACTGCCGAGATCGCCAGTGACACCACTTCACTCCCCGCGGCCGAAACGATTTTGCCGAGCACTCCCGCTTCCGCCGCCTTCGCGCTCACCGCCATAATCATAACCGCCACCGCAAGATTCACCGCTCGCTGCATATTCGCCTCCATGGTATGAGGTGTAACGGCCGGGATGGATTCCCGGCACTCCCGGATCTCCGCCTCATCCTTCGGCCGGATGCCGTTCCAACCGGAGGAGCCGACGGTTGATCTCGTCATGACGCGCATTGCAGGTATCCTGCCAGGTGATGCCGTGCCGGATGCGACGGACATCATCCTGGATGATATTCACCTTTGTGTTGATACGCTCCAGAAGGAGCAGCATTCCAAGCACCAGTACGGGCGTTCCCAGTTTCACCAGTTCGATGATTTCCATGATTCATCTCACCTCCTTTCCCGGTTCGCTTTTTTCTTCCCGTCCGGTGGAAAATCATTATATTATTCCATTCTCCGTATGTATCCCTTCCGGCACGGCGCGCCGGATCTCTCCGGCGGGGGTACTGTGCAACAGTCATCATCTCCACGAAAGTCATTGCATGAACGAACCGAACGATATCCCGAGAGAAAAACTCGCCGAACTGCTCGAACACTCCCGCCAGGCGCGCCGTTCCCGCGACCCGCGCCAGCGTCCCGGGGTCCACGAAGCAATCAGAAGCTCCCGGTCAACGCTCCTCATCAATCTTATCATCGAGATTGCCTCGGGGTTGATTCTGCTGGTCGGCATCGCCTTCACGGTGAAATTTCTCCATGACCGCAAGGCGTACATCGAGCCAGGGAAATACCGGCTCTATCTCCAGATCATCAGCGTTTTCACCATTGGCTGGTTCGCGTACGTCGGGCATAAAGTCCGCACAAAATATCGCGCGTTTCGCCGCGCCGGGAATTCCCCGGTATCATCTCCCCTGCCTCCGAGGAAAGGCGACTGAACGCACGCTTTCTTCACCCTCTCCAACGGGCCGGTTCGGGGCGGAGGTCCAGATGGAGGAATGTGTCGTAACGCCCGATGCCGGTGAACCCGAGCCGTTCCGCCGCCGCATACATGGCCGCGAGCTTCTCCGGGGAGTGTTCCACGGGACGAATGTCGGTGGCGAAGAGCAAATGCCAGGAGCGTGCCGCGCCACCGACCTCCCGGTTGTGCCGTTCGCACCGGAAACCCGAATTCACCGCCAGGGCAAATCCCAGCTCGATCCGCATCCGCTCCAGGAGCCCGGTGTGACGATAGAATCCGGGCACGATTTTCAGGGTGTCGCAACAGGGGCAGATGAAGTCGCTGTACAGGAAATGTTCTGTGACATAATGGTTTGGCTCCTGCCGTATCGAGGTTTTCTCCAGAGACATGCCTCAACGCTCCCTTTCCAAAATGGTGAATTCAGACTGTACATGAAGTGTCGTCTTTCTGTAACATGTCGCTTGCCATGCGATTGTGGGCATTACCTCCATGCCATGATCATGCACGATCCGCCGATTTTCCTCCGCGAATTCCGCCATTCCTTCCCTCATATCCTGCTCGCTGCGTTCTTTCCATTCTGTTCTGTGACGGCTTGATAAGGGTTTTCTCCGCAGTACGGGCAGGGAAGAGTACCTCACCCCACTCCGCGCATCAGAACACCGCGCTGCTATCCCCGGATAACTTCCGGCGAGTGGACCGTACAGGGCGAAGACTGCGTGGTTGTGACAACCGCGAAGACCGGGACGCGGTCCTCCCCTTCTGCCTCGGAGAGGTCCGCGGCTCGGATGAAACCGGTGGGCGCGGTACGGTCGAAGCAGTAGTAGAATGTGGAATTCGCGGCCATTCCCGATGATGACCCGGCCCCGATACTGAACCATGCCTCGCCAGCCCGCAGGACCCCCGCGCTCCAGCTCACGCCATCCCAGCCCAGCGGAAGGATGCTTCCGGTGAACCGGACTGTCTGCATGGAAAAGCCGACACGGCGGGAACCCGCCTCCGCCGCGGTGGAACTTTCGGTCAGTGCGGCGCGGGTGTGCTTCACGCTCTCGGCCTGGGCTTCGCGGAGAGCGGATAAGATTTCGTCCAGTCCGTGTCCCGGCGTATCGAGCCGTACCCGGACCCGGCTGGGGCGAAGGAGATCGGCTTCACGTTCCATCACCCGGGTCTCCACCCGCAGATCCAGCGTGGGATCGATCACGGTCACGGTATCCCCCAGACCGAACCGCAGGGGGGTGCGTTCCATGCCGGGATCGCCGGAGCGGTCCACGAGGTCGATATCATAGGTGATTTCGGGGTCTTTTCGAGCCCGCAGGGTCTCCAGACAGCGTTCCCGGAGAGCACACGCGCTGCTTCCCACGGTGAACGGTTTCACCCGCGCTCCCTCGGCGATCTGCACGCTGTCCACGGAAAAGTCAGAGGGAGCGTCCCCCGCCTGTACAATCTCAACAGTGACCTCCGGGAATATCGCTTTCCAGCCCTCGATGCGCACCACGGCCAGTCCCGTTCCCGTGACCGCTTCCGGACGGCGGTATTCAGCCGGGCCGTCGGCCACCCGTACCCGTGCCGCGCCTGATTCGAGAACAATGCAGGCCAGCAGACTGTAGACTCTTCCGGGAACCACCGTGACCGCTTTGGCAATCCCCTGCCCCGCCGCGGTGGTCTGGACCCGCTGGGATGATCGTCCGTGGAGACGGAACGACGGGTCCGTATTCCGGCTGACCACAGCACCCAGGTTGCTCCATCCGTCGCACAGACCCCCGGTATACGCACCGTCAAGCACCGGCGGAACCACGAGGTTCACCACATCCTCCAGGGTCGGTTCGTGCCGGACCGTTTCCCGCAATCCCCATCGGGCAATAGATTCGGAATCTTCCACATAGGGCAGCCCGCCGTTTCCCGGAGCGCCGCGAAGGTCCAGGATGGGAAATCCGCCGCCGACCCCGTAGACCCGATTCACCATCCGGGTGAGATCGACCGTGCGGGATGCGCTCCGCAGGTTTGATCCGTACCGGAACATGACACCCCGGTCCTCGCCCGCCCGGCGAAGCAGGGATACCGTCGCCGTTTCCTCGTCGAACACCAGTTCGCCTCCGGCAAGACGGCAGATCCGGAGCAGGCAATCCAGAACCGGCTCGTATTCGAACCGTACGAATGGCACCGGATCTTCCGGCTCCACCGTCCCGCACCCGAAGCCAGAGCAGCCCAGCACCCGCTCCATGAGTTCCCGCGGAGTATGCCCGGCGCAGTCCGCGGCCTCCGCGAACACCTCCCCGGCGGCATCCGCGAGAAGGTGACCGGCGGTTATCGCGAGCGCGGGATGCTCCCGTTTCCGCTCCGTCCGCACCGAACACACCCGGAACGTGGATGCCCCTCCGTCCGGGTATTCCCGCACCCGGAGGTAGGAATTTCCCGGCGCGAGAATCCCGGCGAACTCCGCGTTTACCGTCTCCACCCGGAGCGATGACGGGGTGTTGATCCGCTCTGAAAGCCATGCCGCGGTGAGCCCGGTGAGCACCGCGACACGTGTTTTCGTGGGATCCAGAATATCGATGGCATAATGCATTGTTCCTCCGGAAGAGATGTTTCTCGCAGAGACGCGAAGAAAGGATTTGTCTCACGCAAAGACGCAGGAATACCGATAAAGGCAAATGAGCGTCATTTCATCAGCTTTTGTTATATCCATCACGCGCATCGGTGATCCAGACCGGGCGAGGCATGCCCCTGACATCCTCCCGTTGCGCTTTCTTTTCGCTTTTTTCTTCTCTCTTTGGCTTTCTCTGTCACAAATACCTCCTTCGGTATCGGACCTCCATTCCCGCCGCGGCGCTGAGAAAGTGGATCATCGTCTGGGTACGGTCGGTGGCGGTGCGGCGGCGCCCGGGAGTGAGGACAGGGATTTCGCCGGCCAGGCCGGGGAGCGCGTTGACACGGACCCCGGCGGACACGTCGAAAACCTCTGCGGTGCGACGGCTGGAGTCGATGGTGAGGAGGTCTCCCTCGTCCAGCGTACCAGCCCAGGAGACCGCCACGTTACGGTTGGCCAGCGCCGAGGGGTCTCCGGCAATCCGCAGCATTTCATCGGCTGAAAGCATCCTTGACCATCCCGCGACAAGGTCGATCACGGCGTCAGATTGGAATGAACCGTCGTTTGCGTGGAGTGTAACATATTGTGGTTTGGACGACAACACCGGATAGCGATCTCCGGCTGCCGCCTGGGTGCCGTCTATGTACAGTTTCATGCCGCCGGCGTTGGTGGCGTCCCAGGTGATTCCGAGTACGATGCGGGTCCCGGCGGTAAAGGCCTGGACTGGCGACCGTACTTCGCAATCCTCTCCCCCGGCGCGTATCAGGAATACCCAGGCGCACGCGGCGGCATCCCAGGAGAGACGGAGAAAGTTGTCCGCATCGGCGCGGTGTTCCAGCACCACTGCATCTCCGATGCGGGATGAACTCTGCCAGCGGGGTTCCACGACCGCCACCCAGGCCCCATCGGCCGGATTTCCCCGCACGTCGAACCGAACCGTGTCGGCGCCGGAAACCAGAATCCCCATGCCGGTTTCGGTAAGCATACAGGCCAAAGCTGCATGGTCAGCGGGATCGAATTCCCCGCTCCGGGTGGTGTTCGTGACATCCGAAAACGCGAACCCGTCGGAGAAGTTGCAGAGGAAGATCATGTCTCCCAGCGAGAATGACGGGTCAGTGGCCGGGCCGCGAAGGACATACACCGCGTCCGAAGGGGCATTGCCAAGCTCAAGGGGGTGAAAGCCGCCCGCCTCCGGGACAAGTACGGTTCGAACCACCTCGTTGGAAAGGGCGAAGGGCAGCGGCGATTTGACCGTCACCCGTATCCGGGCGCTGGAGGATCGGTCCCGTTTCCCCAGGGTCTCGATCTCGTCCAGGGACTCGTAAAAGACCATCCAGTGACGGTCTCCAAGGTCGGAGCGTTCGAGGCGCACCGGGGTACGGGACCGCCAGGGACTCCCTTCGAAACCGGCCAGGAAGCTTTTGAGGTAAGCGAGCCGAAGCCGCAGGTCCTCGGGAGCAGAGCCGTGGACATGACCTTCCAGCACGATCCGTTTCGGCGCGAAGTATTCGTCGCGCACCAGCCAGGCGTGGTCTCCGGGAACAAGCTCCTCGTCGGGAACGACCGCGGGAAGGTCCAGGCCGGTTATTCGGTCAACATGAAAGCCGAAGTCGTTCAGGTTCTTCCCGGCCAGCCGTATGCTCGCGGGGAGCCCGGCCATGAAAGCGGGCGGTGTGATGGTGGAGCTCGCTTTCACCACGTCGAGCACCATCTCCAGGACCGCTTCTCCGCAGCCGCAGGTTGTCAGACAAGCCGGGGGACCCGGCAACGTCTCCACTCCGTCGCCGTTCCTCGCTCTGGCGCTGAACGTGTATATCGTTGCGGGGTCGAGTCCTGATGCTGCTACTGTTCCCCAGTCCGCGCGAAGGCGCCATACCGGCGTCGCCGAACCTTCTCCTGCCGCGTCGAGCCACTCTCCGCGTGTCTCGTTCAGGATGGCGTATTCCGTATGGAGCGGGTTGCCGTCCTCCCCGATGGACACCAGCAGCTCCGTGGACCCGCCCCAGTCCAGCACCGGCGCGGAGGGCGTCACCGCCAGCGTCCAGGCGTACCCTCCGGCCCCGTATTCCGTTTCACTCATGATGGGGTATCCTCCGGTAAAGTGACAATTGCCAAATGAAGCGGGTGCGCGGGATAAGCGCCCGAGTGAATGGGAATAACACTCGCGCCCCCTGCCGTCCCGATTTTTTTATTCCGAGTCCCCGGACGAAGGCGGACAGTGCATTATCTCCGGAATAATCCCGTACATCAGCATCCATGGTTCTCCCCTCACCGCGCCTTCACTCTCAACCCGTATTTTTCGTTCGGCACAAGACCCGTCAGGCTGTCGCCCAGCGCGCCTCCCCAGTCCGCATAAGTGCGCCATCCCCAGTCCGAGAGCGGACCGGACCGCAGAACAGGCGGTGATGCCCCCGGGTCCGCGAACCACCCGGTGAGTGAATCCTGCACTGCATACTCGGTATACGGCGGGTTGTCACGCGGATCGAGGACAAACCGCAGTGCTGAGCCGGATATTGGCGCAACCGACGGTTTTCCCGGCGTGCGGGTGAGCGTACGGGCTCCGGCAGCGCCGGAAACGCGCGCTTCTTCCGGTGTTACTGCTTGTACCATCCACTGATACACCGTATTCGGTGTAAGCCCGCCCACAGTGATCGACTCGGTGTTCTCTTCCAGTGTATCCGTTCCCGCTACCCGGCTGGAGTCGGCCAGGTTCAGGAGCAGCCAGCCATACTCTCCGCTTGCCCCGTCCGTCCAGAAAGCCCGGATGGAGTCGGGCGCGGCTACAGAGAGGGAGAAGTCCTCCGGCCCGCCCAGCAGCGTATCCGGCGCGCCCGGCGTGTAATGGATGGAAAGGAAAGTCCCTCCGTTCCAGTCCGGGTGCGAGGCGTCGAGGAATGCCGCGCGAACACCCGGAAGCTGGTTGTTGTCGTCTATCCGCACCCCGAAGCCATACTCGAACCGGTTGCCGCTGTCCAAATCCTGCCAGGCGCGGAAGAGTTCCCGAAGATTGGGAGAACGCTTCGTTCCTTCGCTACATGTGACTGTCCAGCTTTCGGTTGCACCGGTAGTATCCAGCGCGGAAAGCGCGAGGCTCTCCGGCTGCCCCAGATTGCCGTCCGGAATGAGCGCCAGTGTCAGCGGAGGCGCGGTCTCTGACGCCTCCTCCGTCCGGGTCAGGGAGAGGAAAAGACTGTCCACGCCTCCGGTCCGGACATCCCAGGGCAGCCGGAAGGAAAGAAACCCGTCCAGCCCCGAACCGTCGTCACCTGCCCCGGCGCGGATAAGGGTGGAATCCCGCAATCCCGGCCCGTCATTCACCGTGTAATCATCGGCGGGGTCTCCCGGCAGCATCAGGGTACGTACAGCGCGGCCCCGCATGGAGAAGCGGACCGGAAGCGACCATTCGGTCGCCACCCCTTCCCCGTTCCGGTAACGCACCCGGTAGACATACGTGGAATCGGGATTGAGGCCCCCGTCGCGAAAGTCATATCTTCCGTTTATCCATCCTGAACCGGACGACCCCGGCCCGGCA
>JAWLHT010000054.1:0-20745 GCA_041690195.1 Candidatus Latescibacterota bacterium
GCAAGTGAATCATCCGATACTGCCGGATGACCCTTGACCGGACTCCATTCCTGCCTCATTGGTAACATACAAGGGGAACGAGGGGTGAGTTAGATTTTCCGACCTGTACCGCAAGACACCCGTTCACCACTAACTGCTTCTGTTTACGATCCGCTCCCCCTCATTCCACCACTATGATATCGTGAATCTCCAGCCCGGGCAGGGTGAGCCGGACCTTCCCGCCGGAATAATCCCAGGGGATTTTCCGCGCGCCGGGCTGGACGGTGACCGCGTTCGGTTTTCGGGGAGTCCGGATCGCCACCGCGAGCGGGCCGATGGCGGGAATCTCATCGAAAGTATTGACCGAAGCGCCGTGGTGCGGCCCGGCGGTGTTCACCATGTTTACCATGAGCTTTCCGTTCTTGACGGCAACCGTGATATCCACGGTGTGGGAGCCGGAAACCTCCGCTACCGGATCGGGGAAGAGTTCGCGGACGAGGCCGCCAAGAAAATCGCGGGTAGTCGGGGTTGAGCAGTTCAGGTAGCGTTCCCCGAGGGCGAGCCAGGTCGCGGCGATTTTCCCCTTTCCGATGGAGGCGATGGTTGCGGCGGTCCAGGATGGCCCTTCGGCATCGTTCACTCCCGCATAGCCAAGGCCGAGATCATAAAGCTTCCCGAAGGGTACCGTACCGGAAGCGGGCTCGACCTGCTGCACCATCGTGTTCAGCCCGGCGATCCAGTCACCGTGGGAGAGTGCGGCCATTTTCTTTTCCGGCGGACCGATGAGCTTGACACCCAGTTCCTTTTCGAACAGGGCCGCACTCTTCGGTCCAATAAGGAGGAGATTGCCCCCGCCCTTGACATACACGACGAGTTCATCCCGGAAAGCAGGCGCCAGGAATTCCCACTCCGGCACAACGATGAGGGGATACTCCCCCATGCGGCCCGTGAGGTGGTGCTCCATGACGATATCTACGGAATTCCGTGAATCGAGGAGACACTGGAGAACGCCGTTGAGGGCGGTGAGTTCTCCGCCCCAGGGGGCGAAGACATTGGCACATTTCCGGTAGTAGGCCTCCGTCGAGTACAGCAGGGCAACCTGCGGTACGGGCTGCGCCTTGTGGCAGAACTCCTGACGGGCACGGCAGAACTTCGCGACTTCGCTCATGAGCCGGGCCTGCTGCCACAACCGCACGGACCCATCGCGCTTCTGCGGGAAGTACGCCTGGAATCCACCGCCGAGCGCCAGGACGGTGGCGGCTTCCTGCTGGAGCTGGGGGACGCTCTTGGTGTTGTAGAGGCCATCGGTCCAGGTGAAGCTCCAGGCCATGAGATCCCAGGGCTTACCCTGGTGGACCATGCATCGTCCTTCGAGACGGCCCGCGTTCACACTGTTCCGGGCGGAAAAGTCCCCGGAAATAAAATCAACCGGCACGCTCACCGGCTCGGGCATGAGCGAGGTAAAGGCCCAGTTGCTGGCGATCTGGAAATCCGGATTGGAGCGGTGCAGCTCGGTTACATAATGATTCAGGTAGGCCCGGAAACCGTTCCGGCAGAACTCCGAGAACTCGTACCAGTGCGGGTCTTCGGGCTTTTTCGGGATATCGGTGATGCCGGTCTTCTCCCGGAAGGCCTTCAGCACCTCCGGGCGATAATCACGAACTGTCGCCCAGCACTCGCCGTCCACCCAGACGCCATCGACCCCATACTCGTCCGCCAGCTCCCGGAGTTGGGGAATGAGAAGACGGTCCGCATAGGGACCGAACACAGAGGTTTTGTCTTTGTCCGGATTGCCGTTCTCGTCCACCCGTGCCCATTCGGGGTGTTTCCTGCAGGCTTCGGTGTCCCAGACACCGGAATAATGGAGATAGAGCGCCACGCCGCGCCGGGCGGTGACATCCCGCCAGATGCGGAGCTGATCCCGGACGAATCCCGGGGCCGGGTTGCCGATCCTCGTGGGATAGCTGGAAAGCCCCCGGTGTCCCTTGCAGTCGCACTGGATGTAATCGGGCTGTACAGCGTCGATGATTCCCTCGATCATTTCCGGGGTGACATGTTTCCCGATTTCAGTGCAGTCGTCACCGGCATGGAAATCGAAGTGGATGCCGAGAAAGCTGTCCGCCCGTTTCAGACGCGGAGGAGTTTTTCCATTATCCTGCGATGCTGCCGGGAGAGATGTGCTGAAGATGAGCAGGAGCGGCAGGCAGACTGCGGAGAGCAAATGCGCGCGCATGGGACCTCCTGAGGATGAAAAGACCGGAGCCTGGAACCGGTGGGCGGGACAGGCCGGCAGAACGTGGGATAGCGTGTTGCCGTGGCAACGATTGCGCGGTTCCCGGCTGGAACGGATGAAACCTGAACGCATGTCGAACCGGTGACACCAGTTTTGGCTCAATCCGGGAAAAACCCAGCCCATACCTTGCGACGCGCACCCTCCGGTCCCATCTCCCGCCCGGCGGAAAATGGAGTGTCCCACTACTGATGCCTCGGCATATGGCAGTGAACGGATTTTCCCCATATGGTTTCATAATTGACACTACGCCGTCTGTTTGTCCCGCACCATGAAGTGAAGGAAAAGAAAGCCCGCCGGGTGCAGGATTCCCATGAGGATGAACACCGGGAGATACCCAAAATAGGTAACCATGTATCCCACGGTGAACGTGGAAAGGAGCAGTCCTCCCAGGCCTCCCGCAAACGTACTGATGCCGGTCACCGAGCCGACCGCCCGTGAGGGGAACCGGTCGGTGATGAGCGCAAAGACGTTAGCGGCCCAGCCGGTATGCGCCCCGCAGGCCAGACTTGCCAGAGCCACCGCCGTCCAGACGTTCTCCGCGGCGACAGCAAACGCGGTGAAGGGCATGCAGAGGGCGCAGAGCAGCATGGTAAGTTTCCGTGCCCGGGAAGCGTCCATGCCCCGTCGGACCAGCGCTCCGGAAAACAGCCCCGCGGCGTTACCGAAAAGGATGGCCGCGGTATAGATGAGGGGAAAAGCGACCGCGACCTGTTTCAGATCGAACCCGCGTTGTGAGTTCAGGTAGTTGGGAAGCCAGAAGATGTAGAACCACCAGACCGGGTCGGTGAGCGAGCGGGCCAGCATGATGCCGTAGGTTTCCCGACGGCGCAGGAGGTCGCGCCAACGGACCGGACCTTCGAACCGCCCGGCGGATTCTGATTCGTCGGGAGCATGCGGTGGTTTCCGGTAGAGCAGGGGCCAGACAGCCGAAAGTCCGATCCCGGTGAGCCCCAGGATCACGAAGGCCCATCGCCAGCCCAGACTGCTGGTGATGAGAAATATGAGCGGGGCTCCGGTGATCATGGCCATATGGGGGCCGCTGTTGAAGAGAGCGGTTGCGAATGCCCGTTCGCTCCGGTGGAACCACTCCGAAACCCCCTTGATCGCGGCGGGGAAATTGCCCGCCTCGGTGATCCCGAGCAACCCCCGCCAGATTCCGAGGGAAAAAGCGGAGCGCGCCACCCCGTGCATCGTTCCCGCAAGCGACCACAGGAATATGGAAAGCAGATAGCCTGTCCGTACCCCCAGCCGGTCAATAACCTTCCCCGCGGCGAGCGAGCCGAACATGTACCCGAACTGGAAAAGGCTCAGCATCCAGGAGTACTGAATATCGGTCACCCCCATGTCCTGCTTGATCCGGGGGATGAGTACGGAAAGAACGATACGGTCGTAGTAATTGACCATGGTCGCGGCAAAAAGGAGCGACACGATCACCCAGCGGTAGGAACCGGCTCGGACGCTGACTTCACCCTGCATGACTGTCTCCGGAGGTGACGGGTACCGGGCGGAAAACCTCGGCTTTTATTCAGGATACGCATTTCCTTCACCGCACGCAAGCTGTTCCCTGCGTTGCGCAAAGCAGAGCGAAACACAATGGCGGGAAAAAACGGATGGGCGGGACACCCGCCGCATATTTCGTATACGCGCCAGCCAGCCGGCCAAGCGCGGGACTTGCGCCGGCGCCTCTCCATTGCGTATTATTCCCACAAGCATCAAGTATATTCACCTGGAAAGGAGTACTCGCGGTGGGCAGGCTACCGAAACACAGTGAAGGCGACGGGGAAAAGCATTCCCCGGAATGCGGAGACCGGGAAGTGAACCCGGACCAGCGCGGCACCCTTTTACGCCACCTGCAGCTCATCCGCATCCTGGAAAAGATTCCCCTGTTCCAGGGGCTTACCACCCGTCAGTTCAAAGAGGTGATTCGAGCGTGCGAACGTCGCAGCTTCTGCAAGGACGAGATCATTTTTCGAGCGGGGGATGAATCCTGGGAAATCTTTATTCTCCTGCAGGGAGCGCTCAAGGTGGCGTTCCCCGACGGCAAGGAGCTTTCCCGGATCGAGCCGGTCGGTATCGCGGGCGAAATGGGGGTTTTCACCGGAGAACGGCGCTCCGCCACCATCATAACGGCCACGCCCTGCATCCTGCTTGCCCTTCACAAAATGGAGCTTCTCCGGCTCTTACGTCACGATGCCGAACTGGGGATCCGTGTTCTCCTCAACGTTATCCTCGATCTTTCCCGTAAACTCCGCCGGGATAACCAGATCATCCAGGAACTGAAACAGCTCTGCCCGCCCGGGGCTTCAACCGGGATCATCAGGAAAAAGCAGGACGGCTGAAACGGAACCGCTGCCCACCGCACGGCAGCCTCACTCCCGTCCGCACTGTAAGCGCCAGCAATAATAGGTGCAAGAAGGGAACCGAGGGGTATGGTCGTAAACATAAGGAAAAACCACTGGCACGCATGAGTACCATAAGATAATCATTGGCATTCGGTCTGCCCAAAAAGAGTAACTCACCCCACGATCCCCTTCCAAGAAGCCGGGCGGATTCGGCAGCGAGCAACTCCTCGTATGTTCAGGGCGGAGGGTATCGACGGGGGATTTAACCCCATACTCAACAGTTGGTGCACCAGGAGCGGGAGCCGGGATATACTCCACAGTTGCTTTGGGGGACAAACGCCGCTGTTCTATACCAACAGCCGTATTTCAATCCCGGCCCGGGCAGATGCGACAGCCGCTCCTTACGGGAAAATCCGCGGGAACGGCGCGGTTCAGAACCGTACGCTCTTTTCGATAATGTCCGCAACGGAGTGGCCGCTCTGGCGGTTGTCGGCGATTAGAGCCTTGAGGTCCGGCGGGAAGGACCCGACTACACTCTTGAACACATCCACCACATACGGGCAGAACTGACGCCCCCGGTTCTGCTGCAGTTCAGCGAGAGCGGTCTCCCAGTTCAAGGCGGCACGGTAGGGGCGGTCGGAAGTCATGGCGTCAAAGGAGTCGGCAACCCCCAGGATACGGGCTTCGAGGGGTATATCATCTCCGGACAGCCCCTCGGGATAGCCCAGGCCGTCGTACCGCTCGTGATGGCTCTTCACCATGCTCAGGTCGGCATGATGAACCATGAGCGGACGAATGATCTGCATGCCCACGAGAGGATGGCGGCGGATGGCGCTGAACTCCTCATGGGTAAGCTTCCCTTCCTTGTTGATGATATGGTCGGGGATGCCGATCTTGCCGATATCGTGCATGAGCGCCATCTGACGGATGAGTTCAACCCGGTCCTCGTCAAGCCCTATACGGCGGGCGATAATGGTGGAATACACCGCCACCCGGTTGGAATGGCCCCGGGTATAGGAATCCTTGGCTTCCAGGGCGGAGGCCAAAGAGAGAATGGAAGACATGAAGGAGCTTTTCATGTTTTCGATAAGGCGGGCATTCTCCAGCGAGGTGGCGATCTGACTGCAGAAATTCATGACATAGTCGAGATCATTGGAGGAAAAATCGGCCAACCCCTTGATCCGCTCGGCCGCCATCACCCCGATGACCTGATTGCGGGTCATGAGCGGTACCGCGACGAAGGATTTGGGGTTGAAAGTTTTGAGAATGAGATTTTCCTTCCGCAGGAAGGAGTGGTCTACATCGGTTACGATCTGGGCGATTCCGGAATCCACCACCCGGGCCAGAATGTTCGACTTCCGGTCGAGCGGTATGGCATAGCTCCGCATGGATGAGGGGTGACTGCTCACATCCCCAGCGATTTTCACTGGAATCAGGGAACGCTTCTCGTCGTCCACCAGCATGATGAGCGCGCGGTCGAACTGCATCACATTGACCACAAGCGACATCACTACATCGAGCAGCTTGTCCGTATCCAGGATTGAGGCGGTTGCCTTGGAGCAGGCGTCAAGAGAGGTCAGCCGCTCCACCCGCTTTTTCAACTCCGTGTTCAGATGGCTGATCTCAAGGTACTTCCGAACCATGAGTTCCTTCTCACGCTCCAGTTCGGCCAGCGAATCACGGTATACTTCCCGTCGGCGGGTAAGAAGGCCGAAAACAAGGGCGAAGAATGATTTTTTTGCCCATTCGATGGTGAATTCGCAGCAGTCGTCACCCGAAAAGTGGCACTTGTGCTCGGTGATCCGGGCCATGGGCAGGCCCCATATGGTGGGGATGGCCTCGTACACACCGATATTGTGGAGGCAGATGTCCCGCGTGGACCCCAGACCGGGAACCCACTTGAGGCGAACCAGGGCATGAGACCAGTCGGATTCGACAATCTCGACGGTTTTGGTCCGGTTGAACTTGGCGTTAATGGCCGGGGCACGCATGATCGAGAGGTAGGGATGACCGATGGCCTTGATGAAGATGCTTTCAATGTATCCGAGGCGGCGGTAGAGGATGGATTCCCGTCCGATATCACGGCCCACTTCCGGATTCCCCGCATGCAGACGCACCCGCCCGAACAGCCGGGCGCACACTTCCTGGGATATCCAGTTGTGCTCATCCATGAGGAATTCTTCGACATTATCGATAGTGTCGAAGAATGGATCGAGATCGGTCAGCAGACTCTCCATGAACTCCGGATGATGTCGTTTGACGTACCCGATGATGGCGCGTGTGTTCAGACAACAGACGACGCGGTCCACAGTCCTGCCCCCCTCGTATCCATGGCTTGGTGCATGCAAATAAATCCCGGAACGTCATACCGCGCAAGTAAAAAAAACAATTAATTAAAATTAAATGTGCGGTGCGCCGACATAATTCGCTTGCGCTCCGTTTGGGAAAACGTGATATTGACATCGCAGGGTCCAAAAAAATTAAAACCTTTTATGTTCATCACCATGAGGGCCGCCCCTCCAGTCTGAGCTCCCGCCGTGACCCCGGATTCCGGGTAGCGAACGCAAAATGGCGACGAGTGGCTATAAAGTTCCCTTAATAAATACTTTCTCAAGAGAGTGTTTATAATTTTTGCGGACCCTGCTTCTGGAGCCCCGGCGCAAGCCGGGGCTTTCCGTTTTTTACAGGACATTGTTTTGTAGGGCAAAACGTTACTTCCAATACGTTTCGTGCAGATCTCCCCCGTGGGACGCGGTGACGATATCCCACCGGGTAGCGGTGAGCCGCCGGAGAAAGTTGAAATCGTGGCTCACCAGCAACAGACCGCACCCGCATCCATCCAGCGCTGTCTCCAGGCACTCCACCGAAGCGAGATCCATGTGATTGGTGGGCTCGTCCATGATGATGATCTGCGGCTCGCGGATCATTCCCAGGGCGAGCAAAAGCTTTCGGGTTTCTCCGGGGCTGGGCATGTCCGTCCGAAGAAGCCGTTCCGGGTCCGAGCCCAGCCGGCTCACCAGAGTCATGAGCTGTCCCCGCGCCAGGCCGGGCATGGCCCGGACTCGTTCCACGGCTTCCCGGGCCGCTTCCGGCGGAATTTCCTGGGGAATGACCAGCGCCCGCCCGGGCGGAACGTTCAGAATGCCGAAAATATACCGCAGGAGCGTGCTTTTTCCCGCGCCGTTGGGACCGGTCAGCGAAACACGGTCTTCCGGAAGCATGGCGAGTAACGGGAACCGCAGCAGTTTCCCCGGTCCGAGTTGAATCTCTCCCTGTTCGGCCCGAAAGAGGAAATCCCGGCGGGAACGGGTATAATCCAGCCGTATGCCTCCCGGGGCTTCCCGCTTTATCGGGATGGTATCGCGCCGTTCTCCGGCTTGACGCAGGCGGCCTTCCATCTGACGGGCGAGCTTGCCTTGCACGGCATCCTTTCCGGTCAGGCGGGCCCCGTTCAGCTTCGCCCGGGCATCGTGATCTTTCGGGGAAATACCTCGCCCGGAGTGAACACGGTTGTCCCGGTCGGCTTTCTTACGACGGCGGGTATATTCGCGCTCCAGTCTCCGCACCTCCTCGTCCGCCAGTTCCCGACGGCGCACCAGAGCGGCCCGGTCATGCTCCCGCTGCAGGGAGCATTCAGTGTAATTCCCCTTCCGGAGCACAGCTTCCGGCGGGTTGAGAAAAAGGCACTGTCCGCAGAGCATGTCCAGGAGTTCCCGGTCGTGACTCACCAGGAGGCCGATTCCCCGGTAGCTCCGGAGCGCCTCGGCCAAGAGAACGCGCACTCCGGCATCCACATGGTTGGTTGGTTCGTCGAGGGCGAGAACATCCGGTTCCTCCCGGAGGGCGACCGCAATCTGGGCGCGCTTTCTCTCGCCATGGCTGAGGGTGTCCCACCGGTCCGACCAGTCCGGCTTCAGTCCGAGACGGCCCCGGAGCGAGCAGTCCCTTCCCTCCGGAGAGCACAGCAGTTCCTCCAGACCCCCGGGTGGCTCGTCAGTCCGCTGCTCGCAGTACCGGACACGGGAAGGTCCTTCCATACTTCCCCGAATCGGAACGAGATCGCCCGATGCCAGACGGAGCAAGGTGGTTTTTCCCGACCCGTTGGGACCGACAATACCGGTCCAGCCGCGGGGAAAACTTGCGGTCAACCCCTCGAAAAGAGGATCCAGCATGGTGTCGTATCGAAAAGTGACTGCGGTGATTTTCAGTGTGAGATGAGACATCGCGCCTCCTTCGCCGCCAAGGTAACTCCCGGCCCGTCAAACGGGCGCGGAGTTGTCATGGTCCGGACACGCCGGTCCGGCCGCTAGCGATTATTCGCTGGGGAAGGGACGCACGATTCCGTGCGGATACCGAAAGGAGAGGAACGGGGACTGCTCCCCGCAAGTAGGCCGTTTCGCCTTCCCCGGTCAGTTCAGGGTGCGCATTCGTGGAACTCCCGAGTGGGCGTGGTTCGTTCTGGAAAGAGCGCCGGGCGGCAACTCTGCAACTATCTGTCGTAATATGGCGAATTTCCATATATTTGTCAAGCCGCTCCGTTGGAACGGTTTTCTCCCCCGGTCGTCCTCGGGATGTGCATGAATCGGGTTGTCCGGACCACCCGGCTCCGAGATAGAAATCTGTTTCATATGTATCCATTTTTCCCTATATTAGTCCATCCGGTGAGTACAGTTCCATTCCCCGCCTTCCCCTCAAGGAGGATTTTGTGTCAAAGCCTTACGATATTGCGCATCTCCGGGAAATCGCCCGTCAGGCCCGCATCGATGTCATCAGGATGCTCGCGGCCGCGGGAAGCGGGCACCCCGGCGGCTCGCTATCCGAAATCGAAATCCTGGTCGCCCTGTACGGCCACATCCTGCGACACGATCCTCAAAGCCCCCAGTGGCCCGGACGCGACCGTTTCGTGCTTTCCAAGGGGCACGGCATTCCCGGCCTGTACGCGGTGCAGGCGGCCTTGGGGTATTGCTCGCGCGACGACCTCATGACACTCCGTCAGGTTGATTCCCCCTTCCAGGGCCACCCGGACCGCTGCCGTCTGCCCTTCATGGAAGCCTCCACAGGTTCCCTCGGCCAGGGGCTGAGCATCGCGGTGGGCTATGCGCTGGCGTCCCGGCTCGACGGCGACCCCTTCCGGGTGTACTGCGTCATCGGCGACGGCGAAAGCCAGGAGGGCCAGATATGGGAGGCTGCTCTCTCTGCGTCCAAATATA
This sequence comes from Candidatus Latescibacterota bacterium, assembly GCA_041690195.1. Lineage (GTDB taxonomy): Bacteria > Latescibacterota > Latescibacteria > Latescibacterales > Latescibacteraceae > JAWLHT01. The sequence continues at coordinate 9,825 of JAWLHT010000054.1, forward strand.
AACTGGACAACATGGTGTGCGTTCTTGACTACAACAAGGCGCAGATCGACGGCTATGTTCATGATGTCATGCCCATCGAGCCCATCGCGGATAAGTGGGCCGCTTTCGGCTGGCATGTCATCCCGGTGGACGGCCACGATCTCGACGCGCTCATCGCCGCCTTCGAAGAAGCGAAGAACGTGAAGGGTAAGCCGACTTTCATCCTGGCCGATACGGTCAAAGGCAAGGGCGTTTCCTTCATGGAAGGCAAGGTGGACTGGCACGGGACCGCTCCCACCGCGGAGCAGGCCGAGCAGGCCATCCGGGAACTGGGGGCCTGAAATTACTCCCGTAGCGGTTCCGAACTTAGGTACAGGGAATCCACGCGATAATTGGCTGGACCGGACAAGGAGCATCCGCTTTCATCCGGGTACCGGTAGAATGAAGAATGACGGGCGGCACAACGCTGTACAGATGAGGTCAATTCGCGGCAGTAAATCATGAACACCGCTTTTCACACGGGGGAGGTTGTTATGGGTTTGCGGAAGCTGTTGACGCGGTATCTGCTCGTGTTGAGCACGCTGCTCATGCTTGCGCCGGGCGTTTCGTACGCCCTGTCCGCAGGCGACCTGGTGGTGCTTGCTTACAGCGAGGACTTTCAGAACTATCTCGGTGTGGCGCCTGGAGACACGATCAAACTCGGTCTCATGTATTTCTGGATGGGAGACGGAACTGCTCCCGACGTCCGGCTTACCCTCCAGCGGCCGGCGGGAGTGGACATCACCGGCGAATCAGTTGCCCCCGCCTCAAAAACCTCCAGTGAAATCGTCTGGAATCTGGGGACGCTTGAAAACTACGCCAGCGGAACGATACAACTGCTGGGCATCGTCCGGTCCGATGTGGCCGAAGGCACGGAGTTAAAGTTCACTCTAAACATCTCCGGAAATGTGACCGAACAGGAACAGACGAACAACGTTTCCGAGTTCGTGGTCAAATCCGGCCAGAAAAAGCCGGATCTCTTCGTCTGGAAAATGGGATCGATGGAGATGCTCTTCGGCCAGGACGGCTTCTTCTATGCCACTGAGCAGGATGCTCCCACCGAGTTCACCATCTTCTACGGCAATTTCGGCACCGGCTCCGCACCGGATGTCGTGCTGACCGACGAGATGCCGGAGGGATTTGAGTTCGAGTCCGCCGAACCCGCTCCGACCCGGGTCGTCGATAATGTCGTGGAATGGGAACTGGGAACGCTCCCCACCTGGCACACTGGAGAAATCAAGATTCGGGCCATCCCGAGATCGACCGGAATGTGCTACAACCAGGCAAGCATCACGACTTCCGCCGAAGAGGGCGGATTCAGTGGCTCCGAACAGTTGCAGAACGTGAGCCAGGTGGGGGTCAATGTCGTGCCGCTCTTGGCCCCGGTGGTCACCCAACCCGCCACCAGCAATTCCTCCTGGGGAGATTTTGTCATCACCCCAAACCCGACTATCCAGGGACTTTCCAAGGCTGGCGCGACGGTCACCGTATACGAGGGACAGGAATATTTTTCCGGCGATGATGCCTCCGAGCTGACCGTTCTGGGTACCACGATTGTGGGAGCCAACCGGGTGTGGACAATACAGCCGCAGTCCCTGAACGAATCCCGGGATTATTATCTCTATTTCCGCGCCGAACTGAACGGCAAAATCTCCTCGCTTTCCCAGCCGCTCCATATCACCGTCAACGCCGAACTGGCCAAGGCCGGATTCGACATGGACGGCTACTCGGTCACGACCGGCGACAATACGGTCAACCCGGGCGGGCTGGGCGGCAGCACAGGGACCATTCCCGGCGAAGATGTCATCATCACCCTGCGTCAGACCGCACCGGATGGCATCGACGCGGACACCACGCTCTGGGCGTTCCACCGGTTGAACATCACCGTGGAAGGCGACGGGGCAACCATCGAAACCACCGTGCCGGTTTCCAGCGTCAAGTACGCCGGCAAGGACCCGGACCAGTGCTACAAATCGTGGGATTTCACCTACATCATCCGGGGGTACGGAGCCGGAGCGAAGATATCTGTATCATTCAAGCCGGTTGAGTACGACTGCAGCACCGCGGTTCCGGAATATGTGATCGGAGATGACATCAAGATCACCGAAATTCTCATCGACCCGGCCGGCTATGTCTACGATATCGATGCCGCGGGCCGTGAATACGTCTGGCCGGAAGTCCCGCCGGAGAGTTCGCTCATCGAGAACGCCACAGTGACCGCATATGTGCGTGATGGCGATGAAAACTGGCCGATGTGGGAAGCCGACCGGTATGATCAGGTCAATCCCCAGGTTACGGATACCACGACCGATGACAAGGTGCAGGAGAAGGGCTACTACGCCTTCTTCGTCCCGGCAGGGCAATACCGTGTCAAGGCCCAGGCGTCCAATTACGCCGATTACGCCAGCCCCATCCTGACCGTGGTGAGCGAGCCCATTTACCACAACGTGGGCATGCGCCGTTCCAAGAGCACGGAGACGTCGGTGCGCGAAATCGCGAGCCCGTTCGAGATGCCGCGGCCGACCACAGTGGTCCGGAACTTCCCCAACCCGTTCAATATGTCGACAAATATATACTTTGTGCTTCCCGCTTCCGGGCACACCACGGTCACCGTGTACAACACGCGGGGACAGAAGGTACGGGACCTTACCGCGAAGCACTTCCCGGCGGGAGCGCACACGATCTCCTGGGATGGCCGGGATGACAACGGAAGGACCGTATCCTCGGGCGCTTACTTCGCCGTCCTGCGGTCCGGCAAGATTTTCGCGTCGAGCCGCATGGTATTGTTGAAGTAGCCGCATCATGCCGCCTTCTCCACTTCCGTGGAGAAGGCGGCTCTGACCATACCGTGCGCCGGTCCGGGACCATTCTCGAAAGAGGCCGCTTCGGCGCACGGTAACGACCGACAGGGCAGAACCGCCATTCGGCGCTCTTTTCCCATGCATCTTTTTTACTCGTCTCCGCGTCTTGTACAGGAGGCAATATGACTTCCCCGTTAGTGTACCATGCACTACGGGGCCAGCACCCCACAGGAGAACACCATGGCAGCAGTCGCCACACGCAAATCCTTCGGCGAGACACTCAGGGATCTGGGGGCGGAGTACCCCGGAATCGTCGTGCTCGACGCCGACCTCGCCAAGTCCACCATGTCCAAACTGTTTGCGGACAAATACCCGGAGCGGTTTCTGGAAATGGGAATCGCCGAGGCGAACATGATCGGCGCGGGCGCGGGCCTGGCCCTGGCGGGAAAGAAGCCGTTCATCTGCTCCTTCGCCTGCTTTGTAACCGGGCGCTACGATACCATCCGCATTTCGGTGGCCTATTCCCAGGCGCCGGTGCGCATTGTGGGTACCCACGCGGGCATCGGCATCGGCGAAGACGGCAACTCCCAGATGGGTCTGGAGGATCTTGGCCTGATGCGCGGACTCCCCGGCATGGTGGTGCTCCAACCAGCCGATGACATCGAAACCCGTCAGGCGGTCCGCTGGATGGCCGAAAACGACGTCCCGAGCTATATCCGGCTCACCCGTCAGAACGTGAAGGATGTCAACGGCGCCAGCTACCGCTTCGAAATGGGAAAGGCCGTGGAACTCGTCCCAGGCCAGGACGTGACCATCATGGCCACGGGCGGCCCGGTATACCACGCCGTCGAGGCAGCCGGAATGCTCAAGAAGGAAGGCATTGACGCCGGCGTGGTGAATGTTCACACCATCAAACCTATCGACGCCGACGCAATCAAAAGGTACGCCGAGCAGACCGGGCGTATTGTGACCGTGGAAGACCACAACATCATCGGCGGCCTGGGGAGCGCGGTAGCCGAGGTGCTGGCCGAGAACGGCAACGGAAAACTCACCCGTCACGGACTCCGGGACATGTTCGGCGAATCCGGCACACCGGGGGACCTTTACCGGAAGTACCGTCTCGATGCTCCCGGAATCGCCGATGCGGTAAAAGAAGCGCTTGGCAGATAGTCGCGGTCCGGCGGAGCGAAAAAAGGAATACGACGGGAAATCTTTCGTTACAAAGCGGTTGCGTTTCGTTCCATTCATGGGTATAATAAAATAGCGACCATGCTATATAACCCCCGAGAAGTGGAGGAAGCCATGAAAACCTTTGTCGATCCCGATCTCTGCATCTCCTGCGGACTCTGCAGCGATACCTGCCCGGACATCTATGAACTCCAGGACGTGGCAGTGGTCAAGGTGGACACCGTGCCCCCCGACCAGGAGCAGTGCGCGCTCGAAGCCGAGGAGGGCTGCCCCACCGACGCCATCACGCACGAGTGAATCCGGCGTGGCAACACCAAACAAAAGCGGCGACACTTGTGTCGCCGCTTTTGTTTGCCGGGTATCTCATATTTCCGAAATCCGTTTTTTTTCTGCGCAAGCCAGACCGCAAAGCATACACAGAACGGGTTGACCGCATGTATCGGCATCAGTCTTCGCAACAGCCTTAACTCCAGCTTTCAACCGGTTTTCAAGCGATGTGATTCTTCGCTTCCCGGTTGACTTCCCGACCTGAAAGCGTTATGTTTTAAGAAACCATAATAGCATACTATCTATACACTTGCAACAAGGAAGCCACTTCATATGCGCGCCGGATTCGTCCAGTTCCGCCCCGTATTCGGGGAAATCGCCGCCAATATAGAAACCATGCTCGGTCTCGTCTCGTCCGCCGAGGCCGATCTCCTCGTCCTGCCCGAGCTGGCCACCACGGGATATACCTTCACCTCGCGGGAGGAACTCGCCCGCATCTCCGAGCCCTTTGAAAGCTCGCCCAGCCTCGACGCGCTCCAGAATCTGGCCCGGGAACGGGACTGCGCGCTGGTGGTCGGGTTCGCCGAGTCCTCGGGGGACGCCCTCTTCAATTCCTCGGCGCTGCTCTATCCCGACGGTGACCGGAAGCTCTACCGCAAGATCCATCTTTTCGGCGCGGAGAATCTGTTTTTCACCCCCGGCGACATTCCCTTCGAGGTGCATGATTTCCGGGGTGTGAAGCTGGGCATGATGATCTGCTTCGACTGGTTCTTCCCGGAATCCATGCGGACGCTGGCGCTCAGGGGCGCGCAGATCGTGTGCCACCCGGTGAACTTCGTTCTCCCCTGGGGTCCCAAGTCCATGACCGTGCGAAGCCTGGAAAACCGGGTATTCAGCATCACCGCCAACCGATACGGCACGGAGACCCGCGGGGAATACTCCTTCTCCTTCATCGGTTCGAGCCAGGTGATTTCGCCCGTGGGCGAGGTGCTCGCCGACGCTCCCCGTGAGGGCGATTCGGTCGCGGTGGTCGAGATCGACCCCGCGCTGGCGCTGGACAAAAAGCTGAACAAATTCAACGACCTTTTTGCCAGCCGCCGCCCGGAGTTCTACGGAAATATTACGGGAAAAGACTGAACCAAAGAAACGCAGGGTAACACCGAGAAATGCAAATGGGAAAGCCAACCATAGCAACAATCGCGATATTATTGGTCTTTTTCCTGTCCCGGGAGACAGTGGCCCAGCCGCAACCGGGTGACGTTTTTCGGGAATATATGTGGTACAATGTGCACGGAGATGCCGATCAGACACTCCGTGTCGGAGGCAAGTACGACTACGGTGGCGGTAACATCACTTTTTCCCACGATGTGGATCTCGAACATGCGATCAAAGCCGAAGTGGTTGTCGAAAAAATTCTCTGTCACGACTCAACGCGCGAGCTGGCGATCGAGATTAACGACAGCGGCTGGATCGAGATACCTGAGGCCGAGGGCATCCCATTACCCCAGCATGCCTACCAGCACCATATCTACCCCTCGGTTGCAGTGCCGCTCGACATCCTGAAATCGGGCAGAGAGAATGTGTTCAAGATGAAAGTATCGACGACGCACCGTTGGGACTGGCCCCAGAACCTTATCAACGGCGTTCATTTCAGGATATATTACGACGGAAACAAGAAAGCGCATCCGACTGGAAGAATGGTTTCTCCTGCCAGCAAAGATAAGCTCGGCGATACGGTGACAGTAAGCGCTCAAGGTCAGAGCCCCAGTGGCGAGATTTCGAAGATTGAGTACATTGGCCTCTACACCGATGTGAATTTCGAGGGCGACGGGATATATTATCAGTGGCATTACCATTATTATCACGGCAGGATCAAAAACCACATCGGGACGGGATTGAAAACGCCGTTCGAAGTCGAATGGAATACATCCTGGGTGCCGGATCAGGAGCAGCCGATTCAAATCGCCGCCCGTATCCACGACGAGACCGGTATGATCTACATGACCGAGCCGGTGGGAGATCTCAAACTCGGAAGGGATACCATCTCGGTCGAACTCTGCAAACCCTACAATATCCCCACACGGTGGGTGACACGCTATGATGTCCAGCCGGAAAGTTTTGATGTTACGGGAAATCCGGAGCAAATTATCGCAGCACGGCTCGTTTGGTCGAGTTGGAGTCCCGGTTACATGAACGGAATTTCGATAAACAATACCAAAGTGTTCGACAGGGAAGGCCCTACTTATAAATATTACGACCACAGGGTGGGTATAAAATTACTGAATGTTTTCCTCAAAGGAAAGAATGTCCTCTCGACCGGAGTAACACCCAGGATTAACGGCAACATGGTGCACGGCATGGAAGTCAACTGGCCCGGGATCATGGTGCTCTTGCGCTATGATAAACGCATAGAGACCTCGATTGAGAGCGGCGAAACACCGGTAATTCCATCGAGCATCGATGACCTTGGCGTCTTCCCCAATCCCTTCAACGGATCGACTGCGATCAGGTACACTCTCAGTGCAGCGACGCATGTGCGATCTGAAATCATATCGCTTTCTGGCCAGAGTGTACGAACACTCGTGGACTCCTTCCAAGAGCCGGGGAAAAAGTTATTCCGCTGGGACGGAACAAATGAAGCAGGTGGTCAGGCGGCCTCAGGGGTATACTTTGCAGCCGTCAGCGCCGGCAACGGTCAGAGGGTGGTGATCAAAATGATGTATATTCGGTAAGCCCAGCAAACGCCGGTTGTGTTTTTCGGTCAGATTCATGCCAATCCTGATCTCACGAATCACTGTCCGGAGTTTTTTCTTGCTGTCTTCATGATAAGTACCTTTCTTTTCTCCGTTCCTTTCGTTACGTCTTAGCTCCTTCGCGAGAGATATGTTTTTCTCCTTTTCTCTCTGCGTCTCTGCGAGAAACGCTTTTCTCCTCTTCTTTCCGGGGACCTGCCACCCATGTTTCCCTTGTACAGCGACCGTCCGCTCTCCAGCTTTCCGTTCATAACCCTGTTCCTCATTACAGCGAACGTGGCGGCGTTCTGGTATCAGGTCACCCTGCCCGGCGGGCTGGAACAGTCGGTCCTCCTCTACGGCATGGTTCCCTACGAGTTCTTCCACCCGGAGACGGCCAAAGCGGGGGTACATACCTATCTCACGCTTTTCACCAGCATGTTCATGCACGGCGGATTGTTTCACCTGGGCGCGAACATGCTCTATCTCTGGGTATTCGGACGGAATATCGAAGACGATTTCGGGCATTTCCTCTTCCTGCTCTTCTACCTCGCGGCCGGAGCGCTGGCGACACTGGCCTTCGTTTACGCCTACCAGAGTTCGCCCATTCCCCTGGTTGGGGCCTCGGGCGCCATCGCGGGCGTGCTGGGGGCGTACTTTCTCCGCTTCCCGGCTTCGCGCATCTACACACTGGTGATCATTATTATTCTGATCCGGATTATCCCCATCCCGGCGTTCCTGGTGCTCGGATTGTGGTTCGCCGTGCAGATCGGCTCCTGCGCGGTGGCGTGCACCACACCGGTTGGCGCGGCGGGCCAGAGCGGCGTGGCCTTCCTTTCCCACATCGCGGGATTCGTGGTGGGTATGATCTACACCATCTGGGAGCTGCGACGGCGGGGGAGACGGGGAAGACGGTAGCACCGGGACGATTCCTTCCGGAAAAGATTGTCTGAATGGGAACGCGGGGGATGAATGGGATAAAAGATGATGAAAGACAAAACCGGCGGGTGCTCGATTCTTCCATCATCCTTTCATCTTGTCTTTATCCCGGGGTCCCCGGGGGAATCGGTACGATTCGGCTGGGTCAATCCCGCGCATCCCCATTCAGACAGGTGGTTCGGAGGAAATACGCCCATCATGTTTCAGACAACTTTCGGGGCCGGGGGAATGCCTTGCCCCCGTACAATACATTAGCATTCCATGTTTCCCCGTTTCTTCATGGTGAGTCGTTTATGATTACCGGTCCGAAAATCACGGTCAGGAAATCCATCTTCTCCGGCACGGTCGCTCCGGTCTCCTCCGAAGCCGCGGCCCGCGCCTTGGTGAAGGAACTGAAACGCCGAGACCGCAAGGCCAACCACGTCGCCTTCGCTTTCCGGACCGCCGGGAATCCCGTGGCCGAGGGGATGAGCGACGGCGGCGAGCCCCGCGGCACGGCCGGGATGCCCCTCCTCATGTTCCTGCGGAACCGTGACCTGACCGGAGTGCTCGTGGCGGTCACCCGTTATTACGGTGGCGTGAACCTCGGGCCGGGCAACCTGGCGCGGGCCTATGTGGAAGCTGCAAAGGCGGCAGTGGAAGAATGGGCCGGCGCGTCGTGAATTTTGTGGTAACCTCCGGGAAATACTTGCTATATTACCCCTGACCACTATACGAGCGACGGGACCGTGAACGTCTCGCGGCCGGCGTGAACCAGTCAGGAGCGGCATTTCCCCTGCTTCACCATAGAGCAAATACGATTCCCTCAACCCAAGGAGCCCATCTCATGAATACGCGCGGCGCCCGACCCGATTTCAATGCCCTCACCTCCTCGGCCCGGGGTTTTACCCCCACTCCGCGGCAACTGGCCGGCCCGGTACCGACCATCGCCATCACGCCGGTGGCCGACGGCCGCGCCGGGGCGTACGAAAGCAACGTGGAAAAGACTTGGCGGATGGCCGAGAAGGTGTACGACCTCATTACGAAAAACGTGAAGCTTCCCGACGGCACACCCGTCCGGGTGGTGACCGCCCCGGAAATTGTCTACGGCGCCCGGACCGGCGCGCTCGCTCAGGAATACTACACAAAGGAAGGCGTGAGCGCCAACATCTGGGTCAGCCGCTCCTGGGCTTACAGCGACGAACTGATGAGCGCCGCCCAGGGGCTGGGCTCGACCGAGTGGCAGCAGGCCGCCTGGGGCCTCAACCAGACCGACCGTCCCGGCGCGGTCTGGCTCAAAGCCTTCTGCGCCGCCATGGACGAAAAAGAACGCCCCATTTTCTCCATCTATAACCCCGACCTGGAATCCGAGGACGGTGAACTCGCTCCCTTCGTGGCCGAGCGCATCCTTCGCTTCGCCCGGTCCGCGGCGGCTGTGGCTGAGATGCGCGGCAAGAATTACCTGTCGGTCGGCGGCGTATCCATGGGTATCATCGGCTCCGATGTTCGCCGCAACATGATGCTCCAGTATCTTGGCATGGGCACGGTGTCGTTGGACATGGTCGCGGTGAAGGGACGCATGGAGCGCGGCTTTTACGACCATGACGAACTGGAGCGGGCTTTCGAGTTCATGAAGCGCTTCGACATCGACTACGGCACCGGGACGCGGCCTTATTCCCCGGACGACCTGCTTCGGGAATGCATCAAAATGACCCTCATCGTCCGCGACCTCATGATCGGGAATCCCCGTCTGGCCGACCCGGCGGTGGGAAAAGTCCAAGGCTTCAGGGCCGATGTCGAGTACGCTCAGGGACATAACGCCATCGCCGCAGGAACCCAGGGGCAACGGGCCTGGACCGACCTGTACCCCAATTTCGACCTCACCGAGTCCATCCTCAACAGCTCCTTCGACTGGAACGGCTGGCGTCCGCCCTTCATTGTAGCCACCGAGAACGATTCCAAAAACGCCATCGGTATGCTGGCCGCCAACATCCTTTCCGGCGGCCTGCCCCAGCTTTTCGCCGACATCCGCACCAACTGGACCCCGGAGAGCGTCAGCGAAGCCACCGGCGTGGACATCTCGGAAATTGCCCCGGGCGGGTTCATCGACAAGCGCAACTCCGGTGCGGGCTCGCTTGATTATGCCCTCAATGTCCTCACCCTGGTGGGCGGCAACGACGCGGTTACCCCGCAGGAGGCCGCTGAAGCCATTCGCACCAGCCCCGCAATCCAGAAGAAACTCATCGACGCCGCCATCCGGGGAACCGGGTACAAGGCCGCGGTGCTCGAATACTTCCTCGGCGACGGGCTCTCCAGCCATTACCGAACTCCGGGCGAGGTACCCATGACTGCTTATCGCTATAATGCCGTTGGCGACCTCCTCACCTGTTCCGTGGTGGAAGGCGAAACCGTGGATCTGCCCGACGAAGTGGCCGACCACGTGAGCAAGCGCACCGACCCGACATGGCCGGAAACCTTCTGGACCCCCTGGGACATGTCCTCCTTCGACTACATGTCCCTCATCGGGCCCAATCACGACGCCAACTCCTTCGGCCTTATCGGCTCGGACTTACTCACCTTTAACGCCATGCTCCGCATCCCGGTGGACTTCCACAACGTCCCGGACGACCAGGTTTTCCGTCCCACCATGTGGGAACGGTTTGGTGGCGACGATTTCCGGGCCTGTGAAAAACTCGGACCACTCTACCGGTAGGATATCTCGAATAACATTAACAAAAACGGGCGTCCCTTCAGGGCGCCCGTTCGTGTATATATTGGCGGTATGTATAGAGTAGAGCCCGTGGATCAAGTACCAATCAATCAGAGCAGCCCTTTTATGATATTTGGGATTGCCGTTCCGTATATGAGGACATCCGAAGACAGGGACATTGGGCAAGAAGTGGGTGGTGGTTTACTGGTCGGTAGGGGGAGGGGATATGGGATGTGTGGGGGGGGGGAACTGACCGGGTCACGCCCTGCCGGGCACAATAAAAAAAG
>JAWLHT010000055.1:0-20548 GCA_041690195.1 Candidatus Latescibacterota bacterium
CCAAGGGATAGGGGGTCTATGGCTACGAGATTGCTTTTATAATCGTATGCGCAGTATGCCCGCAGCAGTACAGACTTTTTGCCGCTCCATCTTTGAAGGAATCTCCATGACCGAAAAGGAACGCATCTACGCCGAGCTTCTGGCTGTCCGCTGCCAGAGGAAAGAACCCGGCGCGCTGGAAGAACTGGTCCGTTCCTGGGAAGACCGCCTCTTTTACTACATCCGGCGGCTTGTGCCCGGTGAGGAGGATGCCTGGGATGCGTTGCAGGATACCTGGTTGAAGGTTGTCCGCGGCATCGGGAAACTCCGTCAGCCGGAACGTCTGTCTCCCTGGCTGTATACCATTGCCCGGACCAGCGCCATGGACCGGATGCGAGCGGTGTATTCCGCCCGTCCGGAAGAGACCGTGGATGGCGAGGTGCTTGACGGGTTCGCGGAGGACCCGCCGGAGGAGTTCGAAGACGCCGAGCGTGTCCACCGTGGGCTGGATAGCATCTCGCTGGCCCATCGGGAGGTACTTACGCTCTTTTTTCTTGAGGATTTCTCGGTCGAAGAGATCGCCGGGATTCTCGGGATTCCGGCGGGGACGGTCAAGTCACGGCTGCATCACGCCAAACGGGCGCTCCGCTCGGTTCTGGAACGGGAGGCGCAGGAATGAATGAACAACGGGAACGGTTCAGGGGTTGGTTGGTGGGGATGGAATCGGTTACCCCCGCGCTCCGGGAACGATACGAACGGGAGGTGCGGCACATGCTGGAAAAGAAACTGAATGCCCGAATGCGCGCGGCGAACATCTTTGCCCTGATGCTTTCCGTGTTTTTCGTGGGATTGTTCGGATACCGGATGGTGTTTGCGGATATTCCCATTTTGGCGAAAGCCGGAATGGCAATAGGAGTGCTTTTTTCGATAGGCTGGATCGTGCTCATTGTCCGGATACTCCGCCGGGGGAGCATGAAGGTCAAAACCGACGCGAACGCCATGACGGGGCTGACCTGGGGGTTCCTGGTTATCCTGATCACAATTTTCATGCTTCAGGCCGGGCGGATGGACGACCCCGCGAGAGGAATGAGCGTGGTGCTGAACGGTCTGGTATTTCTTGTCTTCGGAGTGGTTTTTCTGCTCCAGAACACCATCAGCCAGACCAGTCTGCAAACCCGGGAGGAACTCCTGAAAATCGAATACAGTCTTCTGGATCTCGAAGAGAAGCTCAATGGAAAGCCTGACTGAGACCTGTCTCCATTAGCGTGAACATACCGTGAAGAAGTTGGTCGCCTGAGCACAATGGAAAGATCGGTGATGACGAGTTCCGTATAAGAGTAGCTCATGGTCTCTGTTTGCCGCCGAGGCCTTTACGGGGCGATGGGAGTTTGGCTCTAAAAAAATTATAAAAAACAAGGATAACAACATGAACACCGGGCAACTGAAACTTCTTCGAAAAGTCGGGCTGTACGCGCTTGTTGTTCTGCAATTGGGACTGGCGGGCATTTTCACATATGCGTTTTTCGCCGCGGACGAACTTTCCCTGCTGGCCAGGATGGGCTTTGTGCTGGGTGTCGCGTTTGCACTCTCTTTTGCGGTGTTGCTGGTCCGAATCATACGGCGGGGGAGCTATGACGTTATCATGGACGCAAATGCCATTACCGGGGTGACCTGGGTGTTTCTGGTATTCCTGATCACCATTCTCATGCTCACCGCCGGGCGCATGGAAGATCCCATACAGGGGATGCGCATGGTGCTCAACGGGATCGTGTTCTTGATTATTTTCGGCGTGGTGGGTCTGCTCCAGAACACCATCAATCAGGCTCACCACAAAACACGGGAGAAACTGGTAGAAATCGAACGGCGTATCGCGGTCCTGAATCAGCGTCTCACGAAACAATAACTTGAAATAAATGCAATTTACGCGTAAATTTGCAGGCATGCCCCTCATGCGAAACCACACGGGCGGAGGTGCCCGCTTTCGTTTTTCGATTACATCCCCCTTTGGAAGAGGTCGAATATGAAGCCTGCAGTGCGCAAGTCCGTGGTGGTCGCGTTCATCTCCGCGGTGGCGATGCTCAACTCCGCGGAAACCCTGTTTGCTGACCACCGGGCGGAGATCAATCTGCTCGGAGCATTTCCCCAGGGCGAATTCAAGGACCAGATCGATGCCGGGTTCGGGCTTTCCGGCGGGTATACCTACGGTTTCGGCGGCAGCCAGTCCCCGGTGAGTTTCCGCCTCGGCGCGAACGGCGGGTTCATTATCTACGGCAATGAAACCCGCACCGAACCGTTCAGCACTACCATTCCCGATGTTACCGTGGAGGTGGAAACCTCCAACAATATTGTCCAGTTCGGTCTCGGGGGAATGCTGGCCGCCACCAGGGGACCGGTCCGTCCCTATATGGAGGGCCGCGCCGGCTTCTCCTACTTCTACACCGAAACCAAGATCCGGGATGAGGACAGACAGGACGACCAGGATATCGCCAGTTCCACCAATTTTGACGACACCACCGGGTATACCGCCCTCGGCGGGGGCTTGCTCATTCCGGTATACAGCCAGGGGCAGCCCGGCGCCGGCGGGTTCACGGTGAGTGTGGACCTCAAATTCCTCTGGTGGTGGGGCGGGAAAGCCGACTACCTCAAGGAAGGCTCCATCGAACGCTCCAACGGCAACGTGGTGTATGATGTCACCCGTTCCACCACGGATATGACCACCGCCCATCTCGGCGTTGCGGTGAATTTCTAAGGCCGAGCCGTCGCGGACAGCCCCTGGCTGCCACGCTGGAATGAATCCCTCTCCCGGTGACGGGCGGGGGATTTTTTTGTGGTGCGGGAACGGGGAACGCTGTATGTTGCTCATGAAAATAATGTTCCCCGGCCAATCCGGATGTTTCTCGCCTGCAACCGAAGGGTGGAAGCGTTATGAATAATCGTTTCCTGTTTTTTCTCTGCGCTGGTCTTGTCTGCCTGTTCATTCCAATGGATATCTCCGCGCAGCAGACCGGAATCGTCCTCTCGCCGGGTGCGGAGAGTCTCCTGGTCCGGAAAAATCCGGCTGATGACTGCCGGGTGGTCCGGGGGTTCAACGGCGGACCGGTGGACGGGTCGGTGCGTTCCTGGACTTACATCGGGTGGGTCGCCGAGTATCCCGGTACTTCCCGCGAGTTCTTCGATCCGATCACGGGGGTGAACTACCGCTATAACGGCAATGACGGCGTCCATGTCACTCTCCATGATGCACGGGGATTCGACGCCGTCGTACTGCGGGGAGGCGCCAACACCCGGATGTACACAGAGTCGGCTTCCATCGAAGAGCCTTCCGGCGCCGCGCCAGGGTATGTGTTCCCCGGCGGCGACCCGGTTTCGGTGGTCCGCTTTCCCAGACGTCAGGCAACCAACCGGGCCAGCTTTTTCGGAACGGTCCGGGGGAGGATTGCCGATGTCGGGTTCTTCCAGATCGAGGAGCGGAGCGGGCTTCCCGAAGGGGCCGAAGTTTACTCGCCGGCGTCCGACCACCTCAACATTCCCATTCCCCGCGCGGTGTTTGCCCCGGAAGACATCTATCACGCCATGAACGACCGTTACGGCGATACGGACTGGATCGCCCATTCCCTCGTTCCCGACAACAGTTCTTCCGCCCCGAAACGGCTCCGCGCCGGACAGGCGCTGCACTGCATCACGGAACCGTTCCGTGACGAACGCGGCTTGCTCTCAATGTCCTTCGATCTCGTCGTCGCCGGTCCCTCGGAGGAGTTTACCCTCACCGCGGTGGTGCAGGATCCGCTCGATCCCCGGCTTGATCTCATGTGGGTGCCGTTCCGGTGCCGGGGAGGGGGACGATATTCCTTCACTCTCGATATTCCGGACCAGGTGCTTCTGAAAGGTTCCCGGCTCTGGGCGACCCTCATCTGCGACCGGGATGCGGTGCTTTCCGGCCCCGGGGGCGGAGGTCCGAAAATACACCTGTCGTTTGCGGATAGAAGCGCGGCGCTCGACGAAGCGGTCCGCCACCGCATGTTCCTCCTCAAGCACTTCTTCCAGTTGCTCTGTGAACCCCGGCCCTGGGGCGCCCTGCGGAAGGACCGGACATTCCAGGAATTTTTCTCCGGTTCCGGGTATGAAAAGCTCTGTCCCGAACTGTTCATGACCATTGACCAGTGCCATGCGCTCGCTCCGGATAATCCTCTGCTCCGCCAGTACCGGGAGTGGGTGTATCTGGGAAAGCTGGCTACGCTTTCGGAGATCGCTCCGCCCCCGTCGCCGCCCGCCGGTGTTCCCGCCTGGGCCTGGTATCCCCGTCTGGCCTGGCTGGAAACCCGGCGCATGGCGGAGTGGTGGATCGAAAACCGCATGACGCCCAACGGAGAGTTCGGCAGCGGTCTGGGGGACGATTCGGACCTGTACCAACAGTTTCTCGATCTTCCGTTCTTTGAAAACGACGGGGTCGGCGGGAAGCTCCGGGACGGCGCCGTCCAACTGGCGGAACTGGCGAACGAAGAGTTTCTCCGTGAGGGGGTCAACCGGTTCACCGCCGACGCCCTGCATGCGTATGAAGAAGGCATCAATCACACCGCTCTCATCTCTTCCTGGTGCTACGGTGATCCGATTTATCTGGAACGCTGCATGGAGTCGGCCCGGAGCGTGGAAAGAATGACGCTGGAGACCCCGGACGGAGGGCGATTGTTCCCCACCACCCGGAACCTGGGATACGACACCATCGCCAATCCGCCCGACCCGGAGGTTGATGGAGGCGCATCGGCGCTTTTGTGGCACACCGCCCTTCAGGCCGCGGATTACAATCGCAATCCCCGGATCATCAGGGTCATGCGACAGTGGGCGGATACCTGGCTCGCGAAAATGAAGCCGGACGACTGGCCCATTGCCATAGACGTGAAGACCGGACGGGTGGTGGATTATGCCGGGAAGCGGCCCCTCTCGGGCGGGTACAACAGCCAGGCCTGCACCTTCCACTGGCTCTACACCATCACCGGGGATTTACGGTACATCAGCCCCTTTCTCAACTACTACACCCGGGGAGAGGCACCCCGTCCCGCTGACCAGTTCCTGCAGGACGTCTATGTTTCCGGCGGGCTCGATTCATTCGGCAAGTCGGAAGTAGACCGTCTGGCGGAGTTCAATCCATTCGTGCATCTTTACCGCGCCGGCTCGCCGGATCGTGTCATCGGGGAGATCATCGGAACCCCCGCAAGCCGGGGCTCCGCGATTACCAATCTCTATGACGCCACTCGCTGGCCGGATATGTACACCGCTTCCGAGCAGTTTACCGACCGGGTGCTCCCGTCGATCCTTTCCAACGCCGCAGCCTGCTACCTGGGGGGGATTGCCCGCCGGAACAAGTACAATCCGGTCCGTGCGGTCAGTTGGGAGGGATTGGGAACCGACTACGGCGCCCTGGTGCTGGATAATCATCCCACCCGCCTGAGAGCGGCTGTATACAACTACTCCGGCCGGGAACAGAAGGGAAATCTGCGGGTCTGGGCTCTGGAACACGGAGAATACGAGGTTGTCACCGGGGTGGATGCCGACGATGACTTCACCATTGACCGGGGGACGAAACGCCGGACGGTCGAACTGGCCAAGTCCGACGCTCTGGCGGTTACGCTGCCCGCCCAAAAAGTCACCATCATCGAAATCCGTCAGAAGAAACGGCTCGACCCCATCGAGACTCGGGCGGATCTGGCTCTCGCGGCCCGGGAGATCACGGTAAGGGGAAACCGGGTTTCCGGGGTGGTGCACAACATCGGCTCGACGGATGCGCATGAGGTGGTGGTTGCCCTCACCGACGCACGGGGGAAGGTGCTCGACCGGAAATCCCTGGGGAGCCTGGCAGCGCCGAACGATCTCGTTGCCAAGCGGATGTCCTTTGATCTCACCCTTCCTTCGAACGCCGGGCGCGGATGGAAAGTGGCCGTTGATCCCGGTAATCTGGTTCCCGAAATATACGAGGGGAACAACACGGTACGCAGTCAGGACACGGCCGTCCGGGGCCGTTAAAGGGGGAACGGATGAATTTGTTTCGCATGGGGACAGGTATCGGGGCAGCCGTAACGTGTATGTTGCTGAGCGGCGGATACTCCCAAGCCCAGGGGTTTTGTCTTTCCCCGGGTGAACCGACTGTCACGGTCGAAAAAGTGGCCGTGGCGGACTGCCGGGCGGTCCGGGGATTCCTGGGGACGCCGGTGGACGGTTCCGTGGTCAGTTGGGGGTATCGCGGGGCGGTCTGCGAATATCCCGACACCGGAATAGAGGGGTATGACGCCGGAGCGGGCGTTGATTATTCATTCAACGGGAACGATGGTCTTCACCTGACATTCGCTGACGCCGGGGGTTTCGATATGGTGGTGCTCCGCGGCGGGGCGAAAGCAAGGCTCTACGGGAACAACACCGGGTTGATTGAGCCCAGCGACGGGAAAGCGCTTTACGAGTTCAATGATTCCGGGATAACCCAAACTGTGCGATTCCCAAGGCGTGTTGACGCGCAAAAAGCGAGCTTCTTCGGCGTCCGGGACGGTGCTATCGCCGACGTGGGTTTCTATCGGATACATCCCGCGGAAGCGGCAGGTCATGCTCCGCAAATGCGGTATCTTTCCTCTTCGCCGGCGCAACTCCCGGAGCCGAGTTCGAAATTTGCCCCCGAAAGCATTTTGCCGGCCCTGCCGGAGCGGTACCCGGGAAAGGAAGGGGCCTTGTTCGAAATCAGCGAAACCGCGCCAAGAGGTGTACGGCTCCCCTGCCGGGCGGACGTGCCGGTGCATTTTATTTCATCGCCGGGAGAGGGTCGCTCCGGACTCGATGCACTCCGGTTCGATCTGGAGGTTTCGGATGCACCCGGATCGTTTACCATGACCGCGGTCGTCCAGGACCCGCTCGATCCAAGGCTGGACCTGGTCTGGGTGGACGTTTCCTGTTCCGGGAACGGACGATACCGTTTTCGTCTCGATTTTCCCGATCAGGTTCTCTTCGCAACATCACGCCTCTGGCTGACCCTGATCTTCGATTCGGATGTCACCCTGTCCGGGCCGGACGGTGCGGCTCCCCTGCTTCAGGTTGAAACCATTCCGGTCGCCCGGGCTCTGCCGGAAGCGGTTCAATACCGGAAATTACTCCTGAAATCCTTTTTTGTCATTCTCTCGGAATCGCGTCCCTGGGGGAGATACCAGAAGCAGTCCCGTGAGGAATTTTATAACATTTATCAGTACAGCGCGCTCTGTCCGGAATTGTTCCTGACTTTGGACATTTGTCATGACTTCGCACCGGAAGACGACATGGTGCGGCAGTACCGGGATTGGGTGTATCTGCGGAATCTCGACCGGCTTTCCGATGTTTCACCGCCACCCGGTCCTCCCTCCGGTGTGCCGGCCTGGGCCTGGTACATGCGGATGGGATGGCTGGAAACCCGGCGGATAGCCCAGTGGTGGCTGGACGAACGTCTGGTTCCGACCGGCGAATTCGGAGGAATGGTGGGAGATGATACTGATCTCTACCAGCAGTTCACCGATCTGCCGAATTTTGAGAATGACGGTGTCGGAGCGAGGGTCCGGGATGGCGCCGCCCGTCTCGCGGAGCTTGCGGATAAGGAAAACCTGCGCGGTGGAATAAACATTCTCACAACCGACGCTCTCCACGCCTATGAAGAAGGAATGAACCATCTCGCACTCATGTCCCGGTGGTTCTACGGCGATCCCGTATACTACGAGCGGTGTCTCGAATCGGCGGCGAACATGGAACGGCTGACGGTGAAAACCCCTGACGGCCGTCGGCATATCCCACACTCCCGCGACCTGGGATACGGCGATATCGAACAGCCCAAACCTCCAACGGTCGAAGGGAGTTCAACACCACTCCTCTGGCACCCCGCCCTGCAGGCCGTGGAGTACAACCGCAACCCGCGCGCTCTGGCGCTGCTGCGTGAATGGGCGGATACCTGGCTGCGGTATCAGAAGCCGGGGCAGTGGGCGACAGAAATCGATGTGCAATCGGGTGAAGTGAAAGCGTCCGACAAGAACCGGCCTTTATCGGGACGGGCGCAGGATCTGACGTTTACCTGGCTCTATCGTCTGACCGGCGACTCCAAATACATCGAGCCGTTCCTCCACTTCTACCGTCAGGGCGAAGCGCCCCAGCCCTCCCATGAATTTCTGAACGATCTGCATAATCTTGGCGCTCTGGACGCCCTGGACCGGGTTGTTCTGGAAAAGCTCGGAACCCGCAATCCGGCATTGCACTGTCTGCTGACCGGCGATGCCTCACGCATGGTCGAGGCGGTCATCGGCCCCCCGCGTCCCGGGGGAGCGTCCATCAATAATTTGTATGACGCGCGCCGCTGGCCGGACATGTACACCGAATCGCATCTCTACGATGACCGGGTGTTCCTGGGGATCGCCCGGTATCCCTCCATCGCCTACCTTGGCGGGTATTCATACCGGAACCGATACCTTCCCGCCAACGCGGTCAGTTGGGAGGGATTCGGGACCGACTACGCCGCGCTGGTCACGGTCAACCGCCTCGACCGTCTCGAAGTTCTGCTCTACAACTTTTCGGAAGCGCCGCTGCACGGGACGATGCGGGTGTGGGCGCTCCGGCATGGAACTTACCGCATCGAGACCGGAATCGACACCGACCGGGACAACACCATGGACTCCGACATAACGGCGTCCGACCGGGAACTCAGCCGGGCTGACGGCGTTCCCGTCACGATCGCCCCGAAAACAGTGACCGCGGTCCGCGTGACACAGATCAGCCAGCTTGATGATATCACCGTACGGCCCGATCTGGCTCTCGCGGCCCGGGAGATCACGGTAAGGGGAAACCGGGTTTCCGGGGTGGTGCACAACATCGGCTCGACGGATGCGCATGAGGTGGTGGTTGCCCTCACCGACGCACGGGGGAAGGTGCTCGACCGGAAATCCCTGGGGAGCCTGGCCGCGCCGAACGATCTCTTGGCCAAGCGGGTGTCCTTTGAACTCACCCTTCCTTCGAACGCCGGGCATGGATGGAAAGTGGCCGTTGATCCCGGCAATCTGGTTCCCGAAATATTCGAGGGGAACAACACGGTACGCAGTCAGGACCTGCCCGCGGGTGCGGCCGGGCGGGAATGAGTTCGCAAGCGCTGCCCTGGCAAATTCAGGGGGGCGGCACAACCGGAGATATGTGATGAAGACATGCAAAAGACGTGAATTCCTGAATTCCGTGGGCGCCGGTTCGCTGGGAATACTGCTGTCCTCCGGCGTGCTCGGTGGATGCGGCGGACCGGCGGGACGTGTGTCCGATGGGAAAAAGCCGAACATTATCATTCTCTTCGCCGACGATATGGGGTATGGCGACTGGGAGGGAGGCGGGCATCCGACTGTCCGGACGCCGAACCTGACCAGGATGGCCCGGGAGGGGGTTGTGATGCCCCAGTTTTACTCGGGCTGTCCGGTATGTTCGCCTTCCCGGGCGGCGCTGCTCACCGGAAGGAATTTCATCCGTACCGGAGTAACCAGAGTATTCGTCCCCGGAGGCAGCCGGGGCATGTCCACTGATGAAGTCACCATAGCCGACATGCTGAAGTCGCTCGGGTACGCCACTGCATGCATCGGAAAATGGCACTTGGGGGGCGAACCGGATTACCGGCCCACCCGTCAGGGCTTCGATATGCATTACGGCCTCCTGCACAGCAATAACCAGTTCGATTTCAAACTGTACCGCAATGACGAGGTTATCGAGGACCCGGTGAATCAGGCGACCCTGACCCGGCGGTATACCGAGGAGGCGGTGGGCTTCATCGAGCGGAGCCGGGAACAGCCTTTCTTTCTCTATCTCCCCTACACCATGCCCCACGTTCCGGTTCACGCCTCGGAGGATTTTCTCGGGAAGTCCCGGAACGGTGCGTATGGCGACGCTGTTGAGGAACTGGACTGGAGTGTCGGCCTGATCATGGATACGCTCCGGCGTCTGGAACTGGACCGGGAAACCCTTGTGCTGTTCACCAGCGACAACGGTCCCGCCATGTACAAGCCGGTTCCCCGGGGATCTTCCGGACCGTTCCGGGGAAACAAGGGAGACACCTGGGAGGGCGGCATGCGGGCGCCCTTCATCGCCTGGTGGCCGGGGCGGCTTCCGGCGGGGAAAACCACCCGGGCGGTTGGATCGGTGGTGGATTTTCTGCCCACCTGCGCCGGGCTGGCCGGGGCGGCGCTGCCGGACAACCGTCCCCTGGACGGTATTGATCTCATGCCGGTGCTTGGGGGCGACGCGAAGCCGGAACGGACGATATACTACTACATGGGTGAACAGATGCGGGCCATCCGTCAGGGCAAATGGAAGCTGCATTTCGTGGTAACACGCTATACCGGAGGCGACTATCATTTCGGACGCAGCGTGGAAAAGTTGGAAACGCCACTGCTGTTCGACCTGGAAGCCGATCCCTCGGAACGGTATGATCTCGCCCCGGAGCAGCCGGATGTGGTGGCGAGGCTGACTGCCGCGGCGGATGCATACCGTGATGAAATCGCCCGGAACGGCGAAAACGCTGACCTGATCCAATGGCTCAACACCGACTTTGCCAAAGAGGGGACGCACGGCCTGACCGGGGAGAACTGAAGCCGGTTCCAGAGCACTAACTGCAGAATCGACCGGCAGGCAGGTTCATTGAGGGCGCTGGAGTGTTGTTTTTCTTCAAGTGCAGATCAGTGTGGTGCGATACTGAAACCGTTTCATGCCGTAAAGGAATCGCCCCATCAATCCGGGGTCTCACCCTCCGGTCAGGTGAGCGTCTTTCTTTACACCACGAAACGACAAGTGCATGAAACGACCAGAACTTGGAACGATGCCCGGCCGGTATCCCCGTTTGAGGACAGCTCGGTAACGGAACGGCAAAAGGCGGCCGGAAACGGCCGCCTTTTGCATGAGAGCACACTCGGGAAGCGGATTATGCCCTCACCGTTTCCGCTTTCACCAGGTCGATGAAGCGGTCGAAGAGGTAGTCCGAATCGTGCGGCCCCGGAGAGGATTCGGGATGGTATTGCACGCTGAAGGCCTTGAGGCGGTCGGAGTAGAGGCCCTCGACCGTGTTGTCGTTCAGGTTCAGGTGGGTGAAGACGGAATCATCCTCGGTGATGGACCCGGGCAGTACCGCGAACCCGTGGTTCTGGCTGGAGATTTCCACCTTGCAGGTAGTGCAGTCCATGACCGGCTGGTTTTCGCCGCGATGTCCGAACTTCAGCTTGAAGGTCTTGCCGCCGAGGGCGAGCCCCAAGAGTTGATGGCCGAGACAGATGCCGAAGATGGGCTTCTTCCCGGCGAGTTCGCGGATGGTCTCGATGGCGTATCCCACCGCTTCCGGATCGCCCGGGCCGTTGGAAAGGAACACGCCGTCCGGATTGAGCGCCAGAACTTCCGCCGCGGTGGTCCGGGAGGGGACCACCATGACTTTCACTCCCCGGGCGACCAGCTTGCGAAGGATGTTGTACTTGATGCCGAAATCGAAAGCCAGGACAAAGGGCAGGGGAGTCCGTTCGAATTCTTCCCGGGAGATACGGGCGAACTCGGCATGGTACTCCTTGATATGGCGCAGTTCGGAGTGACGCGCCAAGCTCTCCGGGGTCTCCACGACATAGTAGGGTTCCCGGGTGGAGACCTCGCTGGCCAGGTCGGCGCCAACCATGGGCGGCGAGGCCTGGGCCTTGGCCACCAGCGACGCCGGGTCGAGGTCCACCGTACTGATAACTCCCCGCATGGCGCCCTTGTTCCGGAGTGTCCGCACCAGCTCCCGTGTGTCGATCCCCTCGATTCCGATAATCCCGTACCGGGCCAGGAAATCTCCAAGCGACTCGGTGGAGCGGAAATTGGAGGGGTACGGGCAGTATTCCTTTACCACGAATCCCGCGACATAGGGATGGTCTGATTCAAAGTCCTCCGGGTTGATCCCGTAATTCCCGATGAGGGGGTAGGTCATGGTGACGATCTGACGGTGGTAGGAGGGATCGGTGAGCACTTCCTGGTACCCGGTCATGCCGGTATTGAACACCACCTCGCCGGTGTTCTCTCCCTCTGCTCCGAAATTGTAGCCCCGGAAGACCTTGCCATCCTCAAGGGCGAGCATCGCGATCTTTTTGTTTTTCATGTGCTCTCTCATGCGTTCTATGGTTCAACTGCATCCAATTTACATTCGCTCGGTCTATGCCCCGGTCAGTTGCCGTTTCGCTTCCGAAGCCGGGTGAACTTTTCTTTCATCGAATATTCCGTTTCCGTATCAGCATCCGCAAGTCCGCGCTTGATGAGGTGCGCGTTGACAAAGGTCCGGTTCCGCAGGTAGACGTACGCGGAGAACGTGTCACCATTCACGGCCTCCCGATCCTCCGGCCGGAAGTATACCTGCTTTCCCCTGACCGCCTGCTCCAGATACTCCAGGGCCGCGACGTTCCGGGTGGGAACTTCGCGAATGCCGGCGAGACGCACGGTGGCGCCGGTGTTCAGCCGGAGCAGCCCGGGACTGATGATCTCCCGGACGGTGTGGTACTCTTCCCGGGGAGCCGGAGCAAGGCCGATCCGGGAATCGAGCCGCAGTTCCCTCGGGTCCTCCCGCATGGAGAGCCCGTGCGGGTCGCGATACCGGTAGGGAAGCGAATCAATCTCTCCTTCAAAATTCACTTCTGCCCGAATCTGACGGAAAAAGGAGAACCCGGCCCCGTCGTCCGGCGCGGGATGGTCCGCCCCGACTTTTTTGCGGATCACCGGAACCGTTTCCGGGTTGATTTCGTACCCCCGGGAATTCCGTCCGAGACGGCGGGCGGCCAGTGTGGTCGTACCGCTTCCCAGGAAGGGATCCAGCACGGTCTCTCCCGCGAAGGAGAACATCCGGATCAGCCGACGGGGCAGTTCTTCCGGGAACACCGCGGGGTGATCGTCCTGACGCGCTCCGCCGAACTCCCAATGCCCCTGGAAGTATGTGTTCCACTCCTCCGTGGAAAGACGGGCGCGTTCTTTGGCTTCCCGGCTCACCACCGGAGCTCGTCCGGGCTTCCGGAACACCAGGATAAACTCGTAGTCGAGCTTCAGGATGCCGTTGCGCGGGAACGGGAACGATCCCATGATGTTCCCGCCGCCGGTGGTGTTCGTGGTGGTGATCTTTCGCCAGATCACCGCACCCATGTAATCCAGCCCGATCGCTTCACAGAACCGGATGATTTCCTCCCGGATGGGGATGACCTTATAGCGGCCGTACACGGCGGCCCGGGCGAACTGGTCGCCGATATTCACGCACATCCGGCATCCGGGGTGCAGCGCCCGGAAGCATTCCCTCCAGACCAGGTTCAGATTATTGATATACCGTTCGTAGGTGTCGCAAAACCCGATCTGTCCGGGAACACCGTAATCCTTTATCTGCCAGTAGGGCGGCGAAGTGACCACCAGATGAACACTTGCGTCGTCCGTTTCCCGCATGTCGCGGGAATCACCGGTGATGACGGTATGGTGGGTTTCGGTCATCCATCGCTCCTCAGTCCGCCGGGTGCGGGACGCCCCCCACCACGGTTGCCGCGGCGCGGCCGGGGAGTTCCCAGCCGAAGTAGGCGGTGTTGACGGACCGTGATTTCATCCGGCGCGGGTCCACCGTCCAGGGTGAATCCGGATTGTACACGGTGATATCCGCAACCGAACCGGGTTTCAGCGTGCCGCCTTCGACGCCGAGGATGCGGGCCGGCGCGGAGGAGAACAGGCGGACGATATCGTTCCAGCCGATCACCCCGGTCCGGACCAGCTCGCGGTCGATCACCGGGAGAGCCGTTTCCAGCCCGGTAACCCCGAAAGCGGCATAGATGAATTCGACTTCCTTGTTTTCCGGATAATGGGGCGCGTGGTCTGTGGCGATGACATCCACCGTGCCGTCGGCCAGTCCCTCCCGGAGCGCCCGGATGTCGTCCCGGTTCCGGAGCGGCGGGTTCATCTTGTATCGGGTATCGAAAGTGGCCACCAGATCCTCGGTCAGGGTCAGATGATGGGGCGTGACATCGCAGGTGACCCGCACGCCCCGGGCCTTGGCGGCGCGGACGAGTTCGACCGTGCCCCGTGTGGAGATGTGGGTAATGTGGAGCGGCGCTCCCACGTACTCGGCGAGGGCGATATCGCGCATCACCATGATTTCCTCCGCCGTGCGGGGCATGCCCCGGAGTCCCAGTTCCGCGGAGAGCGCGCTTTCATTCATCTGCCCTTCGGCGGCGAGGCTCGGCTCCTCTTCATGGAGGAGCAGGGGCGCGCCCAGCATTCCGGCATAGCGGAGGGCATTGGCCATGACCCGGGCGTCGGCCACGGAACAACCGTCATCGGAGAACGCCGCCGCGCCCGCGCGGAGCATATCCCCCATCTCCACCAGTTCCGCGCCCTTTCGGCCCCGGGTGATGGCGCCGACCGGGTAGACCCGCGCCGGACATCCCGCCGCCCGGGCGCGAATAAACTGCACCCGTCCGGCATCGTCGGTGGCGGGTTCGGTGTTGGGCATGGCGCAGACCGCAGTGTACCCGCCCCGGGCCGCCGCTTCGCAACCGCTCCGGATGGTTTCGGCTTCCTCGCCGCCCGGCTCGCGGAGATGGGTGTGCAGGTCGATGAGGCCGGGAAGAACGATCATCCCGGCGGCCTCGAAAACATCAGCGTTTTCCGGGGGAATGCCTGCGGCGATGCGCTCGATTTTCCCGTCGCGGATCAGAATGTCACGGATATCGTCCAGCGCCTGCGACGGGTCAATCACCCGGCCGCCCCTGATAAGCAGATCGTTCATTCCGTTGTTCCTCCTCTTCCGCTGAGCAGGAAGAGCGCGGCCATCCGGACCGCCTCTCCGTTGGTGACCTGGTCCAGGATGAGGCTGCGCTCCGAATCCGCGACATCGTAATCCAGTTCCACTCCCCGGTTGATGGGCCCGGGGTGCATCACCACCGCACCGGGTTTCATCCTCGCCATGCGTTCCCGGGTCAGCCCGAAGAGGTCGGTGTATTCCCGCGTGGAGGGGATGAGGCCGCCGGCCTGGCGTTCCCGCTGAATGCGGAGTATGTACACGACGTCGTAATCCCCGATGATCCGGTCGATGTCGTGATGGACATTCACGTCGAAGTCGTCCATGCGGAGCGGCATGAGGGTGGCGGGTCCGCAAACGTCCACCTGCGCTCCCATGGTCTTGAACCCCCAGATATCGGAACGGGCCACCCGGGAGTGGAGGATGTCGCCCACAATAAGCACTTTGAGCCCCTCGACCCGTCCGAAATGACGACGGATGGTCATAAGGTCCAGAAGGGCCTGGGTGGGGTGCTCATGGGAGCCGTCTCCGGCATTGATGATGCGGCAATTCGTGTTCGCCGCAAGAAACTGGGGTGTTCCGGGCGATTTGTGCCGGACCACGATAAGATCGATCTTCATGGCCTCGATGTTTCGCACGGTGTCACGGAGGGATTCGCCCTTGGAGACGCTCGAAGACGCCTTGGCGAAGGTGACCACCTCGGCGGAGAGCCGCCGCTCGGCCAGCTCGAAGGACATGCGCGTACGGGTGGAGTCTTCGTAGAAGAGATTGAGGACCGCCACTCCCTTGAGCGCCGGGACAATGCGGATGGGACGATCGAGCACCTCCCGGAAGGAGTCCGCGGTGTCGAGAATGAGGGTGATATCCTTTTTGGACACTCCCCGGAGCCCGAAGAGGTGTCTGATTCCGATGGTCATCCGCTCCTCCTTACTCACCGAGTTTCACCAGGGAGACCTCATCCACACCGTCAATTTCGCTCAACCGCACCCGTACCTCCTCATTGGGAAGCGTGGTGATCTGCTTGCCCACGAAATCCGCCACGAGCGGCAGTTCGCGGTGTCCGCGATCGATAAGAACCGCCAGTTCGACCCGCCGGGGACGGCCGAAGTCCATGATGGCTTCCAGGGCGCTCCGCACAGTCCGACCCGTGTAGAACACATCATCCACCAGCACGGTGGCGAGTTTCTCCACGTCGTAGGGAATGGTGGTCACCTTGACTGTGGGCTGTTTCAGGGCGATGCGGAAATCGTCGCGGTACATGGTGACATCGAGAATCCCCACGGGGACGGTAACCTTTTCCACCGACTCGATCACCTCGGCCACCCGGCGGGCCAGGAACACCCCCCGGGTCTGGAGACCGACCAAAGCCAGGTTCGATGCGCCGAAATTACGGTCGATGATCTCGTGGGCCATGCGCTGGATGGCCCGTTTTACGGCCACTGCATCCATGATGCGCTTTTCGCTCTTGATGGTCACGCGTCGTCCCTCCGTTCCGGGCAAAAAAAACCTCACCCCGTGAAAGGTGAGAGTCTCAAATCCGGAATGCCGTTTCCGGGAACAGGGAGTCCCGGGCAACACCATCCGCGTATATCATGCACAGAATATTCATCAATCGTCGTATCCCGAAGCTCCTGGTTCCATTCCGGCGTATTTGACATAGTATAACGAATTTCCGTTGGAGAGTCAATTGCAATTCAAACGGATTTCTAACCCTTCCCCCGCGGGGTGCGCGGCTGTTTCCTCCGCCGATATACTTTTCAGCAGGGTGATGGTTCCCGGGAAAAGGGAGCTGGACCGTAAAAGGTAGCAGCCCCTTCCCCCCGGACAGCACGGGCGCATGGGGAGTCAGCGCGCCCGGTTCGGGGGGAGACCGGAACGGGAATCCGTTTCCCCCAACGACACGGGGATAAAAAAAGGAATGATTTCATGGTGCGTGTATACTGCAATGGAAAAAAGCGCCAACGGCGAAGAGGGGTCCAATAAAAAAATCAAACAAGAAGAGCGTTGGTCGTAACCCCATCAGCGCAAATACGCCAATCTTTTCGGTTGTAACGGGAAAGCCGATAACATACCTTTCCATAATGTCGGTCGTATGCGCGCCGGAAAGGGGTAGGGCGGACCGGAATCGCCTGCCGCGCGCGAAAATCACCTGCAGTGGAGGAGGGGATCATGAAACGGTCGGTACGAATCGAGAGGACGGTGCTCGGGACATTGTTGCTGACAATGGCGCTGTTTCTGGCCGGGGCGGCTCCCGGGTATGCCGCGGTAAAGGTGGGTATGGCGGAGACGGTCATCACGCCTCCCATCGGGACTCCCATGGCCGGGTACGCCCGTCCGAAACCTTCCGACGGTGTCCATGACGATCTTTTCACCCGCACCCTGGTGATCGAAGGTGACAACGGGGCGGCCACCGTGCTCATGACCATAGCCGTGGTGCATGTCCCCCGAACGGTTTTTGACGGCATCCGCGAAGGGGTGAGCCGCCGGACCGGTATCCCGGTTCAGAATATCGTCATCAGTTGCACCCACACCCATTCCGGCCCCCAGATCGGTGACCCGTACAGTAAAACGCTCATCGACCGGTCCATCGAGTGTGCGGTAACCGCTTGGAACAACCGGGTCCCGGGAAAGGTCGGCTTTGGTTCCGGAATCGCCCGGGAACTGGGCAAGAACGACCGCCGGATGCAGTACGGCGGCATGCATCCCGATCCCGAAGCCGGTATCATAAAGGTTGAGAACATGCAGGGCAAGCTCCTCGGCATCGCCTTCAATTACGGGTGCCATCCCTCCACTCTGGACCTGCACAGCTTCAAGTTTACCGAGGACTGGCCCTATTTTTCCATCAAAGGCATCAAGGAGCAGGTGGGGAAAGATGTCTGGGTTGCCTACTACCAGTCCGCCCAGGGCGATGTCAAGGTCGGGTATACCGCCGAGCTTTCCGCCACCGGCGCGGAGATGCAGATACGGAATTTCGAGTTCGCCGAGTACAAGGGAAACATGATGGTGGACGCCGTGATGAAAGTCCTCCCCTCCATCCGGACCTCGTCCACCCTCGACGTGGCGGTGGCGGAAAAGAGCTTTGACTTCCCGGCCCGCGAGGGATACCGGCTCACCGTGGCGGAAGCCCAGGCGCAGGCGGATTCGGCCAAAGCCGTTATGGAGCGGGCGGAGAAGCGCACCGACCTTTACGGGAAACGGGTGATTGACGCTTATCGGGTGGAGAATTACCTGGCTACGCTCCGGTTCAACGCGGCTAAACGGTTCAATAATCCGGACCGCGCCAAAACCATCAAGATTCTCCAGCAGGCGGTGCGTATCGGGGATACGGTTTTCGTGACATTCCCCTGTGAGGTATTCACCGAGATCGGGCTCAAGGTGAAACAGCAGTCACCGCTCGAAAACACCTTCGTGTTGGGGTTGGGCGGAGCCATGGGCGGTTATCTGCCCACTGCCGACGAATACAAGGAAGAGGGATACGCCGCCTTGATCGCTCCATTCTCCCCCCGGGCGGAGCAGTGCCTCATCGATTCCTCCCTGGAACTCATCGGCGCGGTGATGAAACCGGACCTGAAGAGCACCCGGAAGGAATAAGGGAGAAAAAGGGCATTTGACGGGGAAGCGAGGAAGAAAGAAGGAGTCAGGAGAAGGGAACCTGCCGTCAAAGCCGGAGAGTACGGTTCAGACCGGGCGAGGCATGCCTTGTTCCTGCGGCCTTTCACCTTGTGTCTTTGTCCCTTCCTTTTACTCTCATATGCCCATAAAAATTGCACAGCAAAAAAAAGTAACTTTACACGCAAAGGGCGTACGGCATGCTGTACGCCCTTTGCGTGTGTCTTGAGCGCCCTACGGTCAACGTGGCGAACGGGCATTGGAAGGCGGGTACTCATTCAGAGAAAATCCGGGGGTGGCAGTTTGCTATTCTTCGGTGCGCTGACCGAAAATGAAGCCGACGGAGAAGGACATATAGCTTTTGTCGGTGAAGTTGAAGACCGGCATGGCGACCGCCGAGACGGTATCGAGCAGTCGGTAGGTTACGCCGCCGCCAAGCTGCACTCCGAAGTCAAGCTCGGTGTCATCTTCCGCGGTCACGAAATTCTCGAAATCCAGCCTGGTGACATAGAGTCCGGCGCCGAGCTGGGCGAAGAATCCCACCCGCTGCTCCGGGCGCTCGTCCAGGAACAGATAGCGCAGTGCCGGGACCACCTCGATCACCGACGCGGAGCTGGAAACATCCTCGCCGACTCCACTGTAGTCGTTTTCGCCGAAGCCATTGTACGCGAGACGTCCCCCGAACCGCAGGTTGGGGAATCGCTCGCTGAATTTGAAGAACCCGTCAACACCGACGCTGTATCCGGTTCCGCTGACATCACCCAGGTCGCCGAACGGCACCGCAATTCCGCCGTTGACGGAGATGCCCCGTTGGGCATGGGCGGTGAACGGAATTCCGGCGAACAGGACGAACATCAGAACCGCGAGAACTCGAGCATGTAAACTGTGTATCATGGAATCCTCCTTATGCGGTGAACCCGGATGTCTTTCCGAACCGGGTATTCGGGCGGATGCATCGTGTCGGAGTCCGCCAGGGAGTAACTGCATAATGGGTGAAGAAAACGAACGGGAAAGAGTTGCAGCCGCGACCAAGGATTTCCGGGTCCTTGATTGGGCACAAGGGTGATAACGCATATATAACAATATAATATAACATTAAATATGGCGATACGCAAAGACAAACCGGGGACGGATGCGGATCGGATCGGTTCATGCGGGGAAATGGAGTGAGGCGGGTAAATTTGTCGGCCGTAAGTATCAACCGCCGCGGTTTTTGAGCGCCGAGCCCAGCTCGCTCTTGAGCAGTTCGATCAGTTTGTTGGCGCGGGCCAGCTTCACTCCGAGGCTCCGGACAATATTGCCGGACACGGTCCGGTAAATGGCGGGAAACTCCTCCCCAATGCTTTCCAGGTGGGCGATGTTGAGGATCAGCACCCAGCTTTCTTCGCGGCTGACCGCGCGAGCGGTCCGCGTAAGCCCGGGCGCCAGGACCAACTCTCCGAATGTTTCGCCCGGCGCGATTCGGTAGAGGGATACGCCATTGGGAGAGGTTATTTCCACTTCGCCTTCGATAAGCACGTATACATCCCGGCATTCGCCGCGCATATCGGCGATGACATCATTTCGGTCGAACCGGATTTTCTTCGCTATCCTGGTGATTTCCTGCAGTTCCATGGGGTTCAGCCCCCGGAACAGGTCGAGCCGGTCAAGTCCCCAGATCGCTTTTGACACTCGGATTCTCCTCGGTTTCGCCGTGGGTGCGGGTGTTCCGAAATATATCGGTCCCGCCTGTCTTCGCCAAATAAAAATACGGGTATCTGGTTGGGTCGGCAAGACGGAGTGTTCAGCGGCGCTGGTGAATGAAAACACGCGTCTTCGTCAATCCCGGCGCGGCTGAAACCTCTGTCTCTTCCGGCGTCAAGGGAGATAAATGAGAAATACCTCTGCACATCATGGACGGAGAGTTCAGCACCCCCGGAAGCCGGGGCAGTGCGGAGAGATTTGCTCTTTTGGGGACGGGCGGAGGCGGCAGAAGCCCCTGGAAATATAACTCACCCCTCGTTCACCTCTCGCGAGAGCTTGTCATTCCCCAAATTTTGAGGGCAGAGAGGTTGGGTTGCGGGAAGAGCCGGAAAACCGTCGGAATTAGCATGGAAACGGAGGGTTTTCGTGAGCCGCGATTTCCCCCTCTCTCTGGAGAGAGGGGGAGCAAGGGGGTGAGTTACCGGC
>JAWLHT010000056.1:0-20472 GCA_041690195.1 Candidatus Latescibacterota bacterium
CACCCACTGTGGTTCCGAAATAGTCAGGGGTGATCCCACGGAAATGGGAAACGGGTCCGGAAACTCGGCGAGGAGCGCGGAGTGGAGGCTGACATTGCGTTCGACGGAATGGAAATCGAACTGGATGACGCCGGTTTCTGACAACAGTGAAAGGAACTTTGGGAAAGGATAACAGAAGGGGGAACGAGGGGTACATTATCCGCCCGTCCGGATGCGCATGAACTCTCCGGTGCATTCTCGCTCTGGCTTCGAAGTTGCACGAGTTTCCCGTCGGACGCTGAGTGTAGAACCCCGGAATTTCAATGGATGGACTGCGGGAAGAGATTTCCGCTCCGCCGCTATTCCGGCACAATCAGTGCGTATCAAAAACAGCAGCGCCGGTGGACGGTCACGGTGGGTTTCCGTTGCAGGGGACACTCTGGGCAGCGGGAATACTATTGAGAAGCCGGGCGGGAGAGTCGGAAAGACGGCTGTTTCTGGGGTCAGCCGTGTGATTTCTGGGATGGTCTGTTCACCTGGATTGGAAATTCGGCATGCAGGGTCTGCTCCGGAGCGTTTCGAGGAAATCGAGAAGTAACTGGCTCGGTTCCATGCAGATCAAATTGACTTTCGGCGAGAGATCGGGATTCTTCAGGAAGCGGACCAGATCCACCGAATCGGGCTCGCCAAGGAAAAATTCAATTTCCCGAAAAGTATCATCGGACCGGGCCGCGCACACCATGAGTTCTCCCAGCGCCCGTTTGAACAATGTGTCATCAAGTTCCATAATTCGGCCATACTTTCCTGGACAGGAGTGTGAGAATTCTGGAAGAAGACCGGTCACGCGCATCTATCCCCTCCGGCCTGACTGGACGCCGGAGCAGGGCCTTTTGACCCTTGAAGCCAGGGAACACGGTGACACCGGGGGGAGCAATTCGACGCCGCATGCTTCATCAGGAGCCGGATTCCGGTTGCATGGTTTGCATTGTGTCCTCATATTACAGTCGTCGGGGCAAAAAAAGTATGTGCAACGGTCGCCGGGCATGGATACGGTAGAGAAACGTTTACGCGAGGGCCGCAGTATGCCGGAACTCCCGGAAGTCGAAACCTTCCGCCGCACCATCGAGCGCGGGGGACTGAACCGCCGGATTACGGGAGTGGAAACCAGGGAAGCCCGTGTCCTGGTCACCCCGGCAGAACAAATGGATGCCCGACTGCGGGGCAGACTGCTCCGTTCGGCGCGCCGTCACGGCAAGCACGTCTTTCTGGAAACGGACATTCCGGATGTCTGGGTCTATCTCCATTTCGGCATGACCGGACATCCGGCCCTGCTTTTGCCGGGAGAGGATCCGCCCCGCCATACCCGTATGCTGTTTCGGTATAGCGATGGAGGCGCGCTGGCCCTGGTGGACCCGCGTCAGTTCGGCAAGGCCGGTTTGATCCGGAGCCCGGAGGAGTTTATCTCGGAGCGGAAACTCGGGCCGGATCCCATGGATCCCGGGACTGGCGTCGACGGCATCCGGGCGGCGCTGGCGGGACGGCGCGGCGGGTTGAAGGCGACGCTTCTGGACCAGACGGTGCTTGCCGGAGTCGGGAATCTCTATGCCGACGAAATCCTTTACCGTGCCCGAATCCACCCCCTCACTTCTGCCCTTGAACTCGATGCCCATGAATTGGGCCGGCTCGCCCGGGTTGTTTATGATGTGCTCCGGGAGGCGGTGGATCTGGACGCGGAGTATGACCGGTATCACGCCGACTGGCTCATACACCGGAGACGGGAGGGAGAATCCTGCCCGTGCGGAGGCACGCTGCACCGTATCCGAGCTGGAGGGAGGACAACCTATTTCTGCCCCGCATGCCAGATGCGGCGTTAACCCCGAAAATGAAGCAGCGGACTCAGCCCGAAACGACGCTGCGGCGTTCCAGGCAAATTTCCCGGAGCCGGATGGCGTTACGGATCGCGAATCCTTCCCAGTCATTGTTGAAGTAAAAGAAAACCTCCCTTGCACGGTTCTCCCAGTCCCCGATTCGATCCGCCCAGGCCTGCAACTGCTCCTCGGTATAGCTCCCGCGGTACATCCCGGTAGCCCCGTGCAGACGAACGTAGACCCGGTCTCCCGTAATTATCATGGGAGTGGCGGTTCCTTCCGCGTCGTGAATGCAGAAGGCCACGCCGAACGTTTTCAGGAGTTCATAGGCCCAGTCATTGAACCAGCTCGGATTACGGAATTCGAATACCGACCGGTGTCCCGCAGGAAGCGCACGTAGGAATTCCTCCAACCGGCCGGCATCGAACTTCCACCCCGGAGGAAGCTGGTAGAGAACAATGCCCAGTTTCTCCTCTAGGGCGGACGCCCGTTCCAGAAAACGAGGGACGGTTTGGGGGGAACCCCGGAGTTTCTTCACATGGGTGATGAAACGGCTGGCCTTAACCGCGAACACGAAACCGTCCGGGGTCTGCTCCCGCCAGGAAGCGAATGTTTCCCGGGCGGGAAGCCGGTAGAAACTGTTGTTTAACTCGACTGTATTCAGATGGGCCGCATAGTGGCGAAGCCATCCGGATTTCCTTATGCCCGGCGGGTAAAATACTCCGATCCAGTGTGCGTAGTGCCAGCCGGAAGTGCCTATATGCAAAAATTCCTGTCGCATGCCGGCTCCGTTGCCGCGGGTGCGGCAGGGCTATCCCGAAGAATACAGCCCTGCCAGGAGGGAATGGAGGCTGTCAGCGCGACTGTTGCTGGCCGGTCATGACTGTTTCCCTGGCCTGTTGTTCCCCGGAACCTTCTTCTATCCCGATTTCCATGGAGTTCTGCCAGAGCCCATGGATGTTGCAGTAGGACGAGGCATGCAATGTGCCCGGCTTGTCGGTTTTGAAGCGGCAGATACCCTCGTGATGGGTATACACGGAACTGGTATTGGGGCCGTCAACAGAAGCGCCGTGCGCCAGGAAATCGAAATGGGCGATTTGATAAGGGAATTTCTCGTTCTGCGGATGAAAATACAGGTCGATCCAGGCAATATGATGCTCGGTGGTATTGGGGTGAGCGATTTCCTTGCCGATAGTGACCGTGACCTGGGTCATCTCGCCTTTCTTGAACTTATCGGGGGCCTGGATAACCGGAACGTGCTTTTCACTCTTCCAGTCCGCAGTCTGAAACATTTCGCTGAGCTGATGCATGGAACGCCTCCTCTGATTGGGGTGGTATGCATGTCATGGAAGCCCGGGCACGGGTATTCCCTGGGGCGGTACCGAACCCGTACCGTGTGTATATCGCGCTCGCGAGGAAAGGGCATATATACTATATACCGTAGCGGAAAGGGATATACAATCAGGCAAGGCGGGATTTTGGGGCGCGTGGAACCGTAAGTCCCGGCGGGAAAAACGTGAGGGCGGGCAACAAGCGCCATGAGGGACGGGAAATAGTCAGAACGGGAACGGATTCGTGCCGCCGGAGTGTAACCGGCTATCGTGCACCGCCGCCGATTATCGGTTGCATGGTTCGAGGCAAACTGAGTATTTTACACCGTCCCGCACATCCCATATCGTAAACATGCGGATAATCTTCATTGCGTGAGCACGGGCGGGGAGACTGGTCACATCGGCCTGAAGATGCAACTCACCCCCTTACTCCCCCTTCCCGCACTCCAGTCCCGGACTACAGGGGTGGGACAAAAGTGGACCGAGAGTGAGTTGCTCCCGCCCAACCGCCGGGCTTGCTTTGAACAAGACTCGGAAACCGTGCGCCGGAAAGCTCTGTGCGGTAATATTTCCAGGAAAGCAGGAACATCATGACAGAAATGCTCAGGAACACCACCATCGCTGCCTATACCTACTATCGCATCGGCGGGACGGCCCGTGAGGTGTATTTTCCGGAGACTGCGGAGGAGTTCGCAGTCCTGCTCCGTGAACTCCGGGAACAGGACACGCCGTATTACGTCCTCGGCGGCGGGTCAAACGTGCTGGTGGGAGATGGGTATTGGGACGGCGCGGTAGTCCTGACCACCCGCATGGCCCGTGCCGCGGCGGAAACGGACCGGCTGAAATGCGGAGCGGGACTTCCTTCTTCCAGAGCGGCTGAACTTGCCCGTGACCATGGAATGACCGGGCTGGAGTTCCTCTATCTCCTGCCCGGAACCATCGGCGGGGCGCTGGCCGGAAACGCCCGGTATGATATGAGAAACGTCTCCGACGCGCTCATATCGGTTACCGCGGTGCACCCGGAAGCGGGGATACGGGTATTCCGGAAGGATGAGATCGGGTTTTCCTACAAGCACACCAGCATCATACGGGAAGGCTGGTTCATCGCGGAACTCAGTCTTTCCTGGTCCGGGGGAGACCCCGTGGAGATTGCACGGCACATGGACGATATAGCGCGCGCCAGAAATGACGGACACCAC
Source organism: Candidatus Latescibacterota bacterium (assembly GCA_041690195.1). Classification (GTDB taxonomy): domain Bacteria; phylum Latescibacterota; class Latescibacteria; order Latescibacterales; family Latescibacteraceae; genus JAWLHT01. The sequence goes on from JAWLHT010000056.1 coordinate 4,378, forward strand.
TTTGACCACCCCTCCTGCGGTTGCGTATTCAAAAACGACCACGTCAGGAACATCCAGGCCGGCCGTCTGCTGGACTCCCTTGGCCTCAAGGGATTACGCGAAGGCGGCGCGGAAGTCGCCCCCTTCCACGCCAACTTCATCATCAATACCGGAAACGCCACCGCACGGGACGTCCTCACCTTGATTGAACGGGTGGAAACCATCGCGCGCGAACGGACCGGAGTCGAACTGGAGAGGGAAGTACGGCTGGTCGGCACGTTCTGACGCTCGAAAGCCAAAGGGCAAAGGTTGCACCGTCACCGGATAAAATATCCGAAAACCCGCCAGCAGCCTTTTTCGTCCAGTCCGACGGCCACCGTTTCCCAGGTGATGGTTTTCCGGTTCGCGAACGCGGTTTCGAAGCGGACAACGACGTACTCGCCTTCCGGCGCTCCGGGTAGAGTGGTGCGGAAGGCCTGTTTTCGTAATTTCCGGGAAACGACATCGCCAAACCCTTTCCGTTCCCCGGTCATGGTCTCCACCCACTGATCCGCGGAAATGTGTTCCCGGAAGAACAACCCCGCTTCCCTCCAACATTCCAGATAGTTCTCTCCATCCACCAGCTTCAGCCAGCACTGTACGGCTGTCAGGGCGGCCGTTTCCTTGTCTTTGCGATCCGAATTGGCATAAGCGGAAACGCTCGTCCAGAGCAGGCATGCCGTTGTCAGGAATGAAATGATTCTGCGCATAGTTCTTGTCTCCGTGGTATTTCCCGGAGCGGAAAACCGGATGTCCGTCGTCCGGAATCCTCAGGGGCATGGACTTTCTCCACTGTGGACGATATCAACCCGCTTCAATGTCCGGGATCGGCATCCGGACTGTCCGGAAACCTGACTTGCCTCACGGGTATCGAGTGCGGCAACTTTTGTCCCTTCTCACCTGTTTCGCAAGGGAAGAATGATACGGGTAAGGAGCTTCTCCGGTGGTGTTTCTCCGGGCGCATTCAGGTATTCTTCAATGGCTGTTCCGATTGCCGTACGCCCCTGTTCTCCGATAAAGCGGTTGAGCGCCTCATAGGTCCCGCACATGGTATCATATGGACCGGTGTGGAGACAGACGCCCATGTCACCCCCCGGAAGTTCGCTGGCGTGGATGTCGCCATGGTCCGGCAACATCCGGGCGACCGGGAATCCAATTTCCACATCGAGGTTCTGCATGTCCATATTGTAGTAGATAACAAAGGGCGGTCCGGACGGCGACGCCCCGGCATCCTGGAGATATCGCGCAATGGAAGCATAGGACTGGCCGATGACCATCGGGAGATCCTGAACGGCTGAACGGGTGCGGATGGTCATGGCGGGACAGGTTGACTGCGATACGATTTCGCAGGAATGCATCAGAAAGCTCCTTTCCGTTCCGGATTGTAATGACTGTTTCTTTCGGTAAAAAGCTGTATCGCTTTTCTCTCGCGGAGGAGAGGCTTTTCTACTGAATGATTGCCGCCGGAAGCGAAGGACTGCCGTCCGGGAGAACCGCATCCTTTCTCCCCTGGTGTGACTCGCCATGGGGAGCATGCTTCTCATGACGACGGACAGATCACGATTCCGTACCCGCTGTGACGAGGGACTGTTCCAGCATCGCCTGGTCCGGCCCGACGAACTGCGGCGCATCCGGCGCGCCACTGAGATACTCAAGGAGCCGCCCGGTCATGTTTCGAGGCGCGGGAGGAAGATGGCTGCTCAGAATGGCGGACGGATCCAGTTCTCGGATACCGTCCAGCGACCGGCCAAAAACTTCCCGGTTCACCATTCCGATCCACGGCGAGTCCACCGTGGACCAGGTAATCAATCCTTCCCGCAACTCGCCCGGAACGATCCGGTCCGCGGTTGGGGCGGGCTCACGCAGGAGTGCGCCGAAACAGTCCGCGCTGAACAGAACGCGCGTCTTCATGTCCAGCAACGCAGTGGTTTCCGGCGCGTCATATGTCGGAGGCTTCAGGCACAGGAGCCGACGGTCCCCTGCATCCATGCTTTGACCGGGGTTCAGCAGAAACACCCGGTCGGTCGGCAGACGGTGGAGACCCATCTTGCCCATGCCGAGAAACGTAGTAATCACCCGGGCTTTTGGCGCCATTTCCATAATCCGTACCAATCCTCCGATATGGTCCGGGTCGGTGTGGGTAAGCCAGACCCACCGCAGTTCTTCCGGTTTGATGATCGACTGCAGCATTTCCAGAAAATCGTCGCGCATCACGATTGCTCCGGTGTCCACCAGAACGGGCTGGGCGGCGTGGATGAGAAATGCATTTATGGCGAGCACGCCGAATGAGGCTACCGGGACATAGCCGGGAATTTCCTCGGTGTCCGGGGCTACCCGGCGGGATTCATACAGGGTCGGACGATCCATGACAAATTCCTATCCCTCCCCCGGGGTGTACTGAGACCGGCATTCATGGCTTGGAGGGCCGGACATTTTTCTGTCATTTTTTGAGCGTCCCGGAAAGGGGTGATCGTTCGCCGAACACCCCGTCCGGACTTTCCGGCTCCGATTCCCCTGTCTGCATTTGCCAGCCGCGAGTTCAGGCGAAACGGGAATCGGACGATGGAAAGGAACGGATGATACACGTCCATTCCAGACAACTCACTATGACACGAGTTTGACCAGAATCACAATCAGAAGAACCACGAAGAAAAGCGGCGCGAGCACCGGAAGCGCCACCGCAAGGAGCACCACTCCGACCACGCCGAGAATCACCGGAATCAGGAGCCCGACTCCGGAGAACACGAGTACCACAATGAACCCGGCGAACAGGAGCGCCCCGATGGCGACCACCGCCCCGAACGCCAGACCGACCACCGCCCCGACCACCTTCAGGATGACCGGCAGGAGCAGGGCGGCGAGAATAACCAGAACGGCGATGGTGAGGATATCTTTTTTCATGACAGCACCTTTCTGCGGCGGGAACACCGGCCGACGGGCGAACGATAGGTAGCGGTAAAGCGCTGACGGGTACTGCATCCGGTTCAAAACGACCCCATTTCGTCCCGTTCGGTCCACACCTACCGGCTCCTTCTTCCACCAAGCGGGCGAAGAACACCGTCACCGGTATCGGTTGGAAACAGCCGCAAATGAACGCATTCCGCTGCTGAGCGGGACTTCGAATTACCTGCTCATGACCCGGTTGAACACACGCAGCAGCACCACAAGCAGTATTCCCTGCCAGGCGAGGCCGGCAAAAAGCACGGCGGGATAACCCGTCTCGCCGGCCTGAAGCATCCAGAACAATTTGGCGGGCCAGTAGACCGGGTCCAGACCGAACGCATACTGCCAGGGCGGCGGAACGAAGTACGCCATTACCGGCGGAATGAGCAGGATGCCCATGGCTTTGGTGAGGGCGAACCCCTGTACCTTGTTTTCGGCGAAAGCGCCGAGGGTGAGCGCGTAGAACGGAGCCAGCGGGGCGGAAGCCAGCGCCGAAAGCAACAGTGTCCCCGTCCCCACCGCAACGATTCCCGCCAGGGGAACGACGGCCAGGGTTACGAGAAAACTGAGCGCCACGGGCAGACTTACCCGGTATAACAAGTACCCGTTCAGCGAAAGCGGTGTGACCTGGAGCGCGCTCAATGTCCGGTCGTCCCGCTGGTCGAGCAGGAGAAACCCGATAACCATACCGGCGAGCATTGGGGTCAGGAGGAGCACGAAGCTCACGAGCAGCGGATAGTACGGAACCAGGTCAAACCCGTACTGCTCCTGCAGCCGCACGGCAAGCCAGGGCGCTCCCCACCGTATCATCAACGCTGGCAGCAGTGGATAGAAAGCGATCCATCGAAGCAGTGGATCGCGGACGACACTTTTCGCGTCAATGGGGCCCAGAGCCCGAAGCGCCTGTGCGGTTTTCATGTCATCCGGTCCCTCCGGCCACGACGAACCGGGCAAAAGACCGTCGGCTCCACTGAAAAAACAGAGCGGTCCACACTGCAGAGTAGAGAACGCCATACACCCACTGCCATCCCGCGACCGGCCGGAACGCGGCAGCCGCCAGGAGCAACGGCGCCTGGAGCGGGTGGAGATAGAAAAGCCATCCGTTCCAGAGCCCCAGGTAATCGAAGAACGGCGGCACGAACGCCAGGGTGTACAGAAAGGACGGGAACAGGTACTCGTTGATGGACTGATATCGGGAAACCGCCACGAACCCTGTGAGAGACATCATCGCCGCGGCCGGGACAATCCCCGCGAGCAGCGCCGGCAGGTTGAACCGGAGACCGTAGACAATCCCGATAATCAGCAGGTTTTCGCCCGCTGCCAGCGCGGTGAGCGTGATGACCTTGGAAGCAAGATATTCCCAGTCCCGCAGAGGGGTCACTACCTGCGCGGAGAGTGTTCCCTCCCCTTTTTCCAGGAGCACCAGTCCGGCTATGAAATAAAAGGTGCTGATAATCAGGTTGGAGAACACGAACACCGGCATGAGCGTACGCAGGCTTTCGGCCGGAAGACTGGTCAGCGCCAGTATCCAGAAAAGGGCGACGAACCCGGCGGCGTAGTAGAACCCGTTGCGGAATTGCAGCCGGAAATCCCGCGCCACGGTTGCGCTGAGCCTGCTCATGACAACTCCCGGCCGGTGACCCGGATGAACACGTCTTCCAGTGTGGCTTCCAGCGTGTGGATGGTTTCCACATCATGTCCCCGGAGAAGACCGGTAAACTCGTCGTTGTCTCCCAACCCCTTCAACGGGAATTCGCGGTGTTCGGCGTTCCCGTTCTCGCGATATTCCACTCGAACCGCGGACTGGCCGTACCGCAGTTTCAACTCCCGGGGACTGTCGATCACCGCAATGCGCCCGTCGAGGATGAAAGCCACCCGGTCGCACAACTCATCGGCGACAGTCATGTCATGGGTGGTCAGGAAAACCGTAGCGCCGGCCGTTTTCCGGGCCAGGATCAGATCCTTTATCCGCCGCGAGCTGACCGGGTCCAGTCCGGAGGTGGGCTCGTCGAGAAACACCAGTTCCGGACGGTTGATCAGGGACCGGGCCACGCTCAGCCTGTTTTTCATGCCCTTGGAAAACTGCGCGACCGGCATATTCCCATCCCCGGAGAGCCCGACCAGTTCCAGAAGCGCCTCCGGCGGCTCGGTCCCGACCGAGTAGAGCCGACGGAAATACGTCAGGTTTTCCAGCGCGGTGAGCTTGAGAAAATGGTTGGGAAACTCGAAGGAAACCCCGATCCGCTCATAGTAATCAGATTTCCACCCGGACAGATCCCGCCCGAAGACGGTCACTTTTCCGGCGTACCCGCGCAGAAGGCCGATAAGAATTTTCTGGGTGGTCGATTTTCCCGCGCCGCTCGGACCGAGAAAGCCGAATACCTCTCCCGGATTGATGGAAAAGCGCAGCCCCCGGACCGCCGGTTCGGCTGCTCCGGGATACGCGTAAGTCAGGTCTTCAACAGAAAGCATGCGTGTTCGTCTCCGTGTGGCATGCCATGACCGGCGGCAGGATGGAGAAGAGAAAACGGACCGGCGTCAGAACACTGCCTTTACCAATATAATCGCAAAAAGCGCGACAAAAAAGAGCGGAATGAGCACGGGGAGAAATAATGTCAGCAGCAATGCTCCGCCCAGACCGAGCGCGGCGGCGGCCAGTGCTCCGGCCCCGGAACAGAACAGGCCGGCCAGTGTCCCGGCCAGCAGAAGAACGCCCGCGAGAACCAGCGCACCCAGCGCCAGAGCTGCGGCGAAACCGATGACGTGCAGTGCCAGGGGCAACAGCGCTACTGTCAGAATTGCGACGGCCACAACGGCGATAATCGTCTTCATGAAGGAACCTCCGGTTAAGCAGTGAATGCGGGAGCATGACTCAGGGGACCGTACGGAAAGTGAGACGCGGCCCGCCGCTCCCTGATTTCACTTACTTTACCTTCCAGTTCCACCACTTGAGTTTTTCCGGATCGCGGCCGTCCCCGGCGTAATACACGGCGCACCGGAAAACATATAACTGGCAACGGTCGATATAACGCCCCCGGAGTTGCATCAAGCGCTCGTACATCGCTTCCGGGTCCTCGCCCCGCAGGTCCTCGATGGTGGTGTATCCCAGATCGAGAAAATCTTCCGTGGTGCGGGGACCCACACCGGGTATCTCCTGAAACGGATGCCGTTTCATCTTCCCCGATAGTCTCCTTTCGGCGAAAAGGTCGAAATATCGGTGATTGTCCGGATGTCCGACCCGCCCTCAAGCTCCATGTCGTTGACCGAAACCCGCCCGACGCGGATTTCCGTGCCGTCCGGATCATGGTAGCTGTACCCGTTGGAATGGATGACATAATGGCGGCCGTCCACCTTGCCGAGATAGATCACGATGTGCTGGCGGGAGCCGCAGAGGGTCGCTCCGGCCCCGCAGGAGTCGAGAACGCGGTACTTCTCTGCCGGCGGGGTGCTTTCCTTCATGGAATACACGGTATCGGCGTAGTTGATCTCCATGAGCATGCCCCGGGCGACCCGGATGCCGAAGGTCTTCAGCACCGTGCGGACCAGTTCCGAGCAGCTCCGCTCGTGGCAGGATCCCGCCCAGCCATAGGGACGGCCCAGCACGCGGAAGGATGTCTCGATCATGTTCCGCCGCGTGAAGGGCTGATACCCCGCGCTCACCGCCGCGTCGGACGCGACCCAGCCGTCGATGACCTCCAGCTTCCCGTCCGAACCGCGCACGGGGACCCGTACCCGGTAGCCCGCGGCGGTTTTCTCCGCCAGGGGGATTTTCGCACCCATGAAGAGGTCGTTGACCCAGTCGGTGCGGGCCCGGTCCCGGTAGACCGGAGCCCGGTGGTCGAGGGACATCAGGAAGGAGCGGGCGTCCACGATCTCCCGCACCCGCGCGGCGGACGCGACCGCTACGTTGTCCCTCGGGACCCAGCCGAAGGACATGGTGGTGCGGACATAGAGCCAGTCACCCCGCTTCGACCGATGCAGGATGGCGACCGGCTCCCCGGTTTCGAGCCCGGTGACCTGGAAGAGGTCCTGCCAGGCGTTCTGGCTCCAGAAGGTCTGTTCGTTGGTCGGCATGATGCGGTGCAGGGTGTGCCGTACCAGGATGCCGTACTCCGGCCGGACCAGGTCGGGAATTCTTTTGGCGTCGGTCTCCGTGAACAGTTCCTGTTTCATCCCGTCAGTGAAGGGGAGCTGACGGCGGTCCCACATCTTCCGGCCGGCAACCCATTCCCGGGCCATCCGGAACCGGGTGCGGAGGCTGTCGCCCGGGAAAGAAACGATCTCCAGCGGGTCTCCGGCGTAGGGCTGCACCCCGAACTTGTCGTAGGCCTCGGCAAAATCCCGGATGGTGTACGGGTCGCCCGCGATGTCCCGGGTGTCGAAAGGACGGGTGTGATGTTTGGCATTCAGCTCCGCGATCCGCTCCGGCGTGAGCAGCACCGCGTCCGGATCGCTTTCGAGACGGTTGACCCAGAACGCCGGGGTCCGCATCTCCGCAGTGCAGTTGGGCAGGACTTCCGGCGCGGGAACGACCTTACGGGCAACCTGCGCAGAGAGTGGCTGGGAGGAAATAAGCGCAAGGGCCATAAACAGGTAGGGTTTCATCGGTGACTCCGAAATAGAGAATTGGTGGAAAGAGGTTTCGTTTCGTCACACAGGCGAAAAAGATTGATGGGCTCCGGGGTGGCATACGGGGCAGATGCGCCCCCGGGCGACCACGCCTTGCTTTCATCTTCGATCCGACAGTGGTATCAGCGGTCTTCCAGTCCGTGGATGGGCGGGATATTATCGGAAACCGGCTGGCCTTTTTTTGTTTTCAATCTATCGAACACGGTGGCTTTCGGGAGCGGATAACCCGCGCCCCCATCGCTGTTTCCTCCTCTTGATCCCTCGTCGAAAGCCTCACATCTCCCAGCTCGGTTCCCGCCGCGCCCCCGTGTCTTTCAGAATTTTGAACAGTCGCCCCTGCAGGTCGTTCACGAGCGATTTCAGTTCCGGGTCTTTCAGGAGGTTGAGCACCTGGCCGGGCTCGCTGGTGAGACGCACGTTGCCGAGGAGATTGTTCATCTGGTCCGGGTCTTTCCGGATATCGTACAGCTCATAGAGGTCCCAGATGCCGTGGAAGCGCATGAAGCTGTATCGGTCGGTGCGGATGCCGGTCACCGTGGGCGTCTGGGGATACTCGCGCTCCCAGAAGTACTCGTAGAGAAACTCGGTGCGCCAGGGGATGTCCCGTCCGGCGATGAGGCCGAGGAATGACTTCCCCTCCATGGAGTCCGGGATGTCCACCCCTGCGGCTTCGAGAACGGTGGGAGCGATATCGAGATTGAGCGCCATCTGGTCGATGGCGCGTCCGCCCCGGGTGAGCGCCGGACAGTGGGCGACCAGCGGGACCCGGATGGATGCCTCGTACATGGTGCGCTTGTCGATGAGCCCGTGCTCTCCGAACTGAAATCCGTTGTCGCCCATAAACATGATCAGCGTTTCATCCAGGAGCCCCTCTTTTTCCAGGGTGTCCATGACCCGGCCCAGACTCTCGTCCACGGCGAGAACGGTTTCACAGTAGCGACGGTAGAAGCCCTCGAAATCCACGGTGTGATTATACATGCCGTCCACGCCGTGCCAACTGTCCCGCTGACGGCGCACCCAGTCGGGGCGTCCCCGGTAGTTTTCTTCGGTATCGCCAAAGGACCGGGGCTTGGGAATCTCCACATCGCGGTATTTTCCCGCATGACGGGGCGCGGGGCTGAAGTCGGCGTGCACCGCCTTGTGGGACATGTAGAGCATGAAGGGACGGTCACTGTTCTGCCGGATGAAATCCACGGAATAGTCGGTGATGAGGTCGGTGACATAGCCCTCGCGTTTGACCTGTTCGCCGTCGACATTGAACGTGGGGTCGAAATACACTCCCTGCCCCCGGAAGGAGACCCAGCGGTTGAATCCCGGACGGGGATCGTCGCTCTCGCCGCCCATGTGCCATTTCCCGACGAAACCGGTGCGATAGCCCTCGTCCTGCAGGAGACGGGGGAAGGTCCGGATATCCCCGGCGAGGCGGGTGGAATTATCGAGGATGCGGTGCTGGTGGGCATAAAGCCCGGTCAGGATGGTGGCCCGGCTGGGCGAGCAGAGCGAGGTGGTGACAAAGGCGTTTTTGAAATGCACGCCGTTCCGCGCCAGACGGTCGATGTTCGGCGTTTTGAGCACGGGATGCCCCATGAAACCCATGGCATCGAACCGGAGATCGTCGATGAGGATGAAAACGATATTCCTCTTCCGGGGAGCCGCGGCGGCAATGGCGGGCGTCGCGGCGGCGGCCATCGCCGCCCCGCCGGTTTTGAGGAATGAGCGACGGGGGATTTCCGCTCCCGGTCTTTCCCGCTGGTTTGGTTCCATCCTGATCCTCCCGGTAGTATGTCGCGTTTTGGTTCCGATGGGTATTTATTTCATGTGGTACATGGTATGGTGTCGTCCCTGGTCCTTACGTCCGTGCCGGTACGCGGCTGCCGTGCTGGTCAACAGAAGACCCGGTTTTCTCACCGTTTCAGGATGAAGCTCCAAGGCTCGCAGCATTTCTTGAATTTCCGCCCGCTCCCGCAGAAGCAGGGATCGTTGCGGCTCGGGAGGGATGGCGCGGGTTCTCCCCGGTGACGGCGCAGTATATCCCAAGCCAGAAAATTGTAGCGTTCGCGGACGTGGTCGAAGAACATCCGGTAGGCGGCGCACAGGTAATCAAGCGCCGAATAGTCCATCGTGGGCAGATACCGGTATTTCACACACCCGCGATAACAGAAGCCTAGTTCGGGGCAGGAATCACACTCCTTCCTGGACAACTGTCGCAGAACGGAGAACTCTTTGTAGCGCTCGGACTGGGCCACACGGTCAATGGTATCCGTTTGGATGTTTCCAAGCAACCATTCCGGCGTGACAAAGAAGTCGCAGGGATACAGGTCTCCGTTGTGCTCAACCACAAGGTATCCGCCGCACTCCTCCCGGTACTGGCAACATTCCGGGACCTGCCCGACCCGGTACTGGAGGAGATTGTCGAAAAGACGAATGCTCACATACGGGTATCCATCCGGGAACCACTCGTCAAAGACGCGGCACAGAAAGCGGCCGTACGCTTCGGGTTCCACGGAAAATGGCGCCGTGCCGTGCTCATCCGCTTCCAGGCAGGGAATAAACTGGAGGTAATGAAAGCCGTGCTCAACCAGGAAACGGTAGACTTCGTCCGGATGGCGCACGGTATCGCTGTTCACCACGGTGAGAATGTTGAACTCGGCATTGTGTGCGCGCAGCCGCTCGCAGGCTTCCATGACCCGGCTGTGAACACCCGTTCCGCCCCGGGTCAACCGGTGCAGGTCGTGCAGTTCGGGGGGGCCGTCCAGACTCACTCCCACCAAAAACTCCCGCTCGGCGAAAAAACCCGCCCACCGGTCGTCGATGAGAACGGCGTTGGTCTGGATGGTGTTGGAGACCACCTGCCCGGCCCGCCGGAATTCGTCCTGGATATCCAGCGCCCGCTGGTAGAAATCGAGTCCCATGAGCATGGGCTCGCCGCCCTGGAACGCGTACCCCGCCGCACCGGGGTGGTACTCGTACGCTTTGTGGGCCAGCGTCCGGAAGGTGTCGAGAGACATCCGGCGCACCGGGGCGTCGGCATAGGCCGCCGCGGATTTGCGATAGAAGCAGTAATCGCAGTACAGGTTGCAGTCCGCCGAGGCGGGCTTGATGAGATAGGAAAGCGCTGGATTCATGTTCCTGACCGTTCGGGTTGTGGGGCGCCCTCCGGCCGGAGCGCGGAAGGATATGAAAAAGGAAGGGTAATCATCTGGATGCGTCCGCGCAAGTCTTTCCTTCCCCGGAACGGCTCCGGAATCCCCTTGACAATCATCCGGACGCGAAGAATACTGATACTATGGATCTTCGCATCATGCCGTGGCAGACGCCGCGGCAGCCGGAAGACGGGCTGCCGGTCTGAATGGGGATACGCGGGGTTGCCCCGGAAAAGATTGTCTGAATGGGGATACGCGGGATGTATGGGATAAAAAAGTGATGAAGGGCATAAACGGCGGAATCGCGACTCTTTCATTATCTTTTCATCCTGTCTTTATCCCCCGCATCCCCATTCAGACAGGTAGTTCGGGGTGTTTCCGCGCATCGCCATGCAGGCCGGTTCCCCCCGGACACAGCGCTTTCCCTTTCCCTGTCAACCATTCCCGAATCGGGGGACATCCATCATGAAAACAACCATGTGCGGGCGGACGGACGCCGGTCTGGTGCGCGGACACAACGAAGACAGCTTCTGGTTCGATACTGACCTGCACACGGCGGCGGTGGCCGACGGGTTGGGCGGGGCAGCCTCGGGAGAGGTGGCGAGCTCCGTCGCGGCGAAAGCATTCGCCGAGGTGATGCGGTCCACCCTGCCGCACGCGGGAATTTCTGACGATATCCGCCATATCCTTGCCTCCGCCATCGGTCACGCCAACCGGGAGATTCTGGCCGCGGTGGAGCGGGGCGAGGGCGGTGCGGGTATGGCGACCACCCTGGTCTGCTGCTGCTTCCGGTGGAACCGGTGCGTGGTCGCCCATGTCGGAGACAGCCGCGCCTGTCTGGTCCGGGACGGTGCACTCATCCGCCTGACCGTGGACCACTCCCATGTCATGGAGCTTCTGGAGCGGGGACTCATCACCCCCGACGAAGCGGCGGTACACCCTTACCGCAACCTCGTCACCCGCGTGGTGGGCTCCGAGGAAGGGGCGGAAGCGGATTTCGCCGAATTCGAAGTCCGGGCGGGCGACCGGGTTCTTCTCTGTTCCGACGGGCTCACCAATGTACTCAGTGAAGAGGAGATCGGCGGGATTGTCAGCGGAATAGCAACAGTCGGTGACGCCTGCGATGCCCTGATCCGGAAAACCCTGGACGGCGGCGCGCCGGACAACGTCACCGTGGTTATCGCGGAAGCCGCCGAACTCGATCCGGAGCCGCCGAAGAGACCGAATCTGCTCGGTTGATCGTCCCCTCGGGCGCGGACGGCCGGATGCCTATTCCCGGGTCCAGTAATCGATCACCAGCACCTTGTCAAGATGCGGGCGCAGAACCGTGCCGAACTCCTTGTGCGCGGGATGGGGGAGATAGGCATCACGGTCCTCCTCGCTCCGGAAGGTCACGAAGAAGCAGTGGGTGAAACCCTGTGCCAGGTTCTCCACGCTCGCATCGGTTCCCCACTCGAAACCGGCGATCTGCGGAATTTTCTCCGGCAGAGTGCGGAATGCATCCTCGATCTTCTTCAGATCCTCCGGAGCGGAGCCGTCCTTGAACTTGAAAAGCACCACATGCCGGAGCACCCGGTCCTTTTTCCCCTGCTCCGAATGGGTGGTGTTGCCGCCCTGGGTGGTCATTATCCCGGCATATCCCACAAGAAGAAGCGCGGCCGTGGCAAACCCGAAGAACACTTTTTTCACCGATCCTTCCTTTCTTTACGCAGTACAGTGAGCATCTCGGAACAGCTTCCCGACAGTATTCCGGCATCCGGCCGGAGTGCCCGCAACTCCGGAATCTCCTCTACATCACCCATACCACAGCGTGACGGATCTGCCCCAGGTACCCGCCGTTCCAGGTTACCCGGACGGGAATGATATACCTCCCCGGCATCGCATGCCGGGGGACTTGGAGAGTAAACGGAACTGCTCCGTCCCGTTTCGGCGCGATCATCGCATCATTCGGCCCGCCGGTACGGTTTTCTGTCCAACCCTCGGGAACCACGGGCGCTGCCCCTGCTGTTGCCGGCGAACTCCCATGATTGGTGAACCGGATCTCGATAGTAACGCTCCCGCCCCGGAACACGCTCGATTCATAGGGATACGCGCGGACCCAGCCCGTGTCCGTACCGAAATTTGGATGCTCCCGGGGAAGCATCGCGGAGAACAGGCGCTCCCGTTCGCTGAGCGTCATTCGGATGTGCTCGATCTGCGCGCCGGAGAGAGTCATGGTGAAGGGCAGATGGGCGTTGATGATGAGGTCGGGATGCACTTCGCTGACCAGGTCGAGGCAGAAGTCGTACCCCGCGCCCTTTCCGAGGAAATTGCGGTTTCCTGCGCAGTAGTCGTCGATGCCCGAGGGGCTGAAGGAGTCGCCGGTGAAGAGGATGCGCTTCCCCCGTCCCTCCACGAGCAGCGCGGAGTGATAGAGGGTCTGTCCGGGAAAGTGGAATGCGGTGAGGGTGAATTCCCGCCATTTCCAGGATTCGCCGTGACGGGCTATCCGGTGGACCGGGACCGGACGGTCGGAGAGGCAGGGCAGAAAGTAGCGTTCAGGGTGTGTCAGAATATCCGCCTGGTGTTCCTCCGCGATCACCGGGCATCCGAACGCCTTGTGCAGCCGTCCGAGCCCGTCCACATGGTCATCGTGATAATGAGTCACCCAGGCGGCCTCGACTCCGGTGATCTCTTTTTGGGCCATCATCTTCCGGAGTTCTTCCACCACCATGTCGTCACCGCAGTCCATGACGAAGGCCGCACCGGATTCGGACAGGAGAACCATGGTGGTCTGCGGGATATGCCGGATGAAATCCGGGAGCTTGCCCTTGGGAGACATGGCCATGCGGTTCGGATCCCCGGTTGTGTCCGCGAACATTTCCGGGAACCAGTGATTGAGCGCATTGATAGAAGCGTAGTTCCGGTATGCGTCGTCCAACCGCTGGCGGAGGAGACGGCACGCCCCCGCCGGGTCGGTGATGACCGCGCCATGTGAAGGAACCAGCGCGTCGGCTCCGCATGCGGCGAGCTTTTCCAGTGAGGGCGCGAGTTGAAGGCGGCCACCGAGGAAACCGTGGTAGTCCTCGATGCCAAAACCGTATCCCCGCTGCAATGCGGAAAGGTCCCACACCTGCCCGGGTCCGTAAACAGCGTCACCGGAGAAACAGAATGTTTTGCCGCCCGTTTCGATAATATAGGACACCGCGCCGTCGGAGGCCCCCGGCGTGTCCAACACCCGGATGCGGTGACCTTTCCACTCGATGATATCTCCTTCCCGCACCGCGCGGCTCACCGGCAGACCCCGCGCCGGGACTTCGGGCCCGGGTCGGCTGCGGTAGGAATGCCAGCGGAAACACCAGTCATTCCAGAAGGTTTCGGGATGCTCGATGATATGGCGTTCGGCGGCGGGAACAACGATCCGGGCGCCCCGTTCCGCGAAGGTGTATGCGCCAGCGAGGCTGGACCGGTGATATTGGGTGCAGAGAACCAGATCAACCCGGTTTACCCCGGCGGCGGAGAGCCGTTCAGGGGTGACCGTGTCGCAGCAGTTGATGAGGAGCGCGTGGTCGCCCGATCTCAGCATCCCGGTGTTGATGCCGCCGAGGAGAAGGAAAAGCCCGGCGGCAAGCTCGACGATCTGCAAATCAGTCTCCTTTGAAGCGTGACGGACCATTCCCGGTCAGTTTGGAGTTTTTTTCCTGAAAAGCTCTTCGGGGTACGGAAGCAACGCACGGCCGAGTCATGCCGTTCGGAGCGTGCAGGAGCCATGGTTCGGGCCGGGCGTCTGCAAATCCCGGATTTAATGACCCTGTACTGGTCCTTTCACGGACAGTATGGATATTCCCGATTCGCGACCGTTTCGCACTGTATCCCGACGGTCAGAAGCACCGGCCGGACTCCTGCTTGTGGCAGGTGTTCCGTTCGCATTGATAGCATATCTCGTTCACCAGCTTTTTGTCCTGGAAGAAATCTCTGATGTTGTCGAGGGTCACTTCCGCGATGCTTTCCAGCGCCTCCCGGGTGAAGAATCCCTGATGAGAGGTAACGAGGACGTTGTGGAAGGAAAGAAGCCTCGCCAGGACATCGTCGCTGATGACCGTGGTGGAGAAATCTTCGAAGAAGTATGCGCTTTCTTCCTCGTAGACATCCAGCCCGGCGGAGCCGACTTTTCCAGTTTTCAGCGCCTCGATAAGGTCTGGCGTATCGATGAGCTGGCCCCGGCCGGTGTTGATGATCATCACCCCGTCCTTCATCTTCGCGATGCTTTTATTTTCGATGAGATGGTAGGTATCCCTGGTCAGGGGACAATGCAGCGTAATGATTTCGCTTTTCCGGTAAAGGGTGTCCAGATCCACATATTTTACTCCGGTCTGGATGGCGAACTGTTCATCGGGAAAAGCATCATACGCGAGAACTTCCATGCCGAACCCGCGCAGGATGTTTGCCGCGACTTTTCCGATTTTTCCGGTGCCGATGACACCCGCGGTCTTGCCGAACATGTCGAACCCGAGGAGGCCGTTGATATTGAAGTTGCTGTCCCGGGTGCGATAGAACGCCCGGTGGGTTTTACGGTTGAGCGAAAGCATGAGGGCAACCGCGTGTTCGGCAACGGCGTAGGGAGAATACGCGGGTACCCGCACTACATGGATCCGGCCGAACGCTGCCCGGAAATCGACATTGTTGTACCCGGCGCACCGAAGCGCGATAAGCCTGATCCCGTTGGCTTCCAGTGCATCGATCACGGGCGCTGATATGATATCGTTCACAAAAGCGCACACCACGTTCGATCCCTGGCTGAGAACCGCGGAATCGGGAGTGAGCCGGCTCCGGAAGTATTTTATGGTGTAGTCGTACTGAGCGTTCATTCGATCAAAGAATTCCTGATCGAACGGCTTCGTATCGAAAAAAGATATTCGAACGTCCTCCATACCACACCTCCCTTGGATATATCGTATTTACATCGAGAGCGCATCCCGGCCATTTCGGACGGAAGCGCCTCGCGGGTTTCCTGATGAATATGTATGGAACTATATCGCAGTATAATAAATGCGTTCCGGCAACGGTATTTCTTTCTTGCAACCGGTGCCTGGGAGGAATACAGCGCGGAGATTGAAGGAATAAATTGGTGATATGCGGTGGTGACATCCGGACATACCGGAACGCTCCGGGGTATAGCAATCCCGGAGTATGGGTCATCCCTTTCTTTCACCCATACAGACAAAGCCTGCCCACGGTTTGCGTTGGCTCCGGTCTGCCTGAAAAAGAGTAACTCACCCTTCGGTCCCAGTGTCGTAAACATAAGCAGATAGTAGTGTACTGATGTTTTGTAATTCGGGCCTGAAAATATAACTCACCCCTCGTTCCCCTCTCTCGCAAGAGA
>JAWLHT010000057.1:0-20329 GCA_041690195.1 Candidatus Latescibacterota bacterium
CGCCCCCCAAGCACAAAAAAACGCCGGACTTGAACCGGCGTTTATAATAATGTGTGCACACCTCTCATACTGAAGTTGAATCAAGTCGTGAAGAAAGCAGGGGAAAGACTGTCTGAATGGGGTACGGGGTCCCCAGCCGAACCGTACCGATTCGCCAGGGGACCCCGGGATGTACGGCATACGCATAGGATGGGAGACAAAACCGTCAGAGGCGCGATTCTTTTTATCCGTTTTTCATCCTGTCTTTATCCCCCGCATCCCAATTCAGACAGGTATTCCCGGGGTGTTTCAGCGCATCCCCATTCAGACGGTTTTTTGCCGAGCCTCTTTTTCCACGTTTGGCTCTCATTTTTTAGCAGGAGTGCTTTCTTTACACCTTGAATCGTACCGGGTATCAGATCACGTTGTCCGGCAGTTTCTTCCCCTGTTCGTCCCCCTGTTCCGGTTCCGCGATCCGGTGTTTCATGATCCAGAACATGCGGCGGTTTTCCCGTGAATCATTGATGGTGACATGGGGTGTCCGGCTGTCCGCCGGGGGCTTGTAGGCAGCGCCCGCGGGCAGGAGCCGCTGTTCCTTCCCGATCTGGATTTTTACGTCGTCGAGGGCGATCCAGACTTCCTCCTCCTCGGGCAGATGCACGTGGGGCGGGACGAAGGTGCGCGGCTCGAAGATGATCTGGTCCATGCCGGTGGCGACCGCGAGCCCGTCGCGGCGGGTGAACAGCCAGTAACGGGCGTCCAGACGCCGGGCGCTGGTGCTGATCGGGCTGTCGAAGTCGTTCTTGATCACCAGGCGGCGGGAGACCCGTGTTCCCGATGCGACCGGCTCTTCCACGACATACAGGATGAGCGGGTTGTCGCCGCCGTTGGCGAGGGTGAACTCCAATCCGGGCGGTACGATGATTCCGAACCCCTGACGGATGTCCGTGCTTGTCCCGCCCGAACGGACCGTGCCGTATCCCGAGACGATGTAGAGGACATGCTGGACCCCGGAGAGACGGGTGGCGCGGGTGGAGGCGTGGGGGGCGAGGGATGCGTAGCTCACGGTGTTGAACATGGTGAGCACCGCGCCGCGTTTTTTCGGCTTCAGGGGGTCGCCCGAGGCGCGGGTGAGCAGGTCCCATGCCTCCAGTGAACCGTAGAGACGGCGGGGTTTGGTCTCCTTCCAGTATCCGACGAAGAAGTCAACATTGAGCGCCGCGGCCAAAGAACGGGCCGCTTCGCCGGGAATTGCCGCGGCGAGCAGGGCGAGGGTGTTTCGTAAGGCGGTTCTGCGAATCATGAATACTCCCGGCGGGATGAAGCGGTGTGCTCACCTCGCGCAATTGTGTTGCGGGCATGGAGATCGGAACCGACCGCTTCCGCGACGGTTCCGGCTCCCGGGATCCCTTTCCGGTTTTCCCGCGGGTCCTTTTACTTCCCGTCCGCGAGCCGGATGATGCACATGAGTTTCACCGGACGGTCGGAGGCGTTGATATTCGCATGCGCCGTCATGCCGTCGGGGGGTATCCGGTACGCCGTTCCCACCGGAAGATTCCGGAGCTGTTTTCCGAAGAGCAGACTGATATCGCCGTCGAGGGCGAACCAGATTTCCTCGACATTCGCGCCGTGGCTGTGCGGCTGGGCCATGGTCATGGCGTCTATCATCACTGGACCGATCCCCCGGATGGTGGAAAGCCCTCCCTCGCCTTTGCCGAAAAGCCCGCGGTCCATGTTTGACCAGTGCACGCTCAGGCTCAGGCCCTGGGCGTATTCGTCGGTCACGCCCAGGTCTTTCCGGGGCGTGAACCCCGGCGCGAGCGGCTCGGCGATGAGGTACATGTCAAGCGTCTTGTCGCCGGTGTTGGTCATGACGAATTCCAGCCCGGCGGGAACGAGGATTCCGATTCCCGGACGGAGTTCGACTGTCTGCTTTCCGGCGCGGATGACCCCCGTCCCGGAATCGACGTAGAACACCTGCTGTTCGCCCGTGAGTGTCGAAGGCGCGGTCGAGGCGCGGGCGTACAGGGTGGCCCGGCTTACGGAGAGAATACCGGTAAGCACCGCCCCCTTGCGGTTCGGGTGCAGGGGATCGCCCCCGTTTCGAGTGAGCATGTCGCGCACCACGAGGCCACCGTGCAGCAGGCGGGGCATGGACTGCCGCCAGTCGCCCATGAACAGGTCGATTGATGGGTCGGTTTCAGGGTTGAACTGCTTCGGGTTGAGCTGTCCCCAGGGGCTGGTTTCGCCTTTGACCGCCTTCATCATGTGGATGAGACGGACGGGCTTGCCGGTGAGATTGACATTGGCATGCGCGGTGATGCCGTCCCAGGGAATGCGGTAGGCCGACCCGACGGGGAGGTCCCGGAACTGCTTGCCGAACTGGAGCCGGATGTCTCCTTCGACCGCGATCCAGATTTCCTCGGTTCCCTGGTTATGGCTGTGCGGCTGGGCCATGGTCATGGCGTCCAGGGTGACCTCTGTAAGACCGCCGTAGACCGCCATTCCCTCCCGCTGGCTGATGATGCTCCGGTCGATGTTCGCCCAGTGGACATTGATGCCCACCGGCCCGGCAAAGGTGTCCCGAATCCGGAGTTCCCGGTTCGGGGAAAACCCGGCGGGGGTCGGCTCGGTGAGCATGTAGAAGGCGAGCGGTTCCTCTCCCGTGCAGGTCATGGTGAATTCCAGGCCCGGGGTAATGATGAACCCGATGCCCCGCCGCAGTTCGTGAGTTTTGCCTCCCGAGGTGATGACACCTGATCCGGAGTCCACATAGAACACATGCTGTTCACCCTTGAGGGGCGCGTTCGATGCGGTGTTGCCCGGGGCGAGAATGGCGCGGCTGACCGCGATGGTCTCGGTGAGCACCGCGCCTTTCCGGGCCGGGCGCATGGGATCGCCGCTGCATCGGGTGAGGATATCCCGCACAACGAGCGAACGGTGCATGATGCGCGGCATGGAATGTTTCCAGTGTCCGATGAACAGGTCGATATCCGGATCTTTCTGCGGATCGAACTGGGCCGGGTCGAGCTGGCTGGAAGGGAGCGGCCCCTGCGCTGTCACGGACGAAGCGAGCGCGAGGAACAGAAGGAGAAGAGAACTGATCAGTCTGGACTGCATATTGTCTCCGGAAAAAGTGTAACGGTGAAAGCGCCCCGGTCGAACAGGCGGGGTGCATGGTTGCTTTATGGCTTCATATCCGCGGCGTGTCCCGTCCCGGCGGCACGGATGGCGGGCGCCCCGGCAAAATGGTTCCGGTTACCGCAGCACGAGGCCGTCCCCGGTGTTTTCAAATACGGTACGGTGCTTTCGTCCCGACTTCTCGTAAGTTATGGTCAGATTCCCCGCGCTGTCGGCCGAACGCCGGACCGAAGCCGCGACTTTCCGGGCTTCGGCGTCGTCCCGCACCGGGAGAATGATGTGGGCCAGAACGGTTTTTTCCGCGCGGGCGGTGACAACGGTCCCGGTGTAGGGGATGGTTTCCACGCTCGACCTCCTGAACACCGCCATGTAGGTGTGGTGTCCCGGCCGGAAGGAGAACGCCCCGTCCACAACCGGGATGAGCGCCATCTTCCCCTGTTTGCCCGTGATCAGGGTGTAGCCCTTCTGTTCGGTCTGCGATCCCTCGGAATGGAAGCGGGCCTCGATTTCCGCGCCGGGTTCCGAGGAGACCTCGTCCAGCACCAGGGTCGCTTCCGGCTTGTCCAGCACGATATGCCGCCGCCAGCCCTTGAGTTCTTTCCCGGGGTAAGCCCCTGCGGCGTCCATGCGCACGTAGTCACGCTCCGCTCCGTCCCGGAACTCCAGGATTTTCCCGCCGATCGAGGGGTCGAGGGGGCTGTCTTTCAGCTTTCCGGGGATCTGCTGTTCGCCGTTGACGAAGATGAGGTTGTGGCCGGCGCTGGACGCATGGGGGGTGTCGTATTTTTTCGGGCCGAAGTACAGCTCATCATACTGCGCGGTTCCCAGGTCGCGGATGAACGCCTCGCCCCGCCAGTACACCATGAACTGGCCGGCGTCGAGGTGCCCGTGGTGGGGATCTTCGTTCGGTCCCGCCTTGCAGGCGATCATGACCTTTTCCGGATCGGTGAAGTCGCTGCGCATCACCGCCCAGTCCACTGTCCGGAAATGTTTGGACGCCCGGGCGGGGAGTTTTCCCTCGACTCCGGCCGGAGTCCAGAGGATATCGAAGATGTCGGAGGGCCTGCCGTAGCGGTGCTCCAGCAGCCAGGCCGCCGCGGGATCGCCGGTTTCGATGACGATCTTGTTCATGAGCTGGCGGGAGCCGAGACGGCCCCTGCCCCCGGAATCGGCGAAGTTCACGAACGTGTCGCCGGGCGGAACCTGCAGGTAGAGCGGGAAGCTGACCGGGTTCTCCCGGAATTTGGGGTGCAGGAAGAGATTGTACTTGCCGCCGGTGAGCCGGGTCAGCGCCGCGTTGAAGAGCAGGGGCTTGTTGAAGGTGTGGCTCCAGTAGCTTCCGCCCTCGCCCCAGCCGCCGTCTTCGCCCATCTCGTCGAAGGTCCGGGAAATGCGGGTGAAGGACTCGGCCACCACATCGGTGAGCTGCGGGCTGTCCGTGAGCATGGCCAGGGAGGCCAGTCCGACGCCGTTGCAGCACCATGCGCACCAGTTGCAGCGGTAGGCGGTGGCCCACCAGTGGAAATCCCAGTTCCCGCGCACCCGGGAAACGGCGTGGCTGAGAAGCCCGCTCCGTATCCAGTCCCGCTGTTCGCGGGTCAGCGCCGGATACAACCAGTCATAGGCGCAGGCGAGCATGGCGGCAGTATCGCTGGTCACGATCTCGTAGGTGAACATGACTTGGTCGTCGGGGACGTTCCAGGGCATGACCCGGCCATAGACCACCGGGAACTGGTGCGCCCGGAACACCCAGGTGGGGGCGTCGCAAACTTCACGCGCGAACTCGAAGGCTTTCTCCGCATATCGCCGGTCGCCGGTCATCTGGTAAACGAAGGCGAGATCCCGGGCTGCCGAACGGTAGGCGTACATGGTGTTGATGAACTCGCCGCCGCCGGTGTTGTCGAAAAGCTGGGGCCCCTGTGTTTTCGGCTGCGGAGGAAGCGGTTCAATCGGGGTGTAGAGCAGGCGGTTGGCCTCGGCGGTGAGCCGGGCCATGATGTCCCGGCAGTCCGGGTCGCTTTGAATCCGGGCCAGGATGGCCGGCTTGTCTTCCTCGGTGAAAAACAGGTAGGGGTGGCGCAGGTCCCGGGGAATCGCGCCGGAGATATCTTCCGGCGTGACCGCGAACGAGACGGCGGCGCAGAGAAGCAGCGCGGGCAAAAGGAGCAGCAGTGACTTTGGCATGGGTGTCGATGTATCCTCTGCAATCGGAATGGGAGCGGCGGCCGGTACATGTGGCGTTTCCGAAGCCGGCCGCCTCGCGCGAACTCTACAAGAGAGGATAATCAAACGGTGGGGGAATGGCAAGCAGAACCGGCGCGCAGCCGGGAAAACGCTACTCACCCCGACTCATTGTACACACATAAACGACGATGCATGGCTGTGGCGACGGCAGCGGGTATCATAACGCCATTTCGTCCGGCCGCTCCAGTAGAAGCATTCTGTCCACCGGCACAAACCCGAGCTTCGCGGCGAGCCGCAATGAGGCCGTGTTCTGCGCAACCGCGCCCCAGACCGGCTGCTTTCCCCGGTCACGCATGTAGCGGATCATGTATGCCGCACAGAGCGTGGCATATCCCTGCCCTCGATACTCCGCAATCGTATCGATGGAGACGTCCCACAGCGATTCCGTAATTCCATTCGCATAGCAGAAGGAGACCGGCTTTCCATCAGCCAGGGCGGCCGCCACCGGGGAATGCTTCGCGCCGGTCGCGAGTTCGCGCCGAAGCGGTTCCGGTATATGGGAAAGTAAATCGAGTTCGGCCTCCCCGAGAAGACACACGCTGCCCGGCGGAACCGGCGGAAGGCCGCGCTTCCCCTCGAACCGATGGATGATGGCGGGGCTGGCTGTCCACTCCGGAACGACCCGTGCGATATACTCCCCGTGCTCCCGGGGTGCTACAACTTCCTGTCCGCCGGAGCCTTCATGCACCGCGGCCCGGATAGCTTCGGGTGCGGGGATGCCGATCACGGTCACCGTCCCCGTTTCGGGATTGCGCACCGCAAAGGAAAGCTCCGGCAATTCCCGGAGGCCGAACACTTCGCCCCGTTCTTCCAGCAGAACCGCGCGCGATTCCACCCAGCGGGGAATGTCGGGCAGTTTCTCCGCGAGCACCCGGCTATTCATGCGGAAACTCCTCCGTTATTCATGTGGTGTGCAATTCCGGCGGGTCAAAACAAAACCCGGGCCGGGTTTGGTCTGCACTGTTTCTTTACCGAGGACATAATTTACGGTTCCTTGCTGTTTTTTATGGGTAATGTGCGCGAAGAGCGAAAGGGGCAACGGCACAGAGGCACAACGGGAAAGACCGTAGGGGCGAGGCACGCCTCGCCCGGTCTGAACCGCACATTCCGGCATTGACGTCCGTTTCCCTTCTCCTGACTCCTTCTTGCTTCACTCTTTTTCCATATTTCCGTTAGCGTCACCGTTGCTCCACGCGAGGGGGAGATATCCCGTGCCATTTCTTTTGGATATTGTCTCTCCGGGCTGTATATTTCTCCCCGTCCGGTGCCGCGGGTGCGGCCGGAGTTTGGGAACTGCCACGGTTAGCGGGATGGTGCAGACATGAAAATCAGCGGATTCTCCTTCGTCAAGAACGCCGTCAAGCTCTACTACCCCATCGAGGAGGCCATCCGTTCGGCCCTGCCCCTGGTGGACGAGTTCGTCATCGCCTGCGGGGATTCGGATGACGGCACCACCGACCTCATTCGCTCCATCGGCGACCCCAAAATAAAAATCATCGAGACGGTCTGGGACAAAAAGCATTTCGTCCACGGGGCGGTGAACGCGGTGCAGTCCAATATCGCCCTTGACGCCTGCGCCGGGGACTGGTGCTTCTATCTCCAGGCCGACGAGGTTCTGCACGAGAAGTACATCCCGGTGCTGCGGGAGCGCATGGAGCGGTACCTGGATGTTCCGGAAGTGGAGGGCTTTCTCTTCGACTACGTCCACTTCTACGCGTCCTATGACCTCTACCAGGCGGCGCACAATTGGTACGCCAAGGAAATCCGCCTGGTGCGAAACGGCATCGGCGTTCGCTCCTGGGAGAGCGCGCAGGGGTTCCGCATCGACGGCCGCAAGCTCCGGGTGGTTCCCGCCGGGGCGGAAATCTTCCATTACGGTTGGGTGCGTCCTCCCGCCCGGATGATGAAGAAGCAGATCGCGCTCTCCTCCGTGCACCACGACCAGGGCTGGGTGAAGAACCGCTACCCGGACGCGGAAAAGGATTTCGATTACGGTTCCCTCAAGACCTGCCGGAAGTTCAACGGGACCCATCCCGAGGTCATGCGGGAGCGCATCGCTTCCATGAGCTGGGAGGCCAGGCCGGGAAAGCCCAACAAGAAGGACCACAAGCACGACCGCCTCTCCGTGCGCCTGCTCACCCTTCTCGAAAATCACATCCTGCACCGCAAGGTGGGCGAATACCGCAACTACGTTCTGATCGACGATCCGCTGAAATAGATCTACGGACATCGGCGAAATACAGAAGGCGCTCCCGACGGGGGGCGCCTTCGCTGTTTCCGGGGCGGCATCGCCGGAAAGCCCGGCTAATTGTTTTGCCGTCGGGGGAAGAGCTTCTGCATCGCTTCCTTCTGCGCATCGGTGAGGATTTCGTTCATCTGCTGGTAGGCCCCTCGTTCGTTGGGCAGAGCCTTGAGCGCCTCAAGCTGCTTGGCGGTCAGCGGGCATTTCGACTTCTCGAAAATCACCACCTGCATGAGATAGCGCGGGCTTTCCGGGCCGCCGTTCCGTCCCTCGCGGGTTCCGAGCGCCGTTTTGAGCGCGGTGGTCTGCTCTTCGGTGAACAGTTCGCTGAGCCCCCGGAAAGCCTCGCGGCCCTGGCTGAAGTCCAGCCCGGCCAGTGTCTTGCCCTGATCCGCGGTGAGGGGGCATTTCGCCGTCTTGAGTATCTCCGCCACGGTGACCGGCTTGTCGGCGTTATCCTGGGCAAGCACCGCACCCGCCCCAAACGCGAGCATCACGATGCAGCACGCGGATAGTGCAACCGATGTCGTCTTCATGGAAATATCCTCCCTGAAACAGGGTTTTCGCGGCGCTGAAGGGGGCGGATATCGCTCTTTCCCGATTCGCGGCATTGGTGCCATCGACGAAGCCGAGCCGTCCGTGCGGTTTCATACGCATTCAGTATCAAAACAGTAGGAACCATCTCCCGGCAGGGGCGGTTCGCGAGCCGCCCCTGCTTGCACCGGGACATCGTATCTTTCTTTCTTGAAATCGAATTCGTATCAAGCAGCGATTACGAGTGTGCGCCTATTCCTTTTTGTCATTTCTCTTGAGCGGTGTGGTCCACAGGTGAACGGTGTGGCTGATGCCGCCCTCAGACTCGACCGTTACGGTGCGGTCCGGAGTGACAACACCCTGCATGTCGAAATCGTGGGACACGATTCTGGTTCCGGGCTTGAGTTTCTCCAGTTGGGGAATCAGACGGACATTCAGGCTGGAGAGCAGATAGAGGGTGATGACGGTGGCCTCGGAGAGATCGAGGGTGAATACATCCCGCTGTTCGATCCGAACCAGGTGCTGAACGCCGCTGTTCCGCACTTTTTCCATGGACTCGACCACCCGTTCCGGATCAATGTCATAGCCCACGCCCCGGCATCCGTAACGTTTGGCCGCGGTTACCACAATCCGTCCGTCACCGCACCCCAGGTCGTATACAAGATCGGATTCGCCGACTTTGGCCAGCTCCAGCATCTTGTCCACCACCTCCGGCGGGGTCGGAACGAAAAGGATATCGGGCGGCCGGATTTCTGTAAGCTCCCGGTTGGTGTCATCCCGCTGCGTTCCTTCCTGCCCGTATCCCGGAACGGCCGCGGCCAGGCATATCAGTAGCGCAGAACTGAAAAGAACCGTACGGGAGAGGATGGAAACAGAACGATTCGCGCGGTCGAGTTTCATGGTTTCGCTCCCAGAGTGAGTGGTGAGACTTCCCGGGGCCGCTTCCGGTGTGCAATGCTGATTATTCCGGGCAGACGGTCCGGGCGGAAAACGAACGTCTTTTTAAAAGTATGGGGCCGGGGACCCCGTCTCTTGCCGAGAGGGGGAACCGAGCCACAGGGAGTACCGAGAGAGCCGATAACGAGTCATCCCCTTCTTTCACCCATGCGGGAGAATCCCGCATGGGACCCGATCTCCCCGAGAGTCGGGGTCCCCAACCCTGGATTCCAAGGTTGGGGTGACAGAACGGGAACGAGGAGTGAGTTGGCTTTCCGATATACCCGTTCACTACAAATCGCTTCTGTTTACGACTATGCTCCTCCCGGCCCCGAGGCGCGGGGCGGAGGGGGTGCCGGGGCGAACTCCAGTGTTTCCCGTCACACAGCCTTTGCCGACCCAGGCCGATATCCGGGTTGCTTAACCCATGCAGAATGGCGTCGTTGTTACTCCCTCGTTTCTTTCGTTGAACCGTACAGCGAATCTCCGGCGGTTCCTTCCGGAGAGGCGGCCGGATTCCCCGGTTTTCTCAGCATCGCGTCGGCGGCGAGTAACGGCAGTCCGGCGGCCAGTACCACCGCACCGACCAGTGCGCCCCGGCCCGTGTATGCCAGGCTGGAGTACAGGAGATAGCCGCAGGATACACAGAAGATAATCGGGGTCGCCGGGTACAGCGGAACCCGGAAGGGTCGGGGCGCGGACGGTTCCCGGAATCGGAGTACAAACAGGGATGCGCCTCCCAGCAGCAGAAACAGCCAAAACACCGGCGCCGTATATTCCACCAGCGCGGCAAAACCGCTCCGGAACACGGTTCCGAGCCCTACAAGCAGCAGCGAAACTGCGCCCTGGACCAGAAGGGCGTTGACCGGGGTTCCCCCCCTGCTCTCCCAACGGCCGATAAAACCGAAAAGGGGATAGTCGCACCCGAGCGCATATGAAGTGCGGGCTCCGGTGAGGATGATGGCATTCATGGTGCTGATGGCGGCCAGGGAGATAAGCAGGCTGATGAACATGGCGCCTCCTCCGCCGAAAGATTTACGCATGAGATCGGCCGCTACCGCCCCGGAATCACTGACCCCCGCAAGTCCCAGACCCCGGATAAACGCGGCGTTCACGAGCAGGTACATCACGGCGATCACCACGATGCTCGCCAGAAACACCCGGGGAATGGCACGATTGGGGTCGCGGACTTCCCCGGAGAGATAGGCGGCTTCATTCCAGCCGCCGTAAGTAAACAGGACAAAGAGGAGCCCGCTCCCGAAAAGGCGTCCCGCGGGGATGTTATCCACTGCGGCCGGGGTATGGGCCGGGCCGAGAAATCCTGTGACGACAACCGTGGCGAGACCGGCCAGAAGTGCGCCGGTCAGTACGCGCTGGACGGTTTTCCCGAGCTGTACGCCGGCAATGTTCACCCCGGTCAGGAGTATGACAATCAGCGCCGCATACTTCGAGGAAGATGCTTCGCCCAGCCGGAATATCTCGGTGGCGTAATCACCGACCATGAACCCGATCAGGGCAATGGATCCCGGCTGGATGACCGCCATGCGCGCCCAGGCGAACAGAAACCCGGCCGGTCGGCCATACGCACGGATCAGGTACCGGTAATCCCCGCCGGGACCGGGATACGCCGAGGCGAGTTCCGCATAACTGAGCGCTCCGACCAGCGATATTGCTCCTCCGGCCAGCCAGAGGAGGAGAACGACGATTCCGCTGGAAGCGGCCTGGGCAACCATCGGTGGCGACCGGAATATCCCCGCGCCGATCACCACGCCCACAGTGACTGCGATCGCATCTGTTATCGAAAGCGTTTTTCCAACGGTCATAATTTCTCCGGGAGGTTGGCGCCACGGATTCCGTTGTGCACACCCGGATTTGCCCGGGTGGCTGCCTGTCATGGGAACCGGATATCCGGCTCGGGTTGGATCAGAATAATTCTTTTCCAGGATGCCGAAATCCTTTGTGCCGGCCCTTCTGGTCTGCCCCGAACCTCCGGGTCAGTCGAGATTACCGTTTTTTTTTGCCCCGTATCCTTTCTCTGACAAGAGAATGAGCCGAAGGACGAGTTGGGCTTCGAGACGGCGCGGAAAAACAGATCTGCTGCTCGCCAAAAAAGCCGCTTTACTTTTTGACATGCCGGGGGTGCGTATGGTTTAATGGATACGCAATAATGATGAAAATAATGTAAAAAAAATGGCGCTGTACTGATTTGTGTGGGGGAAACGAATGAACAGAGAAGGAGTCGGGAGAAGGGAAACGGACGCCAATGCCGGAATGTGCGGTTCAGACCGGGCGAGGCGTGCCTTGCCCCTACGGTCTTTCCCGCTGTGCCTTTGCCACTTGCACCCTTTCCTTTGCACCGTTCACCCTCCTTTACCCATAGAATACAGCGAAGAACCGAAAAAGGCATGCCGGGCGTGTGATATAACCGGCTGATGAGGCTATTCGGGAAAGCATCCGGAACGGGAAAGTGTCCGGTCATCGGGAACGGAAGGTGAGCTCACTTGCGGGCCGGCCCGCCGGACGGAAAGATGTATCCGGCGTGTTCTGCTGTCATGCCGGGAGAATCGGGGAGGGTCTCTCTGCGGAAATGATGGCGCATCCTCCGGAAAGGACCCCGTTGATACTTATGCAGTCCGTAAGACAAGACACGGGAACGTCATGTGCCCGGCTGCGGGGATTACGGCAGCAGTCCCATGGTCACCAGTATTCCGGTACGAATCATTTTCACTCCGAGGGCAATAAGGAGGATCATGATGATTTTGGAAGCGGCTTTCATGCCGTTTTTCCCGAAAAGCCGGTTGAACACCGCCGAGTATTGAAATGCCGATCCCACGAGGGCCACATTCATGGTAAAGGCGGCCAGGGTGGGAACAAGTCCGTGCTGGTCTATGGCAAGCACCATGATGCTGATGACCGCCGGACCGATGATAAGCGGCACTCCGATGGGAACCACGCCCACTGATTCCGCGGGACGACGGATGTGCATGTCTCCGCCCAGGAGTTCCTGAACACCCATAATGACCAGAATGAGTCCGCCGCCAAGCTGAAAGTCAATAAGGGTAATTCCCAGCACGTCGAGAATAACCCTGCCCAGAAAGAGGAAAAGAAGGCCGGTGAAAATGCTCGTGATCAGACCGACTCTTATAACCTCCCGCCGCTGGTCATGCCGGTATTCATCCACCAGCGAGAGATATATGGGGAGTATTCCGGGCGCATCCATCGCAACCGCTATTTTAACGAAAACGACGAAAAAGTTGCTCAAAGTATCCATGGAAGTCCATTGTGGAGAGTGCTGGACGGTGTGACGGGAATAAGCCCTGGCGGGCTCGGCGGTGCATATTGCATGCGTGTAATATATTAAAATATAATGCATATGTAATACCAGAAGATGTGTCTCCCCGAAAAAGAATTCCATCTCGCAGGGTTTCGCGTGTTATCATATCCGCGAAAATGACCGGATATCGGTTCTGTACGCTTTCGGAATAATGCGTGTTCGTATGTATGCCGCAGAGAGGAAGAGCGGAAGATGACCATCCAGAAACGTGCTACCACGAATATCATTACCGCTCTTGTTGCGTTCATCGCAGCAATGTTCTTCATCACCCATTTTCTGCTCCTCGGGAGTTTTGTCCGCCTCGAGGAAAAGCAGACCCGGATCGAGGTGGGCCGTGCCGTGAGCGCCCTCACGGATTATATAGCCACTCTCGATGCCAAAGCATCGGACTATTCCGCATGGGATGATACCTACTCCTTCGTGGAGGACGGCAATCGGGAGTATGTCGCCTCCAACTTCACCGATGCAGGGTTCGAGCGCCTCAATATCAATTATCTCCTGGTGGTTCGTCTGGACGGGACCGTCGTATACCAGCGGGGATTTGATCTTTCCTCCGGAGCGGATATGCCCATTCCGGACGAACTGCGACGCAGCTTGGCTCCGGGCGGCTCTCTGCTTACACACGAGGACGCGGAGGCTTCCGCCTCGGGGCTGATCCTCACCCCGGATGGACCGGTGGCGGTCGCATCCCGGCCCATTGTAACCAGCGAGAGTGAAGGTCCCATCCGGGGGAGCCTTGTCATGGCCCGATGCCTCGATGCCGGCGAGATCGGGTACATGGCGGAGAAAACCCATCTTTCCATCTCACTCCACCCGGCCGATGCCGCCGACATGCCTTCCGATGTTGAAGACGCCCGGAGGAAGATTACCGCACGGGATCCAATTGCGGTGAGTCCGCTTGACGGCGGCCGGGTGGTGGGGTATGCGGCTATGGATGGCATCAATGGAGATCCTGCCGTTCTGCTCCGGGTGGAGCTTCCCCGGGATATATACCAGCAGGGGCGACGGAGCATGGCTTTCTTTTCGATCTTTCTCCTGGGATTCGGCGTTGTACTCGGCGCGGTGTTCGCCGGAATCGTCCGGGGATTCGTTCACCCGGTTCGGGAGGTGACTGCCGGACTGGCAGGAGCCACGGTCACGGTGACCGCAACATCCTCGGATCTCTCCTCGGGAAGCCGTCTGCTCGCCCGTGATGTTTCCGACCAGGCCGCCACCATCGAGGAAGCGTCTTCCTTCCTCTCCGAGATGGCGACCATCGGCCGCAACAACGCAACCGCCGCAAACGAGGTGGGCCGTCATGTGTCCAATACTGCCCGCATGGTGGCTGAACTCACGGTTTCCATGGACGCTCTGACCGTTTCCATGGGCGAAATCATGGCCGCCGGGAAAGAAACCTCCCAGATTGTCCAGCAAATCAACGCCATCGCCTTCCAGACCAATCTGCTGGCCCTGAACGCTTCGGTGGAGGCGGCCCGGGCCGGCGAGGCGGGAGCCGGTTTCGCCGTGGTCGCCGACGAGGTCCGCAACCTGGCGCGCCGGACCGCCGAAGCAGCCAACGACATCGAACTCCTTTCCGCCAGCACGGTCGAACGGGTGACCGTTGGATCGAACACGCTCGCCTCGACAAACGCCGCTTTCGGCGAAATGGCGGAAAGCGCCCGTAAAGTCAAGGAACTGATGGAAAACAGCGTTCGGTCCATTCAGGAACAGGCGCAGGGAATTGATCAGATCAGCCGCTCCATTTCCGAAATGGAACGGCTCATCCAGAACAATTCCGAGCGCGCCGAGGAAACGGCATCGGCATCGGAGCGCATGAGCACTCTGGCTGTCCGCATGAGTGAGTACGCCGGACGCCTGGTCGCCCTGGTGGGTGAGCGGAACCGTCTGAAGGCCGGGACCGTTCCCGGTTCCGGACCGAACGACGATCCTTTCCCGGTTCATTCCGGAAGATCCTCCGTCCGGCTGAACCGCTCCGTCCGGACCGTCGCACCGCTGCCGCCCGGAACACACTCACCGGGGACCGGGTCTCGCGGGAAGTGACCCCGGACGAAATTGTTTTTCAATACGGGCGTCGGGTGTGGTCGGCAACCGGTTCCGTGTCGCGGTTGTTTCTCATTTATCTCCCCTGACAGGGGAGATGCCGCCGGAAGCCGCAGAGATTCCGCAGCGCCGGGAGCACCGGAAACACGTGGTTTCATTCATACGCGCCGCTGATGGCTGGCCTTTTCAAGGTTTGAAACCGGACCGCTGCCGCGGCAGGGGGGAAGCCCCCTCCGCCGGACCTTTCCTCCAAAATCCTTTCGTTCATCCCTGCTTCGCTCTTCCCCGGCTCTTTCCGATATGGTATATTTGAACGGCATGCAAGGGATACCCGCGGGTATGCCGTCCCGACGGGGACCGGGGGCTTGCCGTTTCCATTGCTGAATCTCTCTCTTTCCATGCTGTCTGTTCGCCCGGTTCCGATTCCGGGCGGTATCCATCTTTCCACCGCGCCCGGAGTGGTTTCCGCTGGCGTTCGGTGTCACGGAGATCGTTCCATGCCGCAGCTCTATCGTCTTCCCCGCTACTACGACATTGCGTTTACCCACGACCGTGATATATCCGGAGAGGCCGCCTTTCTCCGGTCCTGCTTTCTTCGCCACGCCCGCGCCGAAGTCCGCAACGTTCTGGAGCCCGCCTGCGGGAGCGGCATGTTTCTTGTGGAATTCGCCCGGATGGGGTTTCAGGTCACCGGATACGATATCAGCGCCGAGATGGTGGAGTACGCCCGCGAGGTGATCCGCGGGAACGGCGTGGAAGATAAGGCCGTGGTGATGGAGGGGGACATGCGTTCCATCCGCTTCGACCGGCCGTTTGACGCCGCGGCAACACTCATCAGCAGCCTGAGCTATCTCCGGACCGACGAGGACCTGCGCGGCCATTTCCGCCTCATGGGAGAAACCGTGCGTCCTGGCGGAGTTTATGTTGTGGAAATTTTCTTCGCCTGCCAAAATCTCGAATACGAAAAGCTCCCCTACGAGACATGGACCGCGGCGCAGGAAAACATCCGGATCGATGTATCCTGGACGCTGGAGGGGTATAACCGGGAAAATCGTACCCGTACCACCCGTCTGGTTATGGATGTGCGGGATGGCGGTGAGCGGATGTTCCTGGAGGAACGCCATTCACTGCGGCTGTGGCTGGAGGAGGACTTCACCTCCTTCTGCCGTGAGGGGGGATTCCGGCTGGACGGCGTCTATACCCAGTCCTTCCGGCCGGTTTCCGACGGGACGCCCCTGACCGGCGAACTGGGCGCGCTCTATCTGGCCCTGGTGAAAGAATAGCTCTTCCCGAGATATGGCAGCCGGAGGGCGGCGCAACGGATAAGGGTTGCCCCGCTCTCCAGCAATTGGCATATTAAAAGAAACCGGAACAACCGGGTTAACAGAAAAGGATGCGGGCTGAATTGGGATGCGGGGGATAAAGACAGGATGAAAAACGGATAAAAAATCTCGTACCCACCGGTTATGTCTTTTTCATCATCTTTTATCCCATGCATCCCGGGGTCCCCGGGCGAATCGGTACGATTCGGCTGGGGTAGTCCCGTGCATCCCCATTCAGACAGTCTTTTCCGGAGTATTCCGCCATTTTGCCGCCTTGGGCTTTTGATTCCGGTTTTTTTAGACCGTTTTTGCGAAAGCGTTCCACGATATGAAAGCCATCCTCCTCCACATCTGCTGCGGCCCCTGCGCCACCCATGTCATCGATGTCCTTTGTCCGGAGTATGCCGTGACTGGATATTTCTGCAACCCCAATATCCATCCCGCCGAGGAATATTACCGTCGTCGCGACGCGGCCCGGACGGTCTGCGAGCGACTCGGGGCGGAATTCGCGGAGGCGCTGTATGAGCCGGAGCGTTTTTTCGAAGTCGCCCGGGGGCTGGAAACCGAGCCGGAGAACGGCGCCCGGTGTCCGGAGTGTTACCGGCTCCGCCTGGAGGAGACGGCGCGGTATGCAGTGGAGCACGGGTTCGGACTGATGGCGAGCACGCTCACCGTGGGACCGATGAAACGGGCCGGGGTGATCAATCCCATCGGAGAGGAGGCGGCCCGCAATGCCGGCACGGAATTCCTCGCGGCGGACTGGAAAAAGCGGGACGGGTTCCGGCGCTCCTGCCAGATCTCCCGGGAACTGGGGATCTATCGTCAGCACTACTGCGGCTGCGCCTTTTCGATGCGGGATTGACCGCGCGGCCCCCCTGAACGTGAACGGCCTTCTCCCCGGTGGGGGAGAGGGCCGTTTTCGCGCTGGAGACCGTCTTCTCCGGTTATTCCGAAACCACCGCGATGGCGTTGGCCTCGATGAGCTGTTCGGGACCGAACAGGTTTTCCACCGAAACGAAGGTCATGGACTGCTGGGCGTTGGGGAAGAATTTACGGATGACCTGGGCGGCGTTGTTGAACTGGGCGGCGTTCTTGCCCGCCTTTTCGTCCACGAAGGCCTGGAGGAACATCACGTCATCCATATCGGCGTTGTAATGCGCCAGCGCTTTCTGGATGTTTTCCAGCACCGTGGTGAGCTGCTGTTCGAAATTGCGGCCGGTTTCGAGATCGGTGAGCGGCATGCCCTTTTCATCGAGATTGGTGTCATAGGGCTGTTGCCCGGAAATGAAAATCATGTTGCCGGTCTTGACCGCCTGGGCGTGGGACCATTCCTTTTCCAGCGCGCCGCCGAACCCGAACTTGACCGGCGCGAAGGACTTGGCGTACTCCTTGATGGCGTTCTGCGCCTCTTCCTTTGCCACGCGGCGGGAAATCTCCTCGATCTTCGCTTCGTCGGAAGCGCATCCCGGAAGCATCATGGAACACAACGCGATGGAACATGCCGCCAGGGCAAGCCTTCCCTTCATGTCTTTCCTCCTCGATGAACTGGTTCAATTCCGCTTTGCCGAAACACCCATTCTTTCGCGCTACCGGCGGATTGCCGTTCCGCGGAGCACCGGTAATCAACACATCGATCCCGGAACATCCAAGTGTTTTTTGACAATTTACCGTATTCCGGGGCCGAGTCCCCTTCGGAGGGCACAGTCGTCACCATAAGCCGGCAGCGGTGGACGGGTGTTGATGAAGAAGGCAGCCCCCTCCGGGGGAAACGGCTTCATCGTTTCCGCACAGCGGCAAGGGACCGAGGGATAGGGGTCTGCCTTCGTCTTCCCCCGATTTGCGGAGCCGGCAAGCTCTCCGGCATCCCCATCGTCCACGGGGAATAAAGAACGGGCGCGCGGAATATGCCGCACGCCCGTTCATGTTGCTGCCGCCGGAAGGTTCACCGACGGGTGAAGTCCAGCAGGTGGCCGATGACCGCCTTCGCTCCCTTGGCGATAAATCTGACATCGGCCGGGGTGCGGATGCTCAGGAGGTAGCGGAGGACATATCGCGGAGTGAGGAAAGAGCGGTAGATGGAATTGCACATCTCCGTAACCTCTTCCGGTGTCATGTCCGGGGTTTTGAACACCGGCTGGGACATGTCGAATTTCTCGTACTCCTCCGGGCCGAACCGCAGCCAGCCGTTCTCCACCGCCTCGCGGTAGAGCGGCGTTCCCGGATAGGGGATGGTGACCGTGGACTGGAGCATGTCGGCGTAGCCCTCGGTCATGAGCCGACGGGCCAGGCGCATGGTCCGCTCGGCGTCCTCCCGGGTCTCCCAGGGATACCCGACCATGACTGTCAGATGGACTTCCAGCCCCGCTTCCTTGGCGATGCGGCAGCCGCGCTCGATGTCCTCCACCTTCGTGCCCTTGCGCAGACGGTCCAGGGTGGGTTGGTTGGCCGATTCCAGGCCGAGTTTCATGAGACGGAACCCGGCCTCGCGCATGAGCGCCGCCCGCTCGGGAGTGAGATAGTCGAACCGCATGTTGCAGGAGATACGGATTTTCCGGTTATATCCCCGCTGGATCATCCCCTTGCAGAACCGCTCCAGCCACTTGCCCGAGGGGAGCGTCCCGGTATCCTCGAATATTTCCTGTACGCCGTACCGCTCGATCAGCATGCCGATTTCGTCCAGGAGGCTTTCCGGCGTCCGGGTGCGGAATTTCGGGAAGAGCGTTGTCCAGGAGCAAAAGGTGCACTTGGCCCAGGGGCAATCCCGCCCCACCATGGTATAGGTGAAGGGCTCGCGCTTGTAAAGCGGTTCGCCGTACAGACGCCAGCAGGTCAGTTCCCGGTCCACCGGGGGGAGTGTGTTCAGGTCGTGGTCCAGCCGGAACTCGCCGGTGTTCCGGATCCCTCCGTTTTCCCGGAACCAGATGCCGGGCTCAAGCTCCGCTCCCGTCGTGATGCGCCCGGCAATACTCGCGAGCAGGAAGTCGAAGTCCCCGCCGGTGAGGGCGTAGTCGCAGGCGCAGTTTCGCATGGTTTCTTCCGGGAGGGCGGTCACGTGGTCGCCCATGAGTACCACGGCCGTGTCCGGGAGTTCCCGCTTGATACGGTCGGCGATGGCCCAGTGCAGTTTCACCACGGGGGTTTTGGTCTCCATGGCGATCAGGCCCGGCTTCTCCGCGAGGAGGTTGTTCCACCACTGTTCCGTGGTCCAGCGTTTCGCGATGCCGTCATCCCAGAACACATCGTGTCCCATCGAATGGAGCAGCGTGGCCGCGGAGGCCGCCACCATCGGGTAGATGAAGGAAGGGTTGTGAAACCACTGGAACTGGCGGTTCTGCCCCAGCATGGGGGTTCCCTTGCCTTCCAGGGGGGGATAGCTGATGAATATCTTCACGGGAGATCCTTTTGAAAAGACAGCGATAACAGGCATTGACGCCCGGAATTGCACCGCGCTTCGTCGGGTGTATCGCACACCCATCTTTACGTCGGGCCGGTCCCGGATTCCGGCTGGGACCGCATCAACTCCAGAATGATGAAACTCGCGGTGACCGTCATGCTCCGGCCGGAAAGCCGGTCCAGGCTCTCACCCGAAACATGATGAAAGCTGGGCGACATCCCGACCAGGGCGCGCAGCTCGTCGCTCTCCAGGGCCATTTCATATTCCAGCGTTCGACGGCGCGCCAGGCGGAAATCCCCGGAAAGTTTCCGCAGGACCCGCTCTTCCTTGTCCGATTCCAGACCAATCAGGTCCAACTCACGGCGCAGTTCCGCCAGATGTTCCCCGCCGGGTATCACCAGAAGCAGCAGCCCGCCGGGTTCGAGCACCCGGGCAAACTCGTCCGGGTTGCGCGGGGCGAAGATATCCAGCAGGACCCGCACCGAACGGTCCCGGAACAGCACCCTCTCCCACACGTCGCCCGCGAAAAATGTTATGTCGCGGTACCGCTTCGCGGCCATGCGTACGGCGTCCCGGGAGCGGTCCATTCCGAAGAATCGGAACCGGCCGTTTCCCCGCTCCGCCAGAATCCGCTGAACCCGGCCGATATAGTATCCCTCGCCGCAACCGATTTCCGCGACAATCCCGTCTTCCCGTCCCGGGGCGGTCAGATGCTCCGCCGCCGCACCGGCGACCAGGCAAGCCAGCGGCGCGTACTCCCCCCGGTCCAGAAACTCCCGGCGGGCCCGCAGCATGGGGGCGGAGTCCCCGGGGATTTTCGGCGTCCGGGCGCGTCCGGGCAGGAGATTGACATAACCCTCCCGGGCGATGTCGAACGAATGCGCGTTGCCGCAGCGGAATGTCCGTCCGGCCTGCTCCAGGTCATCCCCGCATACGGGACAGATCAGGGGATACATGCGCTCTCCGTGTTCCGGGGTGGTTCAATCTCCACCGGGCCATAGTCTTAAACATAAGCGGTAAGTGGTGAACGGGTGTTTTTATAAATCTAACTCACCCCTCGTTCCCATTGTCGTAAACATAAGCAGATAGTAGTGAACGGGTGTTTTTTGAAAACCTAACTCACCCCTCGGTCCCCTCTCTATCCTATAGAGGGGATGACCCGT
>JAWLHT010000058.1:0-20017 GCA_041690195.1 Candidatus Latescibacterota bacterium
TTGCCCAGAAGATGTTCGGGTTGGACGGCGATCTTCTGACATTTGATATTTTTGTACACTTTGGAACCCTGCTCGCAGTAATTGCGGTGTTTCACCGCTCAGTATTCTCTATCACCGCGAGTACCGTTCGTGGCATCCGGTCCGTTATCCTGGAACGAGTATCACCCATTCAGTTGTACCGTGATTCACATGATATCCGATTGGCAGCGGCCATCGTTTTCGGGACCATTCCGGCGGTGTTTGTCGGGTTAACACTGAACGACCCGATTGAAACGCTTTTTTCGTCAACGCTCCCTGTCTTTTTGGCGCTTGGAGTAACAGGGATCGTTCTTCTCACCACTTTATTTGTCCGGCACGGTTCTCACCGGATCGGCTTGGTGCGGGGCATTATTGTGGGAATTGCCCAGGCATTGGCAATATTCCCGGGAATATCACGGTCCGGATCCACCATTTCCACTGCGCTGTTTCTCCGGGTGGATCGTACAGAAGCGGGCGAGTTTTCATTTCTGCTCGCCATCCCGGCCATCAGCGGTGCGACCGTACTGGCCATTAAAGACATCGGAAACAGGCTGGGCGACATCACACTTACGGTGATCCTGTTTGGAGTCATCTCGTCATTCATTTCTGGTCTTCTGTCCCTCATCCTGTTGATGCGAATTATCAGGCGCGGCAAGATCGGGTATTTCGGAATATACTGCCTTCTGTTATCCATTGTCGGGTTAAGCTGGTATTTTCTGCGATGATGCCACCCATGGATGACCGGACAAGCGGTGTACTTCATTTAAACACAAAGCGCTCCTTACGGTGACGATTCAACGATTGTATATGGCTATGGAGAATGCATGCGCATCGTGACTGCTGCCGTCCCTTCTTCGTATGACGGCACAGAGCAAATGGTAAAAACGTTCCAGGCACCTGGGAAGACCCGTCCGCTTCTGGTCGCACTCCACACCTGGAGTTATGATTATCGGCAGGATACGGCTGTTGAGTATTTCACACGATGCAGTGAAAACGGCTGGCATTGTGTATTTCCGGATTTTCGAGGCCCCAATCGTCATTCCGGGGCGTGCGGTTCAGATGCGGCGCTTTCAGATATCATGGACGCGACAAACTGGGCGGCAGGTACATTCAGCGTTGACCACCGGCGGATTTTCCTCATTGGCGAAAGTGGGGGAGGACACATGGCACTCCTGGCTGCGGGAAGAATGCCCTCCCTCTGGACCGCGGTGAGCGCCTGGAGTCCGATTCTGGACCTTGCCCGCTGGCATAGCGAATGTTCTTGTCGCGGTCTCGAATACGCTTCGGAATTGGAGACGGTCTGCGGGAATGCTCCCGGCTGCTCCGCAGATGCGGACCGTGAGTATCTTCGTCGCTCTCCGCTTGAATCTCTCTGGCGGGCACACATCGTACCGATTGATATCAACACGGGGATTCATGACGGGCATGAGGGATCAGCGGGCAGATGCGGGTCCGTGCCGGTGGGACACAGCATCCGGGCGTATAACATCCTGATGGAAGCTTCCGGAAACAAGCGCAAAATCATACCGGAAGAAGTCATCGGAGATATTGAGCGTAACCGGGCGATTCCTGCAGAGTTCGACCGGGGCGATATTAATGATCCGGCGTATCGTCGTGAAATTCATTTGCGAAGGGTGAGCGCACTGACGCGTCTTACCCTTTTTGAAGGCGGTCATGAAATCCTTTACGATTCGGCGTTTGCGTGGTTTGAACGGTTTTGAAGCCGACTGATGAGAATTGAGTAAAGCGGGAGACCCGGCCGGGTCTCCCGCTTTCCGTTGTACTTGTACTGTTGGAAATGCGCCACCGCTCTCCTGCCGGTTCAACCCGCTGTCCGGAATACTGAAGTTGAATCAAACCAGAAAGAAAGCCGGTAATGCCGGTCTGAATTAAGATGCATGTGATGCATATAGTAAAAGACAGGGTGCACCGGGCTCTTATCAGTATGTCATCAGGCTGTTCCGGGGTCCCCGGTCGAATCGGTACGATTCGGTTGGGGTAGTCACACACATCACCATTCAGACAGATTGTTCCCCGCGCACCTGTTATCCCGGTTTGTTCCGCATTCAATAAAAAGACTGATGTCGGTCGTTTGTTCCCGGTCTGAAAGGATTATTATAAGTCACCGGACGGTAGTACTATCCGATGAGAATCGATCCCTGCAGGAAGAAAACGCCGGCTATACATGCGGTCATGAGACAGGCCAGGGTGGCGGCGAGAAGAGAGCGCAGTCCGATTTCGCTCAATGTTCCGGTCGTCTCGGGGGCCACCGCCGAAATTCCGCCGATGAATATGGCCAGGGAAGCAATGTGTGCAAACCCACAGAGGGCATAGGCGCATATGACTCCCGAACGAGGATCGATAAGGAGATCGTTCCCGATGGCGAGAGCGAGGTCCTGATAGGCGGGAATTTCCGTGACAATAAGTCGTTCGCCGATAATCCGTGAAATAACGACGGCATCCGAAGGGTGGACTCCAAGGAGGAGGGTGAGGGGATAAAACAAGTATCCGGATAGCCCCTGCAATGACCAGTCGATTCCCAGACCGGCCATCGTGTTGACTTTGGCGCCGATGCCGGCGAGCACAAGGTCAGTCAGCGAAACCAGGCCGAGAACGGCGATAAGAAGGGCCACGATGCCGACGATGAGTCGAACGCCCGCATTCGCCCCGGAAACAATGGCAATGAGAAGATTGGAATCGCGGGTATAGGAAGGATGAATATTAATCCCGAGGGTCTTGGGTGTTTCCCTCTCCGGTACAAGAATTTTGGACATGATGATTGCAGCGGGCGCCGAAAGAAAGGAAGCGGAAATGAGGTGTGCCGCGATGGTGGGGAAAACGGACTGGAGACTGAAGACGTAGACCGCCAGTATATTGGAGGCCACGGTGGCCATTCCCACGGTGAGTACGGTTGAAAGCTCGGACCGGGTCATTGTGGCAAGGTGCGGACGCACGGTCATGGTGGATTCGATACCGACGAATATGTTGGAGGAGGCGCAGAGAGCTTCGGCCCCGGAGATACGCAACAGTCTGGTAAACACACGGGCGAACGCCCTGACGAGTCGTGGCATGACCCCGGCGAAATACAGGATGGACATGAGCGCGGAAAAGAAGATGATTGTTGGAAGCCCCTGAAAGGCAAAGAAGAACCCGAGAGACTCATCACCTGAAGGCCCAACCGTACCGGGGGGGTACGCCAGACGTCCGAATACGAATTGCGCCCCGGAACCTGCGGTTTCCATGACAGATACCACAATTGAGTTAAGCCACAGAAACGCGGAAACACCGGGCGGGAAAAGAAAAACCAATGTGGCGAAAAGGAACTGGAGTCCCATTCCCCAAATTATGACGCGACAGTTGATTGTCGCGCGATGTTCAGAGAACAGCCATGCGATGCAGAGCAACCCGGCAATACCGGCGAGTGAGACCAGATTGAGGACGGTCATGCCGGGTTTTCCCGGTCTGACCGAGTATTCGGTTGAATCCGTTTCTCTCGGCGGCGCCAGTTGATTACTTTCAAGAACAGAAGGAAAAGACCGATTAAAGCGACCACAACGGTTACCGCAGCTGCGATGATATCAGACCAGGAAACGTACACGGAACCCCCTTGTTGAATGATATTTTACGGTAAAATCACATTTTTTTCTCACCATGTCAATATGGAATGGGAGCTTATTTATTGCAAACCGGTTGAGCCGGGATAATAACCGATAGATAGAACCATTAATATGTAGGAATTTATATATCTTCTTGCGAACAGAATGGAGATATTTACCGCGCATGAACGGCATGATTCATCGTCGCGGTTTTCTTCGGGTCAATGTTTTCTGACCTTTCCTCGAACCACTGGAAACAGTTTGGCTCGCTCGTACCGTTCAATCAGAAATCCTTTGGCGCAGATGGAATTCAATAGTTCTTTCTCCGAAAAGGAAACGTGTCCGAAATAACGATTCAGAAACAGTTCCCGATCCGGAATATATCCCTCTTCAAACAAGTACAACCCTCCACGCTTCAAAACCCGGTGTACTTCCGCCAGCGCTTTACGCCAGTTTGGCACATGTTCAAAAACGAAAGAACCGAATACAGCATGAAATACTGCATCCTCAAAAGGCAGACAGGAAACGTCCGCCGTGTAGAACTCGATGTTATTTGTAAGAAGACCTCTTGCCCAAGCGGGAGGGTTTCGAAGCCGTTTTCGTGCTGCAGCAACCATGTCCGGGTCAACGTCAACGGCAACAATATGCGGGCAGTGCGTATACTGGCGGATCAGCAATGTGCCAGCGCCATTTCCAGCGCCGATCTCAAGACAAACGCAATTTCGTGAAAGATCTATATCTCCATATATTCTGGGTGCCTCATATTTTCGGAGCATGAACTCGCGCAAACGGCTATTTATGAATATTTTCTCAATCCATCGCATTTTCATGGGTTCCTCCGTAAGCCAAAGCAGGCAACATTACATGTTAGACCTGCTTTGCTGGGATCGTAGCTGAATCGGCTGACCTATATGAACGAAAACTCATCACCCCGCTAGCTGAAAACCACGAATCATGTTGTTTCGATATGTTGCTTCCATTCTTCTCTCGCAAGAAATGGAAAAATGATCCAGCGTTTGTGGTGTCGTTGATTGGATCGGGTTTATACCGGAGAATGCAACCGCGATATGTTATTTCAGGTGTGAACAATTTGTTGCGGTTCAGCGTATCCGATGGCGATTCTCAGTGCTTCACGGGCGAGGAGGCGCGGCGAATCAAGAATCGGAAGAGGGGATACATCCGGGGTGATTGCTATCGGAAGAAGAGAACTGCCCAGAATAACCGAGTCGCAACCTTTCTGCTCGAGCCGTTCGACCGTGTGGAGGAGATAGCGGCAACC
The DNA here is from genome assembly GCA_041690195.1 of Candidatus Latescibacterota bacterium. Taxonomy (GTDB): domain Bacteria; phylum Latescibacterota; class Latescibacteria; order Latescibacterales; family Latescibacteraceae; genus JAWLHT01. The sequence goes on from JAWLHT010000058.1 coordinate 4,894, forward strand.
GCCCTCATCCACACGGCCAAGTACCAACTCGTCGTATATGATATGGTCGATTCTATCCCTTGCGGCCGCGTCAGGCGTAACATACGGAATTCCGGCTTCAGCCAGGCGGGAGGAATAAACCTGGCTTTCCAAAAGAGCTTTTGTAGCAATAACTCCCGGCTGAGTGTATCCCATGACGGAAGCCTCCCTGACCACGACATCGGCGATATTGATCCAGGTCATTGGAGCTCTGGCGCTTACAGTATCGTACACCCGGTGCAGCATGTTGTCAGGACAGATAAAAAAATCCGCACCGGAAGCATGCAGCTTTTCCGCTGATGCGATGATCAGACGGGAAACGCTTTCCCAATCACCTTCCGTAATATGCGAAAGATACATTCGAAGGGGGAGTGTATGCAGTGTGATTTCCGGATGATCATGATGACCGATCATTTCCGCGCCCTCGGTGCAGATGGTTCTGTAGCAGATCGCCGCACCTTCGGCGGAACACGCCGTGATACCAATATGCCGGGCCATGATGCCTCCTTCCACGGACATCTGCCGGAAACGCGGTTCTGTTTCACCTGCTGAAACCGGCAGCGCGTGCGTGTAACGATGAGATGAATGGATATCGGGGAAATGGGCGTGTTTTGCTCTAATTGTTTTTTACTGAACGAGGGAACTGGTTGAGCGAGGATGACGGTATTCCCCGGGTATCTGGTACACGAGCCTCACATGGGGACTGTAAATTTGTCCGCTGTAGGTAATTTATGATGGGGGGCAATAGTTTCCAAAAGGAATAATTACCCGAGACATCACGATTCAACCCGGATACATTCACTGGTGCGGATATCGGGATGAGTCAGCAGGGCAGGGAGAAACTCGCTTTCATTTCTCCCGACGCTTATGAATCCGCTGTCGATACCTTCGTATTTCTTATGTCGGGGGAGATACATGAGAAAACTTCTGCTGCATACCACCAGTTGTCGACGATACCGCATACCCACATTACCGTATGAGAGGGAACAAACAATCGCATACAGTCGTTAAAACAGTAATTGACTGAAATGAACACAGTTCCCGTCACGATGAAAAACAGTTTCCATCGAGCTGTAAGTATGCGTGCGGTAACGTAATGCAGAATATATTGATGAACAGAACGGTTTGTCATATACCTGGTTTTATGCTGTAAAAGCGTTGACTTTAGCGGTACCATCTCGTATGTTTCTCTGGCCCTTAAAATAAAAAGTCCCCGAACGCTTAACGGAGTTGTACGAACCGCATGCGGAAAAATGCCGAACATACCGTCCGAGTACTCTTGTCAGTCTCTTTGCTCCTGATGCTTTCCGCAACCAAAACCTTCTCCCAGGCTGCCAACACACGGGAGAACCGTGATTATCAGTATGCAGCGGGGCTTTATGCGGAAGGCATGTACGATATGGCGGTCAAGGAGCTTGAACGCTTCGTCGCAACGTACCCCCGGTCAGCCCATGTCACTGATGCGCGATTTCTCATGGCGGGGTCGCATTTTTATCAGAAACGTTTTGACAAGACAGTTGCGATGACCCGTCGCATACGAACAGAAACTCCATCCGCACCGATTATGGATAAGGTCCTGTTCCTGGAAGGAAGAGCGCTGTTCAGTCTGAAAAAGTACAAGGAAGCCATAGCCTCTTTCGAACGCGTTCGCTCCGGCTATCCGAAAAGCGATCATTTTGTTGAATCTCTGTACAACATCGCCGAATCCTGCTATAACACCGGGAATTATTCGAAAGCAGCGGAAGTGTATCGTGAGGTCGCTACCAAGTACCCGCGGAGTGCGGTGGGTGACTGGGCATGGTACAGCCTCGGCATAACGCTTCAGCATACCGGTGACTTTAAAGGGGCCATCGAAGCATTTGGGCAAGTGTTTAGGGAATTCCCGCAGAGCGGCTTGAAAAATATCTGCCGATACAAAATGGGGGAGTCGTATTTCCGCCTCGGTGATTACAAGAATGCCGTTGGCATGATGAACGATGTCATAGAATTGGTGAAAGACCGTTCCATGCTGGTGAAAGGGTACTATCTCCTGGGAGAGGCCAATTATCAACTCGGCAATTATTCCCTGGCCCGGAAAAATTACCAGACTGTGGCCGAGGAATTTCCCAACGAGGCAATTGCCGCCGATGCAACGGAGGCAATCGGTTGGACTTTCTTTGAAGAGAAGCGGTATGACCAGGCGGCGGAGGTGTTCGAGACGGTTATCCGGAAATACCCGAAAGGAGAAAACCTCGATTCGGCCTGGTATCGTCTTGCGCTCACCAGAAAGCTTGCCGGAAAACCGGCGGCTGCATCGGAGACCTTTCTTGAGATCACCCGAAAATTCCCGGAAAGTGGCTTTTCCGCAAAATCGTTTTATGAACTTGGCATGATTGCGTACGAGGGTGGGAAGTTTGGCGACGCAGCCGGACATTTCCAGCAGCTTACCACAAGATACCCCAAAAGCGACATAAAACCCGATGCGTTGGTCATGTACGGCCAGAGTGTTCTGGAGTCCGGAGATTATGAATCCGGACTTACAGCCTTTACAGAAGTAACCGACTCATACCGGAAAAGCGATGCATATCCGGTGGCGCTGTACCAACGAAGCTTTTGCGAATTCTCACTGGAGCGTTTTGAAGACGCCGTCAAGACCGCGGAATCTTTTCTTGCCGCGTTTCCTTCACACGATCTGGCGCCCGAAGCGCTGTTGATTGCATCCGAAGTCCGGTACCGTTCCGGGGATTACGAGGGGTCAAAACAGTCTTATCTGCGGCTGCTGGAAAAATACCCGCAAAATCCCAAGCTTCCACAAGTTTTGTACGGAGTGGGATGGTCTTGCTTTAAAACCGGCGATTACGATCGGGCAATAGATGTGTTCACCCGTCTGGTGGAGCGGTATCCCTCGTCCGACCTTGCGGCTGACGCAGCGTATCGCATCGGAGACAGCTACTACGCCGGAGGACGCTTTTCCCAGGCGGTGTCGGCGTACGCACGGATGCTCGAGAAATATCCATCCTTCCCTTCTGCGGATCGGGCGCTTTTTCAGATCGCTCAGGCCCAGTACCGTGCGGAGGAATATTCCAAAGCTCTGGAATCGGCAAACCGTCTTGTGGCACGGTACCCCCAGTCCGCGCTCCGTGACGATGCACGGAATATTCGGGGTATGAGCTTCTTCAAAATGGAGAAGTACCAGGAGGCAATCGAAGTTTTCAAGATCATTGTGAAACCCTCCCCGTTGGCGGATGAAGCGTTGTATCAGATCGGAACCTGCTACTATAACATGGGAGATTACGACCGGGCCACAGCCACCTACCAGCGGGTCATGAATGAGTTCCCCAACTCCCCCAAAGCGGGTGATGCGATTGCCGGTATGTTGGACTCCCACCTTTCACGGGGACAGGCTGACCGAGCGGTCGAGATTATTGACGACTACCTCGCCCGGAGCCCGCGCGGAAAGCTCGCCGATACCATGCTCATGAAAAAGGGTGACCTGAACTACAATCTCAAGCGATATGATGAAGCCATTGCGGCATATAGCCGTATCATCCGCGAGCATTCTTCGGGTGATCGGGCGCCCTATGCTCTCTATTGGTCAGGCATGGCTAATCTGGAAAAAGGAAATCCGGAAGAAGCACTTGCTTCTTTCCAATCTCTCGTGGCGAAATACCCTTCCCATGATTACGGTATACTCGCTTCGATGAAAATGGGAGATATTCATCAGGAAGCCGGACGTTTCGACCGGGCGGCGGAGGCTTACGGCACTGTTGCGGATATGCACCGCGACGACCCGGTTGGTTTGGAGGCACTGTACAAGCGAGGACTCTCGTTACGGGGAGCCCAGAAAGCCGTCGAGTCGATGCGGGTCTTTGAGGAAGTCGTTTCCAGGAAGCCGAATGATCTGCTGGCGGACCGGGCTCGTCTCGAACTCGCGGAAGCGGCCATTGAGCGGGGTGACGGGGACGCGGCGGTAGAACTGGCCGAAACAGTCATGGAACATCGCATGGACGAGACTGCCGCCAGAGCACAGTATATCATTGGCAAGCGCTGGTTCGAAGCGGGGGACCATGCCCGGTCGGAGCGGGAACTGATGCGTGTCACTATTGTTTACAAGAATTACGAAGAATGGGTCGCCCGGGCCAAACTGCTTCTCGCCCGCAGCCAGTTTGCACTCGGAAAGCCGGACGAAGCCCGCAAAACCTTAGATTCCGTTATCAGCGCCCATGCCAACGACGAACTGGGGCGTGAAGCGAAGAAAATCCGGGAGGAGAACCGCTAAATGCCTATTTTCGCGGATACCTTCCGGCGGTTTCCGTTGTCCGTATGCGTTCTCCTGACGCTTGCATTCTCTGCCGGTGCGCAGGAGAAAGCTTCCGAGCTCAATCTCGATTCCTACGAGATCATCGGAAAAGATACCAGCAGGTTTACTCCGACTGGAGACCGTCTCTCCACCGTAACATTCACACCGATGCCTCTTCCGCAGGAGATTGAAATACGGACCGTGCACGCCTCCGAAGGGTTGCTCCCGGAAGGCACGGTACTGCGCAGGGGCGAGGCCTCCCGGTCAAGAGACGGACTCTATGCCGCACTGGATGGATTCATGGGATCGCGTACCGCCGCTGACTTCATGGCGGGTGTATCCTATGACGGCGGAGAACGCGCCGGGACTGTTCGTTTCCTTTCCCGCGCCCGGAATGAGAATACCCCGTCCCATCTCGCACCATCGATGCAGGGAGTGGAAGGCACGGGATACCTGGATACCGCATACGGCAATATCGCCCTTGATCTGGGGCTGGTCCGAGAAGGGGAAAAGGCTTTATCCAAACATTTTCGCCGTCGTGACCGAGACATGTCCCGGTATACAGCCGGTATTCGATTCCTGACAGAACCGTTCACAGACTGGAACCTGAATGGGAACGCCACGATCAGCGGAGGATCATTCAGAGACAGGGAAATCCCTTACGACCGGAGTGAACTGCGTCTCCGTGCACGCGGGGTTATGGATGGTGATATCGAAGGAGTAGCGCTCACTGTCTCGTCCGAAGCCGACTATTCCAAGTTCGGAGCGGAATCCGGTACACTCCTCTCACTGGGAATAACCGGGTCCTGGCTTCCGGCGGATCGGCTGGCTCTGCGCGGAGGACTTCGCTTTTACGCTTCGGCCATGCCCGACGCAGGTTCCGAGGCGCGGCTGCATCCCGAACTGAACCTTGACTGGATGATATCGCCGGACATGTATCTTCAGTTTGAGGGCAAGTCGGAGGTCATCCGTCACGCCTTTTCCGACCTGTATCGCCGGAATGGCCTGATTACTCCAGAAATCTCCATTTTGGATGAAAATCGTGTCTTTGACATTTCCGCAGAATATGGAGTACGGTTGTACCCGGATCTTCTGTTTACCGCGGGGATTTTCGCGTGGAAGAGCGATAATGCTCCGGTATTCAGCCGGAGTGGATCATTTTTCGGGATCGTTCCGGATTCCCGCGTTTCCGTTTCCGGTATGCGGATTGGTGTGAATTACGACCGCTCGGATTTATGGGGTGTGGAAGGTGTTCTGAATTTTCGTGATGCAACGTGGAATCATGCGGGCAAAGTCCCGTATTTGCCTTCTGTCGACGCCACAGTCACCGCCGATTTTGTACCCAGGCGTCCGTGGAATCTTTATTCCACCCTGCATATTCATGGCAAACATACCGTTGAGAAAGGCCTTACTGACACAGCGAACGCTTTTTTGACCATAGATGTGGGTGGAGAACGCCCTGTTTATGCAGAAAATCTTCGCGCGTGTCTGGAAATACGGAATCTGCTCAACTCCAGTGGCGCATGGTGGACCGACGAGTACCGTTTGCCGGGTATCGGCCTTTACGCCGGTCTCAAGGCACATTACTGATACCGACATTGGAAGGGCGCTCCGTGGCTGGCCCCGATGGGTGATCAAGCATGTCAACCGCCCGAAAAAGGTTGACCCGACAGATGACTTAACACAGAGCGATCTCAAAAAAGTCCAACAGCTCCGGAAAAATGGAAGAGATGGCGTTTCGGGAGGTTTCAATGGAAAATGTTTCACTGCTGGGAATCTTGATGCGAGGCGGAATCCTCATGATTCCGATTATCCTGTGCTCTCTGGTTGTTGTTGGCGTTGCAGTGGAACGCTGGCTCACCTATCGTCGCTATGCGATCAATCGGGTACAGTTCATGACCCGCCTTCGCCATCCACTGAATAGGGGTGATGTGGAGGGAGCCATACGCGAATGCGCCATGACTCCCGGGCCGGTAGCCTCGGTGGTGAAAGCCGGGCTGGAAAAGGCGAAGCTGGGTCGGGAACGGGTCCGCGAAGCCATGGAGGCGGCGGGAAATGCGGAGACATATCTTCTGGAAAAAAATCTGAGCGTTCTGGCCACACTCTCCGGGATAGCGCCGCTGCTCGGTTTCTTCGGTACGGTTACCGGGATGATCAAGGCTTTTATGAAAATTCAACAACTTGCCGGCAACGTGAATGCGGATGTTTTGGCAGGTGGAATATGGGAAGCCATGATTACCACAGCGGCCGGATTGGCGGTGGGCATTCCCGCTGTGATCTTCTACAACTACTATGTCAACCGGGTTAAAGAGTTCATATTTCACATGGAGTCATCCGGAGAGGAGGTGCTCGACCTGATCGCCGGAAAGAATCCTGAGCTTCCACCGGAAACAGAGCCGGAAAAACCCGCTGAACAAGATGACGGACGGGATCTTTCGCCGCTCAATGATGACCTTTTTCGCGGGAGACGAACTCGTCTTGCCGACAGTTTTTTCGATGATGACCGGTTCAACCCGCTGGGAGGTGACGTCTCGTGAAAATCAAGGCGCACATAGCTCCCGTGACCACATTCAATGCAATTTCGCTTACCGATATCATTTTTCTTCTTCTGGTGTTCTTTCTCCTCAGTTCGACGTTTGTTCTCCAGCCGGGATTGAAGGTGCAGTTGCCAGCCACGACGACAAATGACATATCAAGCGAAAAGAGCATCGTCGTGAGCATTACTCCCGATGGAACGGTGTACCTGAATGATGCACCGGTCAATACTCTTGAACTTGGCGCCAGCCTTCGCCAGAAAATCATGGATATTGGGAAGCCCATCCTGGTCCTCCGCGCGGACAAGTCGGTGACCGTGGAAAAGCTTGTGGAAATTATGGATATCGCCAAGGCCGCTGGCGGCGACCGTCTGGTCATCGCAACCGTTCCCCGGGAATCCCGGTGACTTTTTGCTTCGACACACCGGAAAGGATTCGACCTGATACCGGCGGCGGAAACAAACGACGTGTTTGGAACACCACACCCGGCATGTGATGGGCGCGGGGGAATATGGATGCACGGTATGAATGACCCCGGATTCTCATATAACCGGCGAGCAGTAGCGGCGACCGGAATTTTTCATGGTTTGCTGCTTCTACTGTTTCTTGAGATGCCGGTACGATTCAGCTCCGAGGAGCCTCCCAAGTTTTATGAGCTGAACCTGGGGACTGTTTCGCAGCAGCGCATGGAGCAGATATTGGGCGAAGCCAGTCGTCAGGAAGCTGCTTCCCGCTTGCGCCGAGCGGAAACATCCCCCAGGGAACGGGTAGAGGTTCCCAATCGTCGAATGGTTGAACTTGAAGAGCCGACTGTATCGATCCCGGAGCCGCAGCGTGTGGAGTCGGATGATATCGTACAGAAAGCCGAGAGGCCGGATATCGCACTTGAATCAACGCGTCCCGCGCTATCGCGCTCGACTCGTGAACAACTCTTCTCGATGGAAAGAAAGCAAACTTTCGAGGGATCGAAGATTACAGTCGGGGATACTCCGGAAACGGGGACGCCCGGTACCGGTAAGGAAACGGAGACCATCGGGGAGGAGATGGCGCGCAGTTTCCAGATCGAGGGAGACATCAAGGGCCGTGAACTTCTTCATAATCCGTTGCCGGAATATCCAGCCGGGTTGAACCGAAACGCCACCATACGGATATCCTTCGCGGTGCTTCCGGACGGCAGCGTTTCACCGGTGGAAATGGTTCCGGTGCGAAAGGAGAATGCGGTTCTCGAAGAACTCACCATGAGTATGCTCAAGCGTTGGCGCTTTGCTCCTCTTCCCGCAGGCGATACCCGTACACAGCGGGGAATTGTTACTTTTTTTTACAAGATCCAATAGCACACTTCTGTCATGAGGATTATATGAACAGGTTTCTGAGTGGTTCCTCTCTTATCCGTATGCTGGTGCTGGTCAGCGGTATCCTTTTCCTTTTCTCCTGCATGGAAGAAGACGATATGCGGCTGAAAACGGTAGCCGAACTCGGAGAACCGGATGAGATCATGAGCGGAGGATACGGTCCCGATGTTTATGAACTGTACTTCTATGACCGGGCTGACATCAACCGCGTGTACCAGTACCGCAAGTCCGCCAGTGGGTGCGGCAGCCAGGGCAACTGGTATGTGGCGAATGTATACCTTTCCGACCTCCACTTCCAGCGAGAGCTGTATGAACCTCCGAAAATTGAACATACTCCGCTGAAAACCGCCGCCACTGGAACCTTGATACAGATAACCGCCCGGATAACCGACGACAACTATGTCAAAGACGCCATCATGTACTACCGAATTCCCACAGAGGAAGACTTTCTCCCGCTCACCATGTCTCTTGAGGATTCATCCAGGTTCTCCGCTGAAATCACCCCCGACCGGGTAACTTCGGCCGGTATAGAATATTACATAGAAGCAACCGATTCCAGAGATCACAAGACCAGACTGCCTGAAAGAAGCGGAACGTACGTGATAACCGTTTCAGAAGGTGCGGCGAAGACCGTGGGCAACCTTGAGTCAACAACTGTGCCCAAACTTCCTAAATTTGCGCCCACGCCGCTCGAGAAACGGGATCAGCCGTTATGAGCATTTTCAAACTGATGAGCGAATTCCAACCCCGGGGAGACCAGGTCTCCGCTATTGATACGCTGGTCGAAGGCATAGCGTCCGGGAAAAAACATCAGACCCTCCTCGGAGTCACCGGTTCAGGTAAGACGTTCACCATGGCCAATGTCATTCAGCAGGTGAACAAACCCACGCTTGTTTTGTCTCATAACAAGACCCTCGTGGCCCAGTTGTACGGTGAGTTCAAGGCCCTTTTCCCGGATAACGCGGTCGAGTTCTTCATCTCGTACTACGACTACTATCAGCCGGAGGCCTATCTTCCCCAGACCGATACATATATCGAGAAAGACGCTGACATAAACGAGGAAATTGACCGCCTCCGTCTCCGTGCCACCAGTTCGCTTCTTGAGCGGCGGGATGTCATCATCGTCTCAAGTGTGTCCTGTATATACGGTCTCGGTTCGCCAGAGGAATACGCACGTCTTCACCTCATATTGGAGGTCGGCGACCAGATCGAGCGTGACGATGTCATGCGCCGTCTCGTGGACATCCATTACGTTCGGAACGATTTCGGTCTGGAACGGGGCAACTTCAGGGTTCGCGGAGATGTGCTGGAAGTGATGCCCGCATACGATGACCGGGTGATCCGTGTAGAATTTTTCGGCGATACAGTGGAAGCCATCTCCGAAGTTCACAAAGTGACCGGGAAAGTCATCGATGTCCGGAACAAGGTTGCGGTGTATCCGGCCAAGCATTTCGTAACCACACAGCCACGCATTGAAGCCGCCATAGACGAAATCATGAAGGAACTCGAAGACCGTGTACACTGGTTCGAGAAGGAAAACCGTCTGGTGGAGGCCCAGCGCATTGCCCAGCGCACCAAGTACGATATGGAAATGCTGCGGGAGCTTGGATACTGCTCCGGTATCGAGAATTATTCTCGTTACCTCACCGGTCGCAAGGCGGGAGAGAAGCCCTGGGTTCTCCTCGATTATTTCCCAAGCGACTATCTGATGATCATTGACGAATCCCACGCAACCCTGCCACAAGTTCGGGGAATGTTTAACGGCGACCGGTCACGGAAGGAAATGCTCATAGATTACGGCTTCCGTCTCCCTTCCGCTCTTGACAACCGACCGCTCAATTTCCAGGAGTTTGAGCGAATAATCGATCAGGTGGTGTATGTTTCCGCTACCCCCGCTGACTATGAACTGGAAAAATGCGAGGGAGTCGTGGTTGAGCAGATCATTCGCCCCACCGGGTTGATCGATCCCAAAATTATCGTAAAACCCGCGAAGGATCAGGTCGATGATCTTCTCGCGGAAATCCAGAAGAGGGTCGCTGTTGACGAGCGGGTACTGGTTACGACGCTCACCAAAAAGATGAGCGAGGACCTTACCGCCTATCTTTCCCAGATGGGGGTAAGAATCCGATATCTCCATTCTGAAATCAATTCCCTGGAGCGGGTGGAAATACTCCGGGGACTCCGGCTTCGGGAGTTTGATGTGCTTGTGGGTGTTAACCTGCTCCGCGAAGGTCTTGACCTCCCCGAAGTTTCCCTTGTCGCCATTTTCGATGCAGACAAGATGGGATTCCTCCGGAACGAACGGTCTCTGGTACAAACCGCCGGCCGTGCTGCCCGCAACGTAAACGGCATGGTCATTCTTTACGCCGATACCATGACTGACGCCATGATGAGAACCATCGAGGAAACCAACCGTCGCCGGGCCATTCAGCGCGCGTATAATGAAAAACATGGTATCACCCCGGAGACGATCCGAAAGAGCATTGACGAAATTCTCCGATCCACGGTGGTTGCCGACGGCACGGGCAAGGAGAAGCAGATTGAGCCGGAGGAAGTGAACATCCTTGATCTCATGGATGCTCAGGAAGCGCTCGTCGCTCTTCGCAAGCAGATGAAAGCAGCGTCGGACCGGCTTGCCTTCGAGGAAGCAGCCAAGCTTCGGGACGAGATTCTCCAAATCGAGTCGAAAGTAAAAGGAGTTAAGGCAAAAACCTGACGCGGTCTCTTTATGAAAAAACCCTTCCGGAAGAGACGGAAGGGTTTTTTTCTCTACTTCCGGTGTATTATGTGGCCATGCAATACAATAGACCGGAACGAAGATGCGCTGCGCATGCAGGATTATGCTCATAGGTCGGACGGAAAGAGATTCTCAAAAGCTTCATGCCGATTCAAAGCTGGTCCGAAATATTATGCAACGGTAGATCCGGTTGGTTATGGGTGAAGTAGTAAAAGTCCCAGAAGCCTCGTAATGCAAGTACTGTTTCGCCATGCAACACATTGAGCAATAACGTCACAATATTCTCCTTGCAGCCGAAGCGCATTGAGTGTTATCTTAAATGTTTAGACTCTCAAAGAAAACTTTGCAATGATCCCCATGTCAGATTCTCGCCGTGAAGTATTATTGCGCCTATATGACACCCTTGCAGCATCGTTCGGGCCGCGATACTGGTGGCCGGCGGATTCGCCGTTCGAAGTTTGTATCGGGGCCATCCTTACCCAGAATGCGCCCTGGACGGGTGTGGTTAAATCAATACGGGCCCTCAAGGAACTGGGAATATTCAGTCCGGAGAGAATTGCCGGCACGAATGACCGGATAATCGCGGAAGCGGTGCGACCGACCATTTACTTCAACCAGAAAGCCCGTCGGTTGAAAACCTTCTGCTCATGGCTCATGTCGGAATGGAACGGAAGTATCGAGAACATGCGGGGGTTGGACCTCCTGGAAGCGAGAGGGAGGTTGTTGTCGCTTTCCGGCATAGGTTTTGAAACTGCGGATTCCATTCTGCTCTATGCGCTGGATTACCCGATTTTCGTGGTGGATGCTTACACGAAACGGATTCTCCTACGGCACGGAATGGTGGGTGAGGAGTGGGAGTATGAGACGCTGCGGGAATATTTCGAGAGTGTTCTCGAACCTGATGCGTCAGTATTCAAAGAATACCATGCGCTCCTTTGTCATCTCGGGGCGTTTTTCTGTAAGCGGAAACCGGAATGCGACTTTTGTCCGGCCCGGCATATACTCGGAGAGCCAACTCGATGAACTGGAAAAAGCTTTCATTTCTGGCATTTGGACATTTTGCCTCGGACTTTTATCCCGGCCTGCTGGCTCCCATTCTTCCCCTGCTGACCTATAGGTTCGGATGGAGTCTCGCCCAGACCGGCGTGTTGGTCATGGTCATGAACATATTCATGAACGCCCTGCAGCCGGTTATCGGACTCCTGAATGACCGATATCCGCTCCGCTCCTTTCTGTGGCTGGGGCCGGTCCTTTCGGCAATACCCTTTGCCCTTATTTTTTATCTCGATAGTTTTCCCGCTATACTCGCCGCTCTTTCCTTGGCGGGAGTGGGAGTCGCCATGTATCACCCGGTTGGTGCGGTTGCCGCGGGTTACGGCGTGGATGAGAACCGCCGCGTGGTTTCCATGGCATTCTTCTCATCCGGCGGTTCGATTGGGGTTACCACAGCTCCGCTGGTTATGATTCTCATCACGAAAGTGACCGGCGAATCGTTCATGCCGCTGGTCATCTTGCCAGCGGCCCTGATGATCGTTTATTTCACCCGGGACCGGAACATCGTGGTGAGCGAGCACCAAGGGCATACCATCGCCGAAATGTTCGACTCCATGCGGGGAAACGTGCGCGAACTTATTATTCTGTGGAGCATATCCGGCTTCCGGGCCATGGTGTACGGTATCGTGGGAAACTTTCTTGCTTTGCTCATGATCGCGCGGGGCTATTCATACTCCGCCAGCGCTTATTTCCTTTCCGCCGCTCTTCTGGCCGGGATGCTCGGCATGTTTCTCGGCGGCCATTTGGCTGACAAGCACGGCAAGCGGAAAATCATGGCCATAACCATGCTGCTTTCGACGCCCCTCTTTTTCGGATTCAGTTTTACCTCGGGTCCCGTATCACTGGTGTTGCTCCTTTTGGCCATGGTATCTCTTACCGCGACGTTGCCGGTGAATATCGTCCTTGCCCAGCGCATGGTACCCCGTCTCCCGGGGATGGCCTCGTCGCTGGTGATGGGACTGGCGTTCGTCTTCGGAGCATTCGCCGCGCCTCCGTTCGGCGCCCTGGCCGACCGCATCGGCATCGAGTCCGCAATGCAGGTGATTTTCCTGGTACCGGTGCTCGGCGGCCTTTCCGTTTTCCTGCTCCGTCGAGAATAGACCTTGGTACGATAGACTCGGGCCATCTATCACACGAGCGATCCACCTTGAATCATGAGACGGCTGTACAGTGCTATTATTCGATGCACCCTGACAGAAACTGCGGTGATTTGCAAAAAGGTTGAAACATAAGCACCGCTGCAACTGACGAGGTGGAACATAAAAGCGCCCTTTCTCCAATTCGTCCGGAGAGAGGGCGCTTTTGTTGTGCCATGCCGTTCTGCGCTATGAAAAGTTCAGGCCTTGTCGAGGAAGCCGGATACGCGTCCGCCACGGGAGATCATATGATCAAGAATCTCGATGCTGTGGAAGAGGCGCCGCGGATGGTGCAGGAGACAGCGGCGCTTCCAGTAATTCGGGTAACTGTATCCGACCGTAAAGATTTTATCGTACCACGCCATCGCCCAAGCCTCCTGGGTGTGCTCGATGGCCATGAGGCAGAATATGAGAGCGTCATCAGTGGCGCCGGAAGGAATCCCGGTGATTTCCGAGGGCTCGACGAGTCGAGCACCCGGATCGCTCAGGCTGATGAGGCCGCTATATTTCTTGCCGTCAATCCAGCAATTCTCCAGAGACATCCGACCCATTTCCATCGAGTCAAGGAACATACGCTTGTCCCCGCGGCGGAGCGCCTCGTCCATGCACATCCAGGCCGCCTGTACGCTGTGCCATCCGGAAACGACCCGGTTGTTCTCCAGCGGGTCGGAACGGTAGGGCTCCCAGTTATCATCCAGTCGTTCGAAAGCCACGCCGAGTTCAGGATGCCAGTGGCGCTCCAGAATATTCCGGACGCACATGCGGGCGATCTTTTCCACACCTTCATCAGATGTATAGCGGAGCAGGGGAGTGAGGGTGCTCAGGAAATGCTGCCAGGTTCCGAGGCGTTTGCAGCCGGGTTCGTTCGCCGCTCCGTGGCCGGCGAGGTGTTGATAACTCGGAGAAACGATCCGCTCCATGACCCCGTACGCGGATTCGATGGCGAGCTTCCGGCTTTCTTCGCAACCGGTCGCCTTGTAGTATTCGCCGAGACCGAGCACCATATACATGTCACCGTAAATATTGAAGGACCCCTCCAGAGGCTTTCCCTCTCTGGTGAACTTGGAATTCCAGTAACCCCGCTCGTCACGGCAGTTCTTTACGAGGAAATTACGGGCGAGACGGGCGGCTTTCAGATGGCGTTCGTGCTTTTCGAAATGGTTGTAGATATATGAGAATACCCAGAGGCCGCGCCCCTGGTAGTACATTTCCTTTTCCGTGTACTTCGGGGTGCCGTCGGCATTCACATCCGGGAAAAACCCGCCGTATTCCCAGTCTATTCCGCTGCCGTCCCAGAGTTTGATATATTCCTGGTCCAGTTCTTTCCTTTGAAAGTCCCTGAGGTCCTGAAGCGAGCGATTTCCAATGCCGGGAATCGCGGTCTGTTTCACCCCCGAGGGAGCATACAGTTCATTTTTCCGGTTCTCACCGACCGCGAAGGCCTGTCCCGCCGCAAGCAGCGCTGGTGCCGCTATGCCGGCGATGAATTCTCTCCGTCGCATCCCGTTTTTCATGACAAGCGCATCCTTTCTGACGATTGAACTTACCATAAACATATTGGATACACGGTATAAATACTATGGGGAAAAGTCAAGCGACATCGTCATGCATACCCATCATATCTAATGCAATCGTCACCGTTGTGGAAAACCATACCGTGAAGGCCGGTGCAACATTCAGCATGCAGCAAGAACTCCGCATGGCGGCGCAATTTCCGAGGAGCGCATGGTTGACGTCCAACGCCTGCACACATGGGGCGCGCAAACAATTAAAATCACGTGAGTTCCCGATTCTTTCCTTTACATTCGGCTCTCTTTTTTGTATATTTTTTTTCTGTATTTTCCGAAGAATTAAACAATTTATTCGAGTGTTCGTACCATAGAGTGTGTCCATCCAGTTCACCTATCCCAGGAGGCACAATGTCCAAGAAGTACGTTTACAAATTCGGCGGCGGGGTCGCCGATGGCACCGCCAAGATGAAAAATCTCCTTGGCGGTAAAGGCGCCAACCTCGCC
>JAWLHT010000059.1:0-19939 GCA_041690195.1 Candidatus Latescibacterota bacterium
GAGGAACGCGAACTGACCGTGATGCTCGTGGTGGACGCCTCCGGGAGCGGCCGGTTCGGGACGCGCGGGACATTCAAGTCGGATCTGGCCGCCGAGGTGTCGGCGGTGCTCGCCTTCAGCGCCAGCCGGAACAACGACCGGGTCGGGCTGATCATGTTCACCGACCGCATCGAGCTGTTTATCCCGCCCCAGAAGGGCCGGAAACATGTGTTGCGGGTGATCCGCGAAATCCTTTACTTCCGTCCCCGGGGATCCCGGACCGCCATCGGCCAGGCGCTCGGGCATGTGAGCCGCATTCTCAACCGCAAGTCCATCGTGTTCCTGATTTCCGATTTCCTGGACGAAGACTTTGAGCGGGCCATGAGCGTGGCGGCCCGCAAGCACGATCTTATCGCGGTCACCATCGCCGACGAGCGCGAGGAGGTTCTGAGCGATTCGGGGACCATCGCGTTCGAGGACGCGGAAACCGGCGAGGTTTTCCTGGTGGATACCGCATCGAGGAAAGTGCGGAAGCGTTACTGGGAGTACCGCCGTCAGCAGGAGGCCGCACTGGTTTCGTTGTTCCGTAGGTATGGCGTTGACCGTATCGCCCTGCGCACCGGGCAGCCTTACGATAATGAACTGGTGCGGTTTTTCCGGAAACGGATACGACAGTTCCGGTGATAAGGCGGACCCGAGGGGGGAAAAGGGTTTTTTTCGATGGTGCATTTTTTCCCTTTGTGCCGGGCCGGTTTTCGTGTATTCTGTAGGTTAACCTTTCCGGCGACTCCTGTCCGGAACGGCTCCGGGGCCCAAGGGGAGCGTCGGGACGGAACGGTTGATTGCAGACTGATGACGAACAGGAGTGGATTCGGGGGAGATATGAAGCTGGAAACCGTATTGACCGTTTCTCAGTCCAAACGGCTGATCGCTAAAGGGGTGCTCCGGCACCCGGTGGTGCGGACAGCCCTGCAGATCGGCACGATCGGGGTCTGTCGGGGAACGACCTGCTCGGCGGTTGCCGAGGAATTTCTGGGCCGCCGACTTGAGCGGTTCTCATATACCACGGGGCTGACCCTGCCGAAAAAGCCCTGTCCCCCCCTTGAGGCGTCCGGGCATACCGTAAGTGATGTGCTCATCCGCCGGGGTGAGATCCACATGGATGGCGAAACGGTGATCGAAGCCGCCCGGAACATGAACCCCGGCGATGTGATTATAAAAGGGGCCAACGCGCTGAATCATGAAAAAGGCGTGGCGGGCTGCCTGGTGGGTCATCCGGCCGGTGGAACGGTCGGCGGGTTCTGGGGTCCGCTTTACGGCCGGAAGATACGGCTGGTTATTCCGGTGGGCCTGGAAAAGCAGATTGCCGGGGACATCCTGGAACTCTCACGGGAGTGCATGGAAGAGAATTCCGGCAATGCCCTCATGCCCATGAATGGAATCATCATCACCGAGGTCGAGGCCATCAGCCTGCTCACCGGGGCGAACGCACGTCAGACCGCCGCCGGCGGCATCCGCGGAGCGGAGGGAGCGGTACGGCTGCTCATATCCGGTGACGAGGGACAAATACAGGGGGTTCGCGAACTCCTCGCTTCCCTCGAACAGGAACCGCCGTACTGAGCGATGTGCCGGAAGATGCCGGGACTGTGCAATTCTGACGGGCCGTCCCGTACCGGTCGTATACAGTTGCAGTGTGGGGGAGCATGACGGCGGAAACCGGTTTCCCGGACCGGGGCTGCGGACCGGGACCGATGTTTCCGGATTGATAACGCCGTCAGGAGTACCCGGGTACTCGCGGGGTAACATCGAGAAGGAGGGGAAGCGTTGATTGAAGTTACGGACCTGACCAAGTACTATGGCACGAAGCTGGCCCTGGACAGGGTTTCTTTTTCCGTGCGGAAGGGAGAGGTGCTGGGCTTTCTCGGGCCCAATGGCGCCGGCAAGTCCACCGCGATGAAGATTATCACCTGCTTTCTTTCCCCCACAGAGGGGTCGGTGAAGGTGGACGGTCTTGATGTGGTGGAGAACTCTCTCGAAGTTCGGAAGCGTATCGGGTATCTCCCGGAAAATCCGCCGCTTTATACGGATATGACGGTAAAGAATTATCTTGAATTCGCCGCCAAAATTAAGGGCGTGTCTTCGAAAAAGCTCCGTGAAAGTGTAAATACCGTGGTGGAAAAGTGCGGCCTGACCAAGTATTACAGGGCCTATTGCAATTCCCTGTCCAAAGGATACCGTCAGCGTGTCGGAATCGCCCAGGCCATGATTCACGAACCGCAGGTCCTTATTCTCGACGAACCCACCATCGGGCTCGACCCCATCCAGATTGTCGAGATACGCAATCTCATCAAGACTTTCGGCGGCGACCACACAGTGGTGCTTTCCACGCACATTCTGCCCGAGGTGGACATGACCTGTGAGCGGGTCATCATCATCAATGACGGAAAGGTGGTGGCGGAGGATTCCACGAAAAATCTCCGGGCCCGGGTGCCCGAACAGGAATCGTTCATGGTCGAGGTGCGGGGGGAAGTCAACGGGCTTCTCGGAAAAGTGGAGCAGATTCCCGGCGTGCGTTCAGTGACAAGCCAGCCCGCCCGGGAAGGCATTTCCGCCTTCAAGGTTGAGGCCTCGAACGATATGGATGTCCGGCCCCTGGTTGCCCGGACGGTGATCGGGGAGAACATGGAGCTTCTGCAGCTCCGTGATCTCACCATGACGCTCGAGGACATCTTCATCAAGGTAACCCTGAACTGACGGAGACGGCTCGATGAGAAACACCCTTGCAGTATATGTCCGTGAAGTGAGGAGCTATTTCACCTCACCGATTTTCTATATTCTGGCCTGCGTGTTCATGGTGGTGGTCGGCAATACCTTCAAGGACTCGTTTTTCGAGTTCGCCACCAAGACCATGCAGGCGCTGCGCATGGCCCAGAACTATCGTATGAGCATTCCGCTTGGTTCGGTGAACATGGTGGCCCAGCAGATGTTCAGCTACATCAACTTCCTTTTCCTGCTCATTGTGCCGCTTTTGACCATGCGGCTCTATGCCGAGGAACGGAAGAACGGCACCATGGAACTTCTCATGACCTCGCCTATTACCACGGTGCAGGTTCTTTTGGGCAAATTTTTCTCCGCGCTCACCATCTATACCGTGATGCTCGCCCTCACCGTTTCCTTCAATATCATCATGATGATCGAGTCCGGCGGAAAGCTGGACTGGGGGCCGATCCTGAGTTCCTATCTCGG
The DNA here is from genome assembly GCA_041690195.1 of Candidatus Latescibacterota bacterium. Lineage (GTDB taxonomy): Bacteria > Latescibacterota > Latescibacteria > Latescibacterales > Latescibacteraceae > JAWLHT01. The sequence continues at coordinate 3,226 of JAWLHT010000059.1, forward strand.
CTCCATGCTCCTGGGCGGCGCCATCATTTCCATCGGCATGTTCTTCAGTTCGCTCACGGAAAACCAGATTGTAGCCGCCGCCACCACTCTGGCGACAATCATGGGGCTTTGGCTGCTGATTCAGACCTCCCGGTTTCTCGATCCTCCGTTCAGCGATTTCGTCCGGTTCCTTTCCACATCCGAACATATGGAGTCATTCACCATCGGATTTATCGGAATGCAGCATGTCATATATTTCATTTCGATGACCGTGTTCGGGTTGTTTATGACCGGGATCACCATTGAATCCGCCAGATGGAGGCAGTAAGGCATGCAGGGAAAGCGGACAAATCTCACCAGAGTGCTTTTTTCCAAGATATACAAGTACGGACTCAGCCCGGTCATTTTCGCGATGGCGCTTTTGATCGGGCTCATTGCGGTCAACTATGTCGTGGCGGTTAAAGCCCCGCAGTTCGATGTCACCCGGAACAAGGTGAATTCACTTTCCCGTGAGACGATGAAACTGCTCGACGATATTAATTTCAACGTCACGGTCCGGGCTTTCTACATGTCCAACAGCCAGCGCCGGATCGGGCTTCTGCTGGAGAAGTACGCCCAGCGGAATCCGCGGATAACGGTAGAATTCGTTGACCCCATCAAAAGTCCCGTGCTCGCGGAGCTGTATGAAGTAACCTTGCCGGGAACCATCGTGTTCGAGACCGCCGGGAAGAAAACCCGCATCAATCCGAACACCGCACGCCGTCCCCACGGCGAACGCGAAGTCACCATCGCTCTCTATCGGCTCATGACCGACGAAGTTAAGAAGGCCTATTTCACTACGGGACACGGCGAACTGAGCCTGACCAATGTGAAGCGGGACGGTCTTTCCACGGTTCAGGAACGTCTGGAAGAGCAAAACTACGTGGTAGAGTCGGTCAATCTCCTGGAAGCAAACGGAGTACCGCAGGACTGTTCCGTGCTGATTATTCCTGGGGCCGCGGTTCCTTTCACCGATGAGGAGAAAGGAATGATCATGCAGTATCTGGACGGCGGGGGAAGCGCCGTGGTAATGCTGGGCCCCGGGTCCAAGTCCGGTCTCGAACCCATTGTCCAGACCTTCGGAGTGTATCCCGGCGAGGATTACGTGTATGAGACTTCCCGGAGCATGACCACCCAGGGTGGGGGGCCTCTGGCTCCGCTCTGCGCGGCTCAGGATACCTCGGAAATCACGGATAAGCTGGAAAATCAGACATTTCTTTTCCCCTTTGTGCGCAGCATGACCCCGTTCATGGCGCCCAAGGAAATCAAGCTTCGTCGTCTGGTGGCTTCGAGCGGAGACAGTTGGGCGGAGACGGACCTGGAATCGGCGAAAACGGTCAATACCGGCGCACGCCCCAGCCGGGGGGAGAAGGAGCGCAAAGGTCCCATCAGTGTGGCGGTCATCGCGGAGCGGGAGATTCCGCTGCCCGATTCTGTGGCCACGCGCGCCAATCCCACGTTTATGGCCCGGTCAGCGTTTTTCGGCAATGCCTCCTTTATCTCGAACGAGGTGGCCACGCTGTTCGCGCAGAACATGAATCTCTTCCTGAACACGGTGAACTGGATCACCAAAAATGAAAAAATTATTGAAATAACCCCTCATACGGTAGCTTTTACCCCGATCGAGCTGAAGGATTCGGACCGGCGGATGATCACCTGGGTGACGCTTGTGCTGATCCCGTTCGCGATCATCATGGCCGGAATCGTGGTGTGGTACCGGAGACGTTAACGGAGAAACGACATGAAGCTTCTGAAATCCCTTTTGGTGCTGGTTGCGGTCATTGCGTTGGGCGTGTTCGTGTACTTCAAGGTCTACCGTGTCGAAATCGCGAATAAGGCGAACAAGGCTCAGGAAGGCAAGCTGGTCCAGTTCGATCTGGACCTGATCCGGAAGTTTACCCTGGGGCGACCTGACTCGTCGATTGTGTTCGAACGCAGCGTGGGCAGGTTATGGAACATCATCGAACCGGTGCAGACCGAAGCCGCCGGCAAGCAGTTTTATGAACTTTTCTCCGCGCTCAGCAGCAGCGAAGTTCTCTACAACGTGGAAGACAAGCCCAAGGATTTTGCGCCGTACGGTCTTGACGTTCCCCTGTATTACATGGCCATGGAATATGAAGGACAGGATCCGGATACACTGCTGGTGGGGAACAACACCCCCGACCAGACCATGAGCTATGTCCGCTTCGCCTCTGACCGCAAAGTGCTCGCGGTCAGCAACCGGCTCACCGAGCTCTTGAAGAAGCCGGTCAAGTACTACCGCGCCCGCACAATTCTCAATGTGCTCGCCGATGATATCACGGGGATCGAGATTTTCCGCGGCAAGGATGAATCGGATCATGTCCACATGGTTAACAACGGCGTGGCGTGGATGATGTATACTCCGTGGGAGCTCCCCGGTGATCCCGCCAGCATGGAGGAAATCCTCAAGAAGATTGCCGAATCCAACAAGATGACCCTGGTGCAGGAGCACCCGACAGAGGCCGATCTTACGAAATACGGTTTGGATCAGCCGAATTACGTGCTGAATGTTTCACTCAAGTACGGCATGCCCAACAAGATGCTCCTGATCGGCAACCGGCTGACCGAAAGAGGCAGCAGGCATCTCTGGTATGCCAGGCAGTTTGACGGGGATCTCGTGTTCACCCTCGAGAACAGCCTTGTCACCCTGCTTTCCCGTGGAAATACATGGTTCATCGACAAGCAGCCCATCAAGTTCGACCGTAACGTGGTAAGCCGGATCGTGCTCAGGTCGGACCAGCAGGAAGTTGTCTTCACCCGTGACGCCGAGGGTAAATGGAGCGCTATTACCCCGGTGGACAAGAATGTCCCTGAGGACACCATCAGCAATCTGTTTGCCATCAGCCGGTTCATGCTTGTGAATGACATATTCGCCTTCAATCCCACACCCGAGGATCTGACCAGGGCCGGGATTGACAAACCGAAGTTCACGCTCACCTTCTATGCGGGCGACCAGGTTCTGGCCAAGCTCGATTACGGCAATACGTTCACCAAGGATACGCTCATGACCTATGTCCAGACGAATCTTTCTCCCATCGTCTATATAACCGGGTCGCAGGTGAACTCGAGCATAAACTATGCCCTGGAGTCCGTTTTCGGCAAGTAGATGCCAGAAATGAATTATAAAACCCTAATTTTTTTCCTCCTCGTTTTCCCGGCAGCTGCGGGGCGGCCCATATGGGCCGTCCCCGCCGCCGGGCTTCCGACCATCGAGATATCCGCCACCCGCACCGGTATCACCCTGGGCGACTCCCTTGCCGTCCGATGCATGGTTTCCGTGCCCGCCGGGGTCATCGCCGGAGTACCCTATCCGGCGGTAGAGAACCCGTTTCTGGAACTGGAACTGCGGTCAGACGCGGAGGAGTCTTCCGACGGGGAAACGGTTAAGCGCTATGATTTTCTGACGTATGTATTTTCACCCGATTCGGCGCGGGTCGGTCCGTTCGTGGTGCATTACGTCACCGCGGCGGGAGACAGCGGTACGGTGACCTCGAACACACTTGAATTTCCGGTTCGTGGAATGCTTCGGAGCCCGGACGATTCGCCCAAGCCGAACCGCGCTCCCTTTGATATTCCGGGAAGCGGACTTCCGGGGTGGGGATACGCTCTCCTTGCGGCTTTGGGCGCGGCCCTGCTCGCTGCCTGGCTTTTGGCCAAACGGAAAAAGCGTCCGGCGCCGGTTCCGGTCATTGAGCGTCCGCTGGACGAAATCGGGGAGTTCGAACAGATTCGGGCTTTGCATCTGCGGGAGACGGGGCAGGTCAAGGAACTGTATGCGATGGTTTCCGGGGCCATGCGCGGTTTTGTGCACCGGAATATGGGGTTCGACGCACTCTACAGCACCACCTGGGAGATTCGCCGGACGCTATCCCGGACCTGGAAGGACCGGGAAACCGCCGAAATCATCTGTGCCATTCTGGAGGAATCGGACATGGTGAAATTCGCCCGGTTCGCTCCCCCCGACGAACTCTCCGCAACGTACATTGACCGGGCTATCGATCCGGTTCGGAAAGTGTTGGAACAGATCGCCGCGGATCGCGAACGCGAGCGGATGGCCGACGAGGAACGCCGCCGTGCCGCGGTTCAGACGGCAGCGGCCCCGGATTCCGGTTTTGAGGCGAAGGGGGAGGGGCGGTAACCATGTTCCGATTCGCCGATCCGATCTGGCTTGTTCTCCTGGCGGTTCCCCTGGTGGTGTTCTTCCTTTTTTTCCGGAAGCGGGGCCGGGGAGACGCCACCGTGGTGTTCTCCGATATCGAGATATTCCGTCATGTGGCCGGACAGCGGGGAAGGGTCAAACGCATACTTTCCATGCTGCTCGTTCTGGAGGCGGTGCTCATTCTCATCTTGGCCATGGCGCGGCCCCAAACTGGCCGGGCCTATCATACCCGAACGACGCGCGGTATTGACATCATGCTGGCCCTGGATATTTCATCGAGTATGGGGGCCATGGACTTCGATCCGTTGACACGGTTCGAGGCCGCCCGCGAAGTGGTGAAAGAGTTCATCGCCAATCGCACCAGCGACCGGGTCGGGCTCGTGGTGTTCGCGGCGCAGAGTTTTACGCTGTGTCCGCTGACCCTGGATTACGATGTCGTGCAGTCCTTCCTTGAGGATGCATGGGAGGCGCGGATCGATGACGGCACCGCCATTGGCTCGGCCATCGCCACCTCGGTGAACCGTCTGCGGGAGTCCGACGCCCGGAGCAGGGTGGTTATTCTGCTCACCGACGGCATGAATAACCGGGGAAACATCGATCCCCTTACCGCGGCGCGCATGGCCGCGGCTCTGGAAATCCGCGTGTACACCATCGGTGTGGGTACCGAAGGACAGGCGTACCAGCGTATGGAAGACGGCCGGGTGTATCCGGTGGAAACCCACATCGACGAGGATACGTTAAAGAAGGTGGCGGATGCGACGAATGGGAAGTATTACCGCGCCAAAAACGTTCGTGAACTCCAGGGCATCTATCAGGAAATCGGGGCCCTGGAAACCACCAAGATCAGCATTCGGGAGTGGGTGGAGTATGACGAGCTGTATCCCATGTTTCTGCTCGGCGGACTGTTTCTGCTCGTGTTGTCCTTCGTTTTAGACCGGACGCTGTTCAGGAGGATTCCCTGATGGCGTTTCATAATCCCGATGCATTCTGGCTTCTTGTCCTCATTCCGGCGATGGCGGTATTCGCTTTGCTGGTGAGGTTGCGTACACGCCGTGAGCGAAGCCGGTTTGCCGAACCCCGGTTGCTGGCGGCGCTCACCGCCTCATTCAGTCCAGCCCGTCGGAATCTGGGCGGAACCTGTCTCCTGTTCGGTTTGTTTTTTTTGGTGATCGCCCTGGCCGAACCACGGTTCGGAACAAAAACCGAGGTGGTGCGGCGTACGGGAGTGGACCTTGTGATCGCGCTGGATACATCCTGGTCCATGCTCGCCGAGGATGTGCGTCCCAGCCGGATCGCTCAGGCCAAGTATGAAATCGGCCGTCTTATTGATAACCTGCAGGGTGATCGGGTAGCCCTTGTGGTGTTCTCCGGGCGGGCCATGATACAGTGTCCGCTGACCAGTGATTATTCCGCCGCGAAAAACCTCCTTGATTTTGTGCAGGCGGGAGCGGTTCCCTCTCCGGGCACCAACATCGAGGATGCGGTGAGTGCTTCCCTGGATCTCCTGGAACGCGGTTCCGAAGCGGGGGGCGAGAGTCAGCTCCTTATCCTCTTCACCGACGGCGAGAGTCTGGCGGGAGATCCTCAGGGTGCGGCGAAGAAAGCGGCCTCCCGGGGTGTGCGGATAATTACTGTCGGAATTGGCACCACCGGCGGCGAACTCATTCCCATCCGCAACCAGAATGGCGAACTTGAGGGATACCGTCAGGACCAGGAAGGCGAAATCGTGAAGACCAATCTCGACGTGGAAACCCTCCGCGAAGTGGCGCTCGTATCAGGCGGGACCTTTCTCTGGGAGCCGAACGGCGAGGTGAACGTGAACGCAGTCCTGGAAGAAGTTGGCAGCATGAAACGCGCCGACTTCAGCGAACAGCGAATCTCCCGGCTCAAGGAGCGCTACCAGATTCCGCTCGGGATATCGCTTTTCTTCCTCCTGACTTGGTTGAGCATCGGCGAACGGCGGCGCGGGAGGTCTCCGTTGGCGGGAGGTGAACCACGATGAAACGAGTTATTCAATTTTTCTCTGCGGTGATTTTTCTTCTGCAGCCGGGCATTGCCGGTGCGGATAAGGCTGCCTCCTTCAATCGCAGGGGAATCGAGGCATATAAGCAGCAACAGTACGAGGAAAGCCTCCGGCAGTTCACGGAAGCGGCAGTGGAGCGGCCGGAAACCCCGTCAATAATCTTCAACCGGGGTACCGCTCTTTCCTCGCTCGGCAAAAAGGATGAAGCGGTGAGTACGCTCCTCAATGCGGCCCGGGGGTTCAACAGCCGGGAACAGAGCGCCGCCGCACATTTCAACACGGGAAACACCCTTTTTGCCGCGGAGGATTATCAGGGTGCGCTGGAACAGTACCGCCGTGCGGTGAAACTGGACCAGGATTCGGAGGATATCCGGCATAACCTGGAGCTCACCCTCCGGAAGCTAACTGATCAGCAGAGCCGTCAGAGCGATCAGGATAACCAGCAGAAGAACGACCAGAAACAGGACCGTCAGAAGCAGCAGAATCCCAATCAGAATCAACAGCAGAAGCAGGACCGTGAACAGCAGCAATCGAAGCAGCGGGAAAACGAACTTCGTCCCATGACCAAAGAAGAGGCGGAGCGGCTTTTAAACGCTATCAACGATGAAGAACGCAAATCCCTTTCGCTCCGGAATCAGCGGGCAAAAGGCGCCATTCCACAGGGTAACGACTGGTAAATATGAAACGATTCATATGCATGGTCTGGGTCGGGCTGCTGCTGACGGTTCAGCTTGCGTTTGCGGCGGATGTGACGGTGAATGCCATGGTGAGTGCGGAGACCGTGTCTCTCAACGACCGCATGGAACTCACCATCACCATCTCCGGCCCGGATGCACGGAAAGCGGATGCGCCGAAGCTCGACCCCATGGACGGGTTTCATGTCGTGGGAACCCAGCAGTCCACCGAGTACCAGTTCATCAACGGGAGGTCGTCCACCATTGTCACCTATGTCTACGTTCTCACTCCCCGGAGCCTTGGGAAGCAGAGCGTGGGCGGCGCTCAAGTGAATGTGGGCGGACAGGTATTCACCACTCAGCCGAAGACGGTGGAGGTGGTCGCCGGAGCAACAACTCCCGCGCCCCGGCAGCAAACTGCGCCCGACGCCGGAAAGGTGGAGGGGGGGAGCGGAAACGCGGATATTTTCATCCGCACGACGGTGGACAATCGCCAGCCGTATGTCGGGGAGCAGATTACTCTTACCTTCGAGCTGTTCAACCGGCTCACCCTCTGGGGCGATACGGAGTACGACCCGGCTTCGACCACCGGGTTTTGGGCGGTTGATCTCCCGAAAATTACGCCGTCTACCCAAGTCGCGAACAATCGTATGTACAAGTACAACGCCGTGAAAACCGCACTGTTCCCCACGACAGCGGGTGAACTCACCATCGGTCCGGCTTCGCTCACCTATACCACCGGCGGTTTCTTCTCTCCCCAGGAGACGCGGACGATCCGGACCCGCTCCATCACGGTACGGGCCAAGCCGCTTCCGGAGGAGGGTAAGCCGGCCGGATTCTCCGGCGCGGTCGGGAAATTCACCATGAGCGCAGTCGCTGACAAGGCGAGTCTTTCCGCCGGTGACGTGGTCAAAGTCACCGTGACCGTCAGCGGCGAAGGCAACCTGGATCTCCTGACCGAACTGACCGTCCCGGACTTCTCTTCTTTCCGGGCGTATGACCCCAAGGTATCCTCCCAGGTACTCAATTCCGGATTTACCGTCAGCGGGGCAAAGATATGGGAGTATGTTCTTATGCCCAAGGCGGCCGGGACGATTACCCTGCAGCCCTTCTCGCTCTCCTTCTTCAATCCAAAGGACGCTCGGTATCAAACCATCCGGACCGAGCCAATATCCCTTTCGGTCACTCCGGGCGATCCGGCCGTGTCCTCGTCCGGAGGCGTTGTGGTGGAAAGCCGGAACACCGTGGAAGCGGTGGCGAGCGATATCAACTTCATCAAGCCGGACAAGACGGCTCTGGCCAGCGTGGACCGGCGTCTGTACGGTAATCCGCTGTTCGCGTTTTTCTATCTGCTCCCGGCCGGGTTGTTCGCCGCTGCGCTGGTAATCAAGCGGAAACGCGATGCCATCGAACGAAACAGCGGGCTCAAGCGGCGGTTAAACGCATGGAAAAAAGCCCAGCCACGGCTCGAACAGGCGACCCGGGCCGAAAACGCGGGGAATCCGGCCGAATTCTGCGGACATTTGAGCGAAGCTCTGGTACGGTTCATCGGGGATAGCCTGAATCTGGATACCGGGGCGCTTACCGCGGCGGCGATAGAGGACCGTCTAAAAAATGCCGGCGCTTCGCCGGAAGTCGCGGAGCGGGTGCGCAAGGCTCTGGAACTCTGTGATTTTCTCCGGTTTTCCTCCACTGGGGCGGATCCGGAGCTTCGGCGCAAACTCCTTGCGGAAACACAGGATATTCTCACCATACTGCGGGAAACGATATGAGACGGGTGTTTTGGGGACTCCTGTTCCTTATGCTGGCATTGGCCGGTCCGGTTGAATCCTTCACCGCGCCGCTACCGGAAGCGGAAGCGGCGGCCCGTTACAATGCGGCCGGGGATCTGTACCGGGACGGTCGCTTCGGGGAGGCGCTGGAGGCGTACGAGGCGATTATCGCCGCCGGAGTGCGGAATCCGGATCTTTACTACAACGCCGCGAATGCCGCGTTCCGGTCGAACCTGATCGGGAAATCGGTACTCTACCTGGAACGGGCGCTTCGGCTGGCTCCCTCGGACCGGGACATTCTTGCCAACCTCGCTTTCGTAAATACCAGAAAGCAGGACCGCGATCCGTCGGAAAGTAACGCGGTACTTGCATTTCTGGAACGCCGGTACGCCGCGGTAACCGAGAACGCCGCCGCGGTCTGGTCCGGTCTGGGGTTTGCCTTCATGATGTTTTTCGGGGCGGGTATTCTCTTTCTCAACGGATGGAAGCGGAATCTCCTCGCCGGGTGCGCCGTCCTCTGCGGACTGGTCTCTCTGGGCGCCACCGGTATGCTGGTCCAGAAAATCCGGTATGCCGCAACAGCGAGCGAAGCGGTGGTCATGACCGGAGAACTGCACGCCTATTCCGGTCCGGGCGACGACAATACCCTCATTTTCACTATGCACGAAGGTACAAAGGTGTTTGTTGAGCGCAGCCAGGATTCCTGGGTGCTCGTCCGGACCAAGAGCGGCATCGGCGGCTGGATCGAATCGAAGGATCTGGAGAAAATCTGACTCCGGCGGAGTTGCGAACCGTGGGAGCGCGGGCGGTGACGTTTTTTCTTTTTGACGGCTTTCCGGTTGAGTCAATGGGAGAGGGGATCCAGCGGCTCAGGTAAATGAAACCATGCCTTCCGGCGGCCGTTGAACCCCCCTTCGTCTCCGGCGGCATCTCCGTGTCGTGGGAGATAAATGGAAAAAGCGGCGGCGTCACAGAACCGGTTGACAACCATACCCGAAGCCCGTGTTCCGTTTATCCACGGGTCTCCATGTCGCCTTTAGCCCCAATTCGTCTTTCTACAGAGAAACCCGCGACGTGGTACGATGTTGCTCCACCGCTGCGGCTGCAGTAGCGGGCCGTGACTCTGAAAGAAATTCCTTACGCCCGGAGCGCTTCCGTGAACGACCCCGCCGAAAATCCCTACGAAATGCTGGCCCGGGCGCTGGACCGTCTGCCCAACGGCTTTCCCCGCACCCCGTCCAACGTGGAGATTCCTCTCCTGCGGAAAATCTGCCCCCCGGATGAGGCTCGTTTTGCCGCGCTCCTTTCCGGAGAATTCGAAACTGCCGATGTAATCGCCGGAAGGTTCGGGATGCGTCCGGCGGAAGCACGGCGGCAGTGCATGGCGCTGGTCCGCCGCGGGCTGGCCTGGTTCGAGCGTTCCGGCGGGGCTCCCCGATTCCGTCTTGCCCCCTTCGTGGTCGGGCTTTACGAGGCTCAGCTCGATGCCATGGATCCGGAGATGGCGCATCTTTTTGAGCATTACCTGAACGATGGTGGTCTGGCGGGACTCATGCGGTACAATCCCGCCTTTCAGCGGGTGGTTCCCGCACGCGGATCGGTCCGGACCGAATGGATTCTTCCCTATGACGATGTCCGCGCACTGATGGAAGGCGCCGAGTCCTTCCATGTACGAGATTGCATCTGCCGGGTGGAACGGCGATTGAACGGGTACGACTGCGGCATGCCCCTCGATGTCTGTCTCTGGTTCTCCACCTCGGGTGCTTCCGGTGAGGGTGCGGTCAGCCGGGAAGAGGCCCTTGCCGTACTGGACCGTGCCGAGTCGGCCGGGTTGGTGCATTCGGTGAGCAATGTGCGGAAGGGAGTCTGGTACGTCTGCAACTGCTGCGGGTGCTGCTGTGCCATTCTGCGCGGGATCACCGAGCACGGCATTGAGAATTCCGTGGCCCGGGCCAACTATTACGCGGTGGTCGATACGGAAACGTGCTCCGGTTGCGGAGTCTGCCTGGACCGTTGCCAGGTGGGAGCGGTTACCTTTGCGAACGGGAAAGCGTCGGCGGACCGGGGGAGATGCATCGGGTGCGGACTTTGTGTGAGCGGATGTCCGGCGGAAGCGGTCCGTCTGGAGCGTCTGCCCGAAGCAGAGATTGTTCATCCCCCGCATGACTTCGCCACCTGGGAGCGTGAGCGCTCCCGAAATCGTGAAGTGGAGCCATGATTCGCCTGTCTGATCAGGATGCCGCGACAGCGGCCAGGCGCATGTCCCCGGGAAAGAGACGAGCAGTTCAGGAGTGCAGGAATCAGCTGCGTTATTGATAACGGTGTTCCAGTCTCTTATTTTACGACGGGTGTCGGGTTGAGCCGACAGAGAAGGATATTCCGCGGCGCATGTGAATGAAACCATGACCCCGATGCGGAACCCTTGATCGAGATTCGTGACGGGGCGGCTGACGGTGTGCTTTCCGGTTCCACTTCTCAATGAGAGCGTCGCTTGTCGTTTTGGAAGGAACGGATCATGGAATCAGCGCGGATTATGATCGTTGAAGACGAGCTTATCTTTGCCCGGAGTATCCAAAAGAGCCTGGAGAAGTTGGGATATGCGGTGACCGCGACGGTTGCCACCGGGGAGGAAGCGATTCTTCTGGCGACAGCGGACCGGCCCGACCTCGTTCTCATGGATATCGTGCTGAAGGATGCCATGGACGGCATCGAGGCGGCCTCGGAAATCCGACGCCGTACTTCCATCCCGGTGGTGTTCACAACCGCCTACTCCGAGGAACGTTTTCTCCGGCGGGCCAAAACCATCGAGCCCTTCGGATACATTCTCAAGCCATACACCGATCGCGAACTTCGGGTCACCATCGAGATCGCCCTGTACCGTCGGCGCATGGAGGCCGAGCGCGAGGAGTTGGTCCGTTCCCTCCGGGAAGCCCTGGACCATGTCAAGCAGCTCAGCGGACTTCTTCCCATTTGCGCAAGCTGCAAACGTATTCGTGACGATCAGGGATACTGGAGCCAGTTGGAAGAGTTTTTCGCCACCCACTCAAGCACCCGTTTTACCCACAGCATCTGTCCCGAGTGCATGGACAAGTTCTACCAGAACCTCCCCGGGCTGGAGTGAGCGTGTATGACTCTTACCGTTCCACGGTTCGCAGCACGTTCCGCATCCGCTCGCGTGTTTCCCCATGATTCACGAGCACTTTCTCCTCCCGTATCATCCCCGTATTCCGGGCGAGCCACAAAGTCCAGGTTTCGCGGGTCGTCTCGTCGTACCGTTTGCACACCTCAAACTTCAGACAATCCGGGAAGGTTCCGGCCGGTACGGTAATCGTCTCCATGCCGATGAACGTCCCGGTGAGCGGATAACCGGATTTCGAACCGACCGTCCACTCCGCGCTGGGGGCGACTCCGAACCGGAGGAGTTCCGCCGGGTCGGTGCGGGTGCTGTCGCGGCGGCCCGCTCCCTCACAGGAGGCGCGAAGGGTGGACACAAGCCAATGGAGTGGTAAAAACATACAAGCCATGCAGAAAAGCCCGGGTGGAGCGCCCGGGCTTTTCTGCATCAATGATTGGATTTCTCAATCCTCAATCAGCGCTTTCACATGCTGACCGGCGGATTCGGCCATGGCTTTCAGGTTGTAGCCGCCCTCGAGGGTTGAGACCAAACGGCCGTCGCAGTGGTCATTGGCGAACTTGACCACCTCGCGGGTGATGCGGTAGTAGGAATCGCTGGTAAGCTGGAGATCGCCGAGCGGGTCGTCCTGATGGGCGTCGAATCCCGCCGAGACCAGCACGAACTCGGGCATGAACATGTTCACGTAATCGGCGAGCTGGCCTTTGATAACCTTCATGAACGCATCCTCGCCCGAGCCGGGGGGGACCGGAGCGTTGAGAATGCCGCCGGAGTGGGTGTAGAGCTTTGAGTTCAGTCCGGTGCCCGGATAGTGCGGGTACTGGTGGATGCTGCAGAGGAGGATGTCAGTGTCCCCCCCGAGCATTTCCTCCGTGCCGTTGCAGTGGTGGACGTCGAAATCCACGATAAGAATTTTCTGTATTTTGTGTTTTTCTTTCAGGTGACGAGCGCCGATGGCAATATTGTTGAACAGGCAGAAGCCCATGGCCTGGGAGTACCGGGCGTGGTGTCCGGGAGGACGAACCGGGCAGAAAGCACGGCGGAACCTCCCGTCGAGTACACCGTCAATGGCGCTGATCATTGCGCCGGCCGCCCGGAGCGCGGCTTTGTAGGAACCGGAGGAGACCAGGGTGTCCGGCGAATCCAGGTACTGGGGCGACGACTTGGCGGTGGACCTGACCCGTTGTATATAGCTTTCGCTATGCACATACCCGATTTCCTCGACCTCGGCCAGGCGGGGTTCTTCCCAGAGCAATGCTTCCCGATACCGGTCGTGTTTGAGTTCGTTGACAATGACCGTAACGCGTCCCGGGCGTTCGGGGTGGTCGATCTGGGTTATGTGGTTGAGATAATCTTCGTGGTAAAGAATGCCGACCATTGCCCGCCCTCACTTTCGGCCTGAAACAGTGAAAGAGTATAATTCCATAGGGACAAGGTAATTTGGCGAAGGTATCCTGACAAGGGAAAAAGACGATGGAGTGGAAAATGTGAATGGATTCACAAGACGTCTTCGCGAGTCCATGGCGACCGGTTTTTCCGGCGGTTGACTCCCTTGGTTCCAGAGGCTATATTACCGCAAAGCCGAAGCGGGCGGAAACCTGTTCGCCGGGAGGACGCAGCCAGGGGCGGAACGATACTGACCCGGGGCCTTCTGAACGGAAAGCAGCATACACCTGAACCCTGAGCGGGAGAAATGATGACTGTACTCCGTACTTTTCGAACCGGGTTGTTGCGAGCTATCCTCCTTCTGTTATTGGTTTGCCTGACCGCGATTCCGGCGCCTCCCGAGCCCGTTGCGGAGTCCAGGGTGGAAACTCTCGCGGGAGGGGCAGTATACAGGGAGTACACGCTTCCCGATGGCCCCTGGGTGATCCAGGTGCTGGAAATCCCCCGCAAGTCAGCCGCGGTTGAAATCGGAGTTGAAGTCGGCGGGAAAACCATTCTCGGACTGGAACCGCTGGATACCATGGCCCTCCGCTTCGCCTCGGGTGAGCGGAAAGCGGTTGCCGGTGTGAACGGAGATTTTTACATCCTTCAGCGCGGCCCCTACCAGGGCGACCCCATCGGGCTGTGCGTGGCAAACGGCGAACTGGTGAGCACCCCCATCCGGCGGTCGGCCGCGGCGATCCTCGCCAACGGCGAGCCAGTGATTGACCGGTTCCGGCTGAAGTCCACGCTCCGCCGTCCGGACGGGGAGAGTGTGCGCATTGACGGGGTCAATCAGCAGTGCCCGCAGAACGGCATCGCGCTGCTCACCGCCAGCTTCAGTGATTCAACACGGCCCTCGGAAGACACTGTCGCTTTGATTGCCGGACCGCTCGACCAGCCGCTTTCCCCGAAAGGGAGGCATACTCTGCGGGTCCGGGAACTTCGTCCGGCCGGAGATGCGCTTGCCATCCCCCCCCGGAGCGTGGTGATCCTGGGCAACGGGGCGGGACGGGTCTTTCTGGAACAGTTGAAGCCGGGCGACCGCATTACCTGCACGCTCGATGTGACCCCAGGGTCCGCGCGAATCCGGCATGCGGTGGGCGGGGGACCGCGTCTGCTCCGTGATGGAGCCGTTTCCATCGAAGCAGAGCCAGAGGGAATCGGGGAGTCCTTTGTCACAACCCGTCACCCCCGCACTGCTTTCGGATACAACAGGGAACGCATGTTCCTGGTGACCGTGGACGGCCGTCAGCCAGGATACAGCGCCGGGATGAGTCTTCCCGAACTGGCGGACTTCATGCTCAAGCTCGGCGCCCGCGAGGCGGTGAACCTGGATGGCGGCGGGTCCACCACCATGTGGGTTCGCGGCTCGGTGCGGAATCGTCCCTCCGACGGACGGGTGCGCCCCATTGCCAACGCCATCATGCTCTATGAGCGGTGAGCCGGAAATGTTGATTCCCCTGCAACCTCCACATTGTGGCGGATGGCTGCCCTGAGGTTCAGGCCGGGAAATATAACTCACCCCTCGTTCCCCTTCTGTCACCCCAACCCTGGAATCCAGGGTTGGGGACCCCGACTCTCGGGGAAATCGGGCCCCGTGCAAACTCTGTTTGCATGGGTGAAAGAAGGGGATGACTCGTTATCGGTTGTCTCGGCATGTCCGGAACACCGGACAACACTCCGCTATGCGAAGTAATATACCGCCGTACATTTATCTGCTTTCCACACAAGAATCATCTTGTGCGGAGCATTTTTCTCGGGGAGCAGCACGGTGACTCTGGTATTGTATCTGGGGGAAGCGTTCATTCTGGCGTATCTCATGCGAATTCTCGCCTCCCGCCTGAGTATACCGTATGTTTCCATGTACGTTATCGGCGGAGTCATCATCGGCGGTTCGCTGTTCTTCTGGCTGCCCGGGGGAAGGCCCTTCACGGAACACTGGCTGTACTCCGCCCAGGTGCTTGAACAGCTTACCGTGGTCACCCAGATCGCGCTCGGGGCCATATCGTTCATCATCGGGGCCGAACTTGAATGGCGGCGTATCCGCACCCTGGGGAAGAGTATTCTCGCCATTGCCGTCTGCGAGGCGTTCGGCGCATTTCTGGTCGTTACCACGATCGTGCTGGTTTTCTGGCGGAATTTTCCGCTCGCGTTCCTGCTCGGTGCGGTTTCATCCGCCACCGCGCCAGCCGCCACCGTGGCCATTATTCAGCAGTACAAGGCCCGGGGACCCCTCACCAACACCGTGCTGGCGGTTGTGGGCATCGATGACGCAATTTCTTTCATTATTTTCGCATTCGCTCTCGCTGTGGCGCAGGGCGCATTGACCGGTCAGCACATATCGGTGATGAGTGTTCTCTTGCGGCCGATTTTAAATGTAATCATTGCCCTCGCGCTTGGCATGGGATTCGGCTTTGTCGGGGTAAAACTGATTTCCGGGACCCGGGATCCCGAAAGCGTGGTGTTCATTTTTGGCGCGGTGATTTTCTGCGTCACCGGTCTGGCGATTATGTTCCACGTTTCCGAACTTTTAGCCGGTATGGCCGCGGGAGCTGCGGTTGTCAACGCCGACCCGTTGCAGCGGCCCCGGATACGTTCGGTATTCGGGGCGTTCATGCCCATTTTTTACGCCCTGTTCTTTATCATCGGCGGCGCTCATCTTGATGTGTCGGTTTTCCCGGCGATCTGGGCGCTGGCGCTGGTGTATTTCTTCTCCCGCACCGCCGGAAAAATATCCGGAGCGTATGTGGGCGCGGTAATCGGGAAAGCGCAGCCGCAGGTCCGGAACTGGGTGGGCGTGGGTCTTCTCCCGCAGGTCGGCGCCGCTCTGGCGCTCGCTCTGGCGCTGGAGCACGTATTCGGAGGGGGAGCTTACGGTTCGGCCGGGGTAGCCCTGGCGCGGCAGATTTTCAATGTTCTCCTGGTCACCACGCTTCTCACTGAATTCGTGGGGCCGTACCTCATGAAAAAGTCGCTTTTCAAGACAGGAGAGGCGGAACGTGAGCGCGAGTAATCCTGTACGGAAGGACATGCATCTCCTCGTCGTGGTACTCTTCGAGGAGTCCTATGCGGATACCCTGATCCTGAGTCTCACCTCGGTGGGCGGAGGCCAGGTAACCATCCTGGACGGGGTTTCCGGCACCCAGAACCTCTCCCAGTCCATTCCCTTCTTCGCCGAATTTCTCGGCATGGGAGGCCGGAAAGTCTGCAAAATCCTGGTTTCCGCGGTCCCGGGGCCGGAACCCACCCTGCACCTGCTGGAAGTACTGGAGGAAGCGGATATCCAATTCGTGGAAAAGGATCTCGGTGAGATATACGCCATACCGCTCTCCGGAGCGGTGACTGTTGAAGGAAACGCCTTCGGGCTGATTTGAAACGGGTATCGGGCCATTGTCGTAAACATAAGCGATTTGTAGTGAACGGGTGTCTTTCGGTACAGGCCGGAAAAGAGTAACTCACCCCTCGTTCCCCTCTCTATCCTATAGA
>JAWLHT010000060.1:0-19793 GCA_041690195.1 Candidatus Latescibacterota bacterium
GGGGCTATCAAGTTCCAGATGATTGGCGGGAATGGACGCAACGAGCGGCGCATAGTCCTCAAATACTTCAAGCGGCTCCATAACCACGAAATCCGGACCACCTTCCTTTACCGAAAGCATACTCTTGAAGGGATAACAGTCGGCCAGGTCGAAAATGACAAAATCCTGATACTCCCTGAATCCCATCAACCCCTCGGAAAAATGAATAACCGACTGGGGATCCACCTCGATTTCGCCCCGTGACGTCTTGATAGTCACCCGGTCCGCGATTTCCGTATTATTCACCGGATACTCCTCCTCAGAAATGAATCCATGCTCTTGATTACCGTCCGTTCCCTCACTGCCATATACGCCGACTTCACCCGGATTACCGGAGGAAATCCGCCAGTTTCGGCATCATGAGACGTGAACCGGCCTGCAGCGACGACTGGAGCGTCACCAGTTCCATCTGGTAATCCATGATAGCCTGAGCGGCATCGATATCCTCGGTGTTGGAGAGATGCTCCTTGAAGCTGACTACATCGTTTTCGGCGCGGGATTCCGCTGCGTCGATGCGATTGACCCGTGCGCCGATAACGGATTGGAAGTTTATGATCTTCTCCTGAGCGCTATCGAGCTGGATCAGGTTCTCCCGCAACGCGTCGGAATCGTTCGCCCGGAGGTTATCCCGCACGGAGATGAGCAGATTAAACAGGTTCTGATCCCGTTCAAACAGATCCTCCCCGTTGATATTGACTTTAATTTTGATGTTTTCGCCGATCAGAGTTTCGATATCGCCGTTGGACCCGGAGGTCTTTACCTCGGCGATTTCACCGGAATCGTTTCGGATGACCTGGTAGGGTGCGCTGTCGTTCCGGGTTCCCGCGAAGGTGTACACAGACTCGGAACGGTTGTTGGCGAGATTGAAGACCTGCTCCAGAATCTGATCCACTTCGTAAGAAATGGAAACCTTGTCCTCTGCCCCGTAGTTATCCGACGCACCCTGAACGGCCAGGGTGTTCACCCTTTCGAAAAGTTCGAACACTTCCGAAACGACCGTCTCGGTGTTCTTCAGCAAGGTTTGCGAATTGGAAATGTTTCGCTGATACTGCTCGATTTCTCCGACCTTGGTTCGGATGGAAAGCGAAACCATGGCGCCAACCGGATCATCAGAGGGCTTGTTGATGCGCTTGTTGGTCAGCACTCTGGTTTCGCTCTCATACAACCGCTCTGTCCCGAAAGCCAGGTTGGAGGTAAAGCTGTTCTGAAGAATTCTGTCGGTTATTCTCATGTCTTGCCTCTCAACCGCGCTACTTGATGCCGATGAGCGTTTCCAGTAGGGAGTCCAGCGTGACGATTACCCGTGACGCGCTCTGGTATATGTGCTGGGTCTGGATCATCTGGATAAGTTCCTCGTCGATACTCACCCCTTTGATCCCCTCCCGGGCGTTGTTGATCTGGGCAACCAACTGCTCTTCGTTCTGACGGCCGGATTTGGCCTCCCGCGCCATAACCCCGATATTCGCGATTAGAGCGTTGTAGTACTCCGCGAAGGTAAACTGGCCGTCCACCATTTCCTGACGTCTCGACTCGTTCAGCGCGAGGGCATTGGTGTTGTCACCTTTGTCGCCGTTTCCGGAAGCCGCCAGTTTCGAGGGATCGGACACATCCTGTGAAAGCGATATGTTGTATGCCTTGGTGTGACTGGGGTCGAAAAAGTTCCGGCCGGAGAGCCCATCGAGCCCGTAGCCATTCCGGTGTTCGAAATTCACCGTCTGAACCATGGCTTCGGCCAAATTGTCAAGCTTTTCCAGAACCCCCTCGATCGCCTCGTCCCGAAACCGTATGAGCGCCCCGAGCGTTCCCTTTTCGGGAACATAGTCCAAACCGTCATCTGACCGGATCACCGTCTTCCGGACACTGCGGGCGCCGGAAACGCTGGTTACCGCCTTGAGTTCCGTGTAGGTTTCATGATCCGCAATCACCTTGGAGCCGATAATGACCGTATACGTTCCATCCTTCTGCTCAACCGCCCGCA
The DNA here is from genome assembly GCA_041690195.1 of Candidatus Latescibacterota bacterium. Taxonomy (GTDB): domain Bacteria; phylum Latescibacterota; class Latescibacteria; order Latescibacterales; family Latescibacteraceae; genus JAWLHT01. Next base: position 2,018 of record JAWLHT010000060.1, read on the forward strand.
CGTCGGTGAATGCGGAAAGTTCGTCAATGAGGGTGTCCCGTTTGTCGCGCAAATCGTTGGCGGAGCCGCCCTGTATTTCGGAAAGCCGTATGGAAGCGTTCAGGTCGGCAATTTCGGCGGCGATATTGTTTATGCGGGCGGGAATTGTCGAAATCTCGGTATCAATGTTCTGGCGCATGATGAGCAACTGGTTGTGCAGCCGTTGCATACGGCTGGCAAGCTCTTCTCCGACTCCGATAAGACTCTGGCGGGCAGCCATGTTCTGCGGGTCGTTTGCGAGATCCTGCCACCCGTTGAAGAAATCGTCCATGATGCTGGCGAATCCCCGGTCAGAGGGTTCGTCGAACAGCAGCTCAATCTGGTGGTACAATTCCTCGGTCTTGGCAAAATCATTATAATCCTGGTTCTCTTTTCGGTACATTTCGTCATAAAGCGCGAACCGGGAGCGAAGTACCGTCTTCGCTTCCACACCGGAACCGATGGTGAGAACGTTGGGTCCCTGCATACCCACCATGACACCGTCCGAAATCGCGGTCAGGTTCACCGTCTGGCGGGAATACCCAGGCGTGTTGGCGTTGGCCACGTTATGCGCGGTTACGTTGAGCACCTGGGTCTGCGCCGACAGGGTATTTTTTGCAATATTCAGTCCATAGAACAGGCTGCCCATTTCGCCCCTCAGACCTTCCCGTCAAGATAGATACTTCCAGCGGCATCATCCCTTCCCGCGGAGGACGTGTAGCCGGAACGTTTCCCGGCGCCGCGCCCGCATACGGCGATAATGGTCCTGATATCATTCTCGACCATCATCATACCCTGCCGGATGAGCAGGGCATTCGATGCTTTTTTCCGGTTCATGTCCTCATACAGGCGGGAGAGGATTTCCGAAACTTCGTGTAATTCTTTCCGCCAGGATTCCGCGGCCAACCGGGAGAGACGGCTGATGGTCAGTTCGCTCACGGCCATCCCGGTTTCTTCCGAAATGCGTTCAAGAACTCCGACGCGGCTTTTTTCCAGGCATGCGATGCTGTTCAAAATATCGGCCTGCCGCTCGACCAAATCGGCGAGACCGGAAGAATCGCATGCCACAAGACAACGTTCCTCCAGAATCAGGAGTTCGATCACGGCGCTGAAGGATCGGATCTCCACCTTCAGGATATCGAGCAAGGCGGGGATGTGGCGGTCCAGTCCCATACGGGCGGTACCTTTCGCTTTTTTAGACTGTATCGTCATTTCCCCTCTCCGGCTTTAGGCGTATTTTCCGAGGACGCTATCCTTGCCCCGGTTCCGCCGTTCTCCTGAGTCAACATGCGTCGGCAAAGCGTATCCGCGATTCCAAAGCTTCCTTCTTTCGCCATGGAGTCAGCCAGCGCACTCTCTACCATGTCCGCGTACATCTCGCCGGTGGAACCGCCGCCGTACATACTTCCCTCCGTCGAGGTGGAACGCATGGTCTGAAGAAGCTGGCGGATGAAAATGGCCTCGAATCCCTCTGCGGCTTCCCGGAGCTTGGTCCGTTCGGCTTCGGAGTTCCGTTCCATTGCCGCAGAACCGACCGGAAATCCTTTCGCCCCCACCGGAAAAGCTCCCGCCTGATTCCGGTCAAGGGGAATTCCAACTTCCCGGCGCAGGGGAAAGCCCGAGCTGGAACGGGAGGATTCCAGGGAAATGCCGGACCGGGTATTCCCACTGGTGATGGGATACCCCGCCCCGCGGCGGGTATCGATCGAGAAGTCCATTCCTGCCCCGCAGTTCGATCCATGGGGTTTCAGTGTGGTCCGGACGATGCTCCGGAACGGTCAGATTACTCAGATTACTATGAGTTCCGCCCGGAGAGACCCGGAGCGTTTCAGCGCCTGGAAGATAGCGATCATGTCCCGGGGAGTCACCCCCATGAGGTTGAGCGCCTGGGCTACTTCGCCGACATTGGCGGTTTCGCCGAAAGTCATCATACGGTCCCCTCCCGGAACCGCCTGTCCCGCCGCCGGAGCCGCGGGTGCAGCCGGGACGTTCTGTGCGGCCTGCGCCGCGATATTGAGCGCCAGTGTACCGTGCATGATGGAAACCGCGCCAAGACTCACGTTCCCACCCGCCACAATGGTCCCGGTGCGTTCATTGATGACCACCTTGGCGCGCTCGTCGGGGACACAGGTCACCATTTCCATCTCGGCGATGAACTTCACCATGTCACCGCGCTCCCAGTATTCACGAGGAACGCTCACGATGATGCTGCCCGCGTCTCGAGCGGCGGCAATGGGCTGCCGGAAGGTGTCGTTGATGGAGGAAGCCATCCGATAGGCGGTGGTGTAGTCCGGAGAACGGAGGGCAACCATCACATTCTTTTCCGAGGCTTCAATGGTCGGTAACTCGCGACTCAGGATGGCGCCGTTCGGAACCGTTCCAGCCAGATTGGCATTCCGGATGAATGCGCCCTGACCGCCGAAGTTTTTGTTGGGTCCGCCGATGCTTACCGGCCCCTGAGCCTCTGCGTAAAGCAGTTCATCCGGCCCGACCAACTGGGTTCGCAGCAGGGTGCCGCCTTCGAGACTCTTCGCGTCGCCCATCGAGGACACCACCACATCGAACGCCCCCCCCGTTTTAACATAGGGAGAAACCGTGGCGGTAACCATCACCGCGGCGACGTTTTTTACCTTGATGCTGCTCGGAGATACCTCGATTCCCATGCGTTTCATCATGTTCCCGACGCTCCGGATGGTGAACTGGGTATTCTTTCCGTCACCGGTTCCCTGCAGACCAACCACGAGACCGTACCCGATGAGTTGAATCTCGCTCTGGTCCTGTATCTGGGCTACGTCCTTCAAACGCACCTGGGCGGGAGAAGCGGTAGCGAGCCCAAAGGCGAAAACGCAGGAAGCGGCAACCGCTTTCACCGTGCGGTTCATGCTGTACCTCCTAAAGCAGCCAGTTTATGATACGGGTGAGAATGCCGGGACGCTGGGCCTGGGAAAGAGAACCCGTCCCCTTGTAAGTGACCCGTGCGTTTCCGACCTGGTGCGAATACACCGTATTGGAGGAGCTGATGTCGGATGGGCGGACAATGCCGGAGATCGTGACCACCTCCATATCCTCGTTGATTTCGAGCGTCTTGGAGCCCTCGACCACCAGATCGCTATTCGGGAGCAAATCCACCACCCGGACGGTCATACGACTGCTGATCTGTCCGTTGCGGGTCGTGGCGCCCTGCCCGGTGAACTGATCGGAGAGATCGAGCGATCCGCTGGCCCCTGGAAAGAGCCCAGATAGTGCACCGGTTGTCGCGGCTCCTTCAATAGCGGCGGCGTTCTGTTTGCGGGTAGAGGTACGGGAATTTTTCGATGCCGAGTTAGATTCCATGATGATGACCGAGAGCACGTCCCCCACTTTCGCCGCCTTGATATCGCTGTACAGGGAGGCCGAAGTCCCAGACGCCGGGGACTGGGCAAGAGCGGCGGTCGCCTGCAGAGCAAGCAGAGCCGACAGCAGCGCAACTCCGGCGTTCCGAAAAAAGAGTTTCATCTTACTCCCCTTCATTGAGGACCAGTACGGTTTTCGCGTCGAGAATGCGGCACCGCACAGAATTCCTGGTCATTTCATTATATACACGGATAAGCTCGCCCCTTCCGCCGTCCTGCCTGGCGATACCTTCCGCCACCAACTCGACTCCGCCAACAACAGCCCGGATGGTAACCCGGTCTCCACGGTCCACAACGGGGATCGGTTTTACCAGTCCGGCATGCAGAATATTCCCCGTCCTGATTGTATTGCGGGCGCACACTCCGGCGATATCCCGGGGATCGGTATAGTAGTCTCCCATACCGCTCACTTCTACCCGCTCCACCGCCACATCTTCCGCACGGAGCGTATCACCCCGGGGAATGTCCCGAAGCACAGTAACCGCCTCGGCAAAGGTCCTGACCTGGGCGACGAAATGCACCCGCTTGAGCAGATCCCCGCCGGGACCGCGAAACTCCACCCGCACGGGAGCGGAAATCCCCCGCACCTTCCGCACCGCGAGTTTCGCCCGCACTTCCGGATAATCGCAACCCTCAATCTCCACTTCGCGGGCGTGGGGCACGACGATCTCCACATCGAGACCTTTCGTCTCGACACGTTCCCGCACCGCCGTCTCAACCGCTGCGGTCACCGCCTCCACCGACACCGTCCCGGCCGTGGAAGACCCGGGAAACACGAGAAGCAACAGGACGGTGAACAAGCCGGCGGCTATCAAGCACCCCGGCGTACCCTCCGCACCGAAACAGCAATTCATTCTCATGGTCCGCTGCATTCCCCGAATCTCCCGTGTTCTTCATGACGGACAGCAATTACTGTCACCCTAACACTGATATTGCTTACCGTTTCAGGTTGTTGGCAATCTGGGTCATCTCCTCGGATGTCTGGATGGCCTTTGAGTTGACCTCATACGCGCGCTGGGCGATGATGAGGTTCACCATTTCCTCGACGGTTTCCACGTTGGAAACCTCCAGGTATCCCTGCCGTATCTGGCCCAGTCCTTCCTCCCCCGCCACGCCTTCGATATAGTCTCCGGAAGCGGTGGTCTGACGGTACAGATTACGTCCCATGGCGGAAAGACCGGCGGGATTGAGGAACTTGGCCAGGAGAATCTGTCCCACATCGGTCACCTCGGTTTCACCGGCGTTCCGGACAGTCACTGTGCCATCAACGCCTATTGAGACTTCCTCCGCCTCGGGAGGAATGGTAATGGCCGCCGCCAGCGGGTAGCCATCGGAGGTAACCAACTGTCCCTCGTTGGAGAGCTTGAAGGCGCCGTCGCGGGTGAACGCCACCGTACCGTCCGGCATCTCGATCACGAAAAAACCGTCGCCGTCAATAGCCACATCCAATGCGTTTCCGGTGGCGCTCAGATCACCCTGCGTGAAGATGCGCTGCGAAGCCACCACCCTGGTACCGTAACCGATCTGCAGTTCCACCGGAACCTCGGCGCCTTCCTGCGCGGTTGCTCCCGCCATGCGGTATACCTGGTAGAGGACATCCTGAAACTCGAGCTTGGACTTTTTGAAGCCCGTGGTGTTTACGTTCGCCAGGTTGTTGGAGATGTTATCGACATTGAGCTTCTGCGCGAACATCCCGCTGGCGGCGGTTCTCATAGCCCGTATCATGAATTCTCCTCGGGTTTATCTCAGGGCGCCCAGTTCGGTGACCACCCGTTGCAACGTCTGATCCTGGATCTGGATGGATTTCTGTCCCGCCTCGAAACTGCGGAACGCTTCGATCATGTCAACCATGGCCCGAACGGGTTCTGCGTTTGAATCTTCAAGAAATCCCTGAAGCACGGTCGTATCAACCCGGGCAGGATCTCGTTTACCGCGGCGGGCTTCCGGAAGAGTCCCTGGCCAAGGCTCTGCAAGCCGAGATATCCCTGGGCGTCAAAATCGGCCATCCCGATCTGGGCAGTCCTGATATCATCCACCCGGACCGTACCATCGCCCATGATGGCAACGGTGTTTCCCTCTATGCGGACGGGATTGTTCCGGGTATCCATGAGAAACATCCCGGACCCGTTGACCAGGTACCGGTCCGCGTTCAGATAGAATCTTCCGTTTCTGGTATAGTACTGGTTGCCGGCCGTATCGCGCACCCTGAAAAAACCGGGACCATTGAGCGCCAGATCAAAGGGGGTGCCAGTCCGGTCGAAAGTCCCTTGGAGATAATCTATTCTCAAGTCCTCGGGCCCGGTGGTGCGCTCCCGTCCCGCCGCATGGTCCAGCGCATAGGTGGCATCAATGAGCGAGCGCAGAAATACTTCGCCCTTCTTGTAACCAGTGGTGGTCGTGTTGGCAAGATTGTTGGCGATACTGTCTTGTTGCACAATCCTGGGCAGCATTCCCGCGGCCGAAGTATACAATCCCTTGATCATCGCTTTCCATTCACCCCATATATTGTGCCATAATCAGTTGCTTCCAATAGTTGCAAGTCTCATGCCAAAAAAAAAGCCCCGGGAAAGGGGCATCAGGAGCGCAATGAATGTTTACACTCTAAACGGAATCTAAACAGGACGCACGACAACACAGACAACAGGATTACGCCGGAGTATTCTTTTCCCCCGACGGAGGTGCATATTCTTCCGCTCAGGAAAGTTTTTCCGACTCGTCCGGCTGAGCGGAAGACAATTCGATGTCTATCATCTTTTCGCCGGTCCGCTCCAGGTAATCTTCCAGAACAATCCGCTTGATGTTCCGGATTTTCTTGGTAATTTCGGCGATGCGCCGGGCTTCTTCCAGGACGGTATTGAGTTTTTTCCGGATGGCGGGATCAAGATTCGGCGAAGCCAGAAGGATAAGGTCCACATTTCCCATGATAGTGGTCAGCGGATTGTTGATTTCGTGGTTGATGGAAGCCGCCACCTGGGCGAGTACCTGATACTTTTCCATTTCCACAATCTGTTGCTGCTGCTTGCGTATTTCGTCCTGGGCCTCGAGAAGCGCCTCGTTGCTGTCAATGAGATCCCGCTCGAACCTGGTGCGCTCGATGACATGGGCGAATTGTCCCGCGACAATTTCCAGGAACTGCATGTGTTCCTCGGTGAGGGCGTTTGGCTCGCGGTGCCCCAGGTTCATGACTCCGATGAGCTTCTCTCCGCTGATCAGGGGAACGGAACCGAAACAGCGAAAGCCTTCGCTCCGTTCCTTGCGGAGATTGGGGATGAGTACGGAGCGTCGCTGCTTCGCTACCCATGCGCTGAACCCGGCGCCCAGATCGAAATCTATGGTTTCGATCAGGTTGACCCGGCTGCCGACCGTAGCAACCTCCTCAAGACGGCCGTTCTGCTCGTTGTATATGAACAGACTTGCGGAGTGGCATCTGACCGCATCCTTCACCTTGGCCAAGGCCTGAACGAATTTTTCCCGAAGTTCCGAATCTGACCGGATAAGGGTACTGATCTCGTAAAGCACCCGCATCCCATCAATGGAAGAGTATTCCTGCGCCATGTTTTTCCACCTGGTCTCCATAGAACGCGCTCTCGGCAAGTGTCGTAATATTCACGAGATGAGGGAACAAATCAATAGATATTTTCTCTCGCTTCGTTATTTTTTTGGCGCAATGGGAGAAACTCAGCTATTCCGGACAGGCGATCCGTTTTTTTGGACGGTCGGATTAAGTTTTTCTCAGTTCCGCCGATACATGAACTGAGAACACTAGTGATAAAAGGATGAAAAATTGTAGTTAAGTTCCCCGCCCGCCCTGCCGATATACCGAGGGAAGCGTGACTGGAAATGACATTTTTTATATAGATAATACCCTTTTCGTTAGTACGGCCAAAGGAGGTGATAGACCCGACCGGTTGTGATGACGCCTAAGTTTCTTAGGTGAGAAGCGGTCAGAATCCGCTTCACAAAATCAACGCATGGAAGCGGCCCCCTCACGGGGGGCGACATGGAGGTTCCATCATGAGTTTGAGAATCAATCAGAACATATCGGCGATGAACACACATCGCCAGTTGGTTTCGACCGACAAGACGCTCTCGAAATCTCTCGAGCGCCTCTCCAGCGGTCTTCGAATCAACCGGGCCGCGGATGACAGCGCGGGCCTCGCCATTTCCCAGCGGCTCCGCTCCCAGGTTGACGGTCTGAAAATGGCATCGCAGAATGCCGAGCAGGCCAAGAACATGGTGCAGACCGCGGAAGGCTTTCTCACCGAGGTGCACAACATGCTGGGCCGTATGCGTGAACTCGCGGTGCAAGCCGCCGCCGACACGCAGACCGACACGGACCGCGCTTCGCTGAACGCGGAGTTCTCCTCTCTCCGCAGTGAAGTGGACCGCATCGCCGATTCCGCCCAGTACAACAACATGCACTTGCTGGACGGCACCTTTACCGACAAACAGTTCCAGATCGGCGCCAACGGCACCACCGACAACCAGATCACCATTTCCATTTCCGCTGTTGATTCGGCATCCCTGGCAATCGATGCATCGAGTATCAGCGATCTGGATACCGCAGTTGCGGCGCTCGCCGAGCTGGATACGGCGATCGACATCGTATCCGACCAGCGTTCCACCCTCGGTACGATCCAGAACCGTCTCGCCTACACTGTCGCCAGTGTGGACAACGCGGCGGAAAACCTGGCAAGTTCCGAGTCCACCATTCGCGACCTGGACATCTCCGACGAAATTACCGAGTTCACCAAGTCCCAGATCCTCGTCCAGGCGGGCATGTCCATGCTGGCACAGGCCAACGCGGTTCCGCAGAATGTGCTGTCACTGTTCAGGTAATTTTCCTTTGGTGATGCATCGAACCGGTAAGTGAGGTGATCTATTATGCAAATCGAAAGTCGCGCTACGGAAACTATTCGGGAGTTGCCTTCGGGCCGACGAACGGGTTATATTTCCGACCGACAGGGTTTATTCACCTCAGACCCCAATGGCAACTCTACCGGAAGTTCTGACGAAGCCGCACCTGAAATCACCGGACAGGGAGCCGGCGCCCCCCCGGGCCTGGTTCCTGACCCGACCGATGTCAAAGCCGCGGTGGAAAAGCTGAACGCTCTCGTTCAGTCGCAGAAAACCGATGTACGCTTCTCAGTGGATGAAGGCTCACATGCAACGGTGATTAGAGTCTTCAAAGCCGAGACAGGGGAACTGATCAGGCAATTCCCGCCGGAAGAAATTCTGGCGATGAAAGCCAAGGTCAATCAGACAATCGGTTGGCTTTACGATATGAAAGTATAATCCGCACCCTTTCCGGCAGAGTTCGAATCACGCTCCGGAGAAGTGCAGCAGAAGAGGCGGACGGATATGGCGAGCATAGGGTCGATTAATTTCGGAGGAATGTCGTCCGGACTGGACACGAAGCAGATCATCAACGATCTGGTGGCAGTCGATTCGCAGCCGCTGAAGCGGTTGCAGAATCAGCAGACTGACATGACAAGAAAGAAAGACACCTACTCGAGTATCAACTCCAGCCTCCTCGAATTGAAGAGCCGGGTCTCCGACCTCAGGAACTCTTCATCGTTCGGTGTGTTCAGCGCCTCCTCTTCCGATGAGGAGGCGCTGACGCTAAGTGCGTTGTCTTCGGCGAAGGAGGGCAGTTACACGGTAAAAATCCTCTCCCTGGCCGAAGCCAAATCGCTTTCCGGCGGTTCTTTCGCCGCCTCGAACACCGCATTGGGATTATCCGGCGAGATCATGGTCAACGGGCGCGGTCTTCGCGTCCGGACCACTGACACGCTTCTCGACCTCACGAACAACATAAACTCCATGAACAATGGAATCCACGCCAGCATCCTGAAAGTATCGGATTCCGACAACCGGCTGATCATGACCGCCGCCAGCCAGGGTGCGAAAGGGTTCACCCTCTCCAATACGGGCGGTTCCGATCTTCTCGGCGCCCTGGGCTTCACTGACGGTACCAAGCGTATCCGTGAAACAGTGGATGGAAAGGTGTATTCCTCGGCATTCGAGTCCGCATCCTCCACCATCGGCAGTCTGGGTGGACTTACCTCCACGGCCCGGGGAACGGTGCTGATTCGGAACAGCGCGCTGGAGGCGGACCTCTCGACCGACACGCTCACCTCTCTGCGGGACAAAATCAACGCACTCGGACTTGACGGTGTTTCCGCCCAGGTCGAGACCGTGACAGAGAACGGACGTACCCTGTACCGTCTCGCGGTCAGCGGTACGGAAGATTTTACCGACGGGGGGAATATCCTCGAAGCTATCGGGATTCTGGAGGGTGGCACGGACGGTGTGCGCGCTGCTTTCCAGACCGCAACCATAGATAAAGCAGGATCTTCGGAAGTAAAAACCTCCGACAAGCTGACCCGGCTGGGAGCGGTTGCCGGCGAATCCATAATTGTTTCCGGTACCACCCGGGACGGCATTTCGGTTCGTCAGGAAATGACTATCGACAATAACACCGATGTTTCCGATCTGCTCACATATATAGAAGAAACCTTTTCCGGTCAGGTGCGTGCGACAGTGCAAGACGGGCGTATTGTGATTGAAAGCTCGGAAGGCGGTGAATCCCCGCTTTCCGTCCGTCTCACCGCGGGAAACGGGCTGGGTGGGTCGCTCGACTTCGGTTCTATGGAAACGGTGACCGTGGGAAGAGAACGCCTGCTCTCCGCAGGGCAGGACGCCCGGATACTGGTGAACAACATCACGGTGACACGGAATTCCAATGAAGTGAGCGATGTAATCCAGGGAGTATCGATGACACTGCGGAAAGCGGACCCGGATACGGCAATCACGCTCACGCTCACCCGGGACACCGACGCGGTCAAAGCGAAGATCGAGGCTCTGGTCAAGGCGTATAATGACTTGGCGGACTATGTAGATGAGAATTCCGCCTATGATGAGGAAACCCAGTCCGCCGGTCCTCTTACCGGAGACCTGACCTCACGGACCGTGATTTCACGTCTCCGCTCAACCATGCAGCAAACGGTTGATATGGTGGAATCCGATATCACCGCCCTCCTTCAGGCCGGAGTAGAGTTCACCGCGGAAGGAAGGCTGAAAATCAATGCATCCCGTTTGGACGAAGCGCTCAAGACGGGCATAGATTCTCTTGTTTCGCTGTTCACCGCCAATCGCTCGTCCTCCCACAATGATATCGAGTTTGTTTACAGCACAACGAAAACCGTTCCCGGAACGTACGCGGTAGAGGTTACCCGCGCCGCCGAAAAAGCGGAGGCCACCTCCGGGGTCCGTACCGCTGATCAAGCCGGAACGCTTGTGGTCACAGACAATTACGGTAACAGTGCAACCATTGATTACGCGGGGGGCGACAGCGCCGCGGACATTGCAAACAGGCTGAATACAGAGGCCCAAAAAACCTATACGCAGGTAATCCGGTCCAGCGGAAATCTTACGCGCACCGATGGATCCCCGCTCACGCAGGATACCGCGGTCCGCGATCTGGCCGGGGTTCAGATAAAGGCGGGAGACAGCATTACGCTGACCGGAACCGACCATGCCGGAAAAGCATTCCAGCGGCGCATGCAGCTATCATCAGACGGTGACGCTACCATTCAGAATATGCTGGATGCAATCGAGCGAGCCTCCAGTAAAACAGTCGTCGCCTCTATCGATACGGAAGGCCGGATCGTGATCCAGGACCGCACCACCGGGTCCAGCAGGCTCTCCCTTTCGATTTCCACCACGGTGTCCGGACTTCAGTTCGGATCATTCGACGCCATGCAGAAAGGACGCAACACGGTTGCGGTTAACGCCTCGGCCGTGGATGGATATCTGACGGTCAGCCACAGGGCATATGGCGCTTCCAGTTCGTTCACAGTAAGCGGTGGCGCCGGGTTGGGGATTACGGACGGTCAATTCCGGGGTGTGGATGTGGCGGGTACGATCAACGGCAAGGAAGCGACAGGGAACGGACAGTCCCTGACCGCACCATCCTCTGACGCCTCCGCCCAGGGCATCACTCTGCGGGTGAGTTCCACAGCCGAAGAACTTGCCGCGGAAGGCAAGATCAGCGGTTCAGTAACCCTGGTTTCGGGTATCGCCGAATCACTTTACCGGGAAATATCCGCGCTGACCGACCCGGTGAGCGGGTTCGTACAGACCAAAATTGACTCCTTCGACCGATCCATTGACACGCTCAAGAACTCGATATCGGACGCCGAAAAGCGGATTGCTCAGCGCAAAGCCATGTACGAGCGGCGGTTTACCGCCATGGAGATAGCGCTTTCCCGCCTTCAGTCAATTCAGCAGCGGCTTTCCGCCTCCCTTAATTCCCTTGGCTGAACGGGTTGAGTCCGCTTACGGCTGAAACCCGGCATGGCAAACCATTGCTCTCGCCTGTATAGCCCCGGCTCACCCCACGGCAACGCGCCAAACACGTAAACAGCACATGAAACGACGCCCGTCCGGAAAAAACTCACGCCCCGTTGGACGCGCACCCTCTCGATAACCCTCCGGGACAGGCATTCCACCCACGGCAGGGCGAATGTTCCCGCCGGAATTCCCGGGCGGTGCTGTTACAGCCCATTTTGGCATCGTCCGGAAACTATCCGTAAGCACGGCATATCAAAAAAGGCGCTTCACGGGTATGCATGGGCAGACGAACCCGCGAGGATTTCCAGGGAAAAGGAGCCGGGTGCCGGAAGAAAAGCAGTACGCCGCGGTTTTCAATTCCCGGGAGCCCGGCTCAGACCGGGCGAGGTATGCTTCGCCCCTGCGGTCTTTCCCCTTTGTGCTTTCTTTGCGCGTATCACTCTCGTTTACCCACGAAAACCGTAAAGAACCAAAAATATTCGCTCAAGTTCACGCCGAATGCACCGATACTACTGATAGAAGTCAACAGACAATTCACCCGGAACGGAAGACTGGCTCACTCATGGAAACGACCGCTACACGAAAAGGATACCTGGCATATCAGGAAGCTCAGGCGCAGGAACTCGACCAGGCGAAGCTCATCCTCATGATGTACGCAGGGGCTATCCGGTTTCTGGACAAAGCGGTGGAACTCTACCCGGCCAATCCCGCCGAATCGGGGAATTATCTTTCCAAGGCAAAGGACGTAATTCTTGAGCTTATGTCATCGCTCGATGTGGAGCAAGGCGGAGACATGGGCCTGATTCTTCTGCGGACCTACCGCGCCCTGTTCTCCAAACTCAATGAGGCGCACATGCTGGATGACCTGAAGAAAATCGGGGAAGTCAGATCCTCCCTTGCCGAGTTGGAAGAATCATGGCGACAGGTATTCGCCAGCCCGGAATACCAACGTTTCAAACGGAATCCGCAAGAGTATCGTGCGACGATCCGGCAAGGATGACATGACGAGAATGAAAGAACTGGAGCAGGCGGTACGGGAAGCCGCTGATCTGTGCGTCAGGCTGCGGGCCTACTCCGAGGCGGAGCGCGAGGCGGCGTTACGGGAAGAACCGGAGCCAGTGGAAACGACCGAGACGGCTTCCGACCTGGTCGACCGCCTTGACATACTCGTACAGATAGCGACAGAACAGGTGGACACCCCCGCCGGACAGCGGCTTCTGGCCGAACTCAGCGCCGAGTTGGAACAAACGGCCTTTACGGTGGACGCATCCATCGAAGATATCGGGAAGGCACAGAAAGCAGTATTGGCGGATCTGCGAAGCTTGGACCGCGGCAGAAAAGCCATCCGGGCCTACACAGACGCGCAGAACAGGTGAAGGTACCCCATGAAAATCGAGGGATTGCCCCCGGAATCCGGCGGCATCAGAAAAATCTCGGAAAAAAAGCTTCCGCAACCCGCTGCCAACGAGACCCCGAAGGAAACGGACAGTATCGCGATCTCTGGAAATGCGACGCTGGAACGGGCCGCGGATCTTGTCCGACTCGTTCCTTCGGAGTTCCCGGTCCGGTCGAATGAAATCGCAGCGGCAACGGAGCGTCTGGCCCAGGACAGGTACTCCACCCCGGAGGTTCAGGAGCAAACCGCCAAACGGCTGATTGAATCCCTGGACGTTACCATACCCCACGAAACCATGCCAAACGAACACCCGGAATCCGTGGAACGTCGCGAACGGCTCCAAACCGTCCAGACTCGCAGCGCATCCGGATATTACGATCGTCCGGAAACCCTCGCTGCGGTCGCGGAGAAGCTGGCTGAATCTTTGGGACTGGCCAGTCTTTACGGGAACTGAACCTAACGCAGAACGTTCACTAAGGAAAATACCTCGGAGCAGGAAGAGAACCGGTTCGTGTTCTCTTCCTGCTCCGAGGTATTTTTTTCTGTTCCCCGGCAGAAACCCGGTTAAGGACAAGACCAGCGGATAAATTGATACGGGGCATGTGGCGAGCAACACACGGATAATCCGACGCCGGTCCTTCCCCCGTGCTCCGCCGTCATCCGGTAGATTGTCAAATGGAACACGGTGGGTTCGTGTTGCTCAAGACCCCTTTGCGATCCTCCCACTACCTTGTCTGGAAAGACCATCCGACGCCGTCTCCTCCCCCTGTCACGGTGAGATGAGCGGGGAGTGGTTTACGCAATCCCTCCGGGGGAAACGGTAGTATCGTTCCCGCGCAGCGGCAAGGGACCGAAAACCAGGGAACCGGCTGATATTCTCCCGTCAGCACCCCTTATACAGACTACTCTGGGTTCGGCCTGTGCACTCCGTGCTCATTATCCGAAGAACCCTTTGGGGAACCGGTTCGGGGCGAAGGGCGGACGGTCCCGCGGGCACTCCCAATCGAGGGGAATGTCCTCCAGAGCTACCGGCGCACCCTTTTTTTCAAGGTGCGAGTAAAAGCCGCCGATGAACATCTGGGTCTTCTCGTAGATATTCTCATACGGCTCGGGCATCTTTCCGGTCTCGAACATGCGCTGCATGGCGTGGATCATGGGAAGCCAGATGGCACTGTCGGTCACGAATCCGCGGCTCTCCCGGGGCCAGTCCATCTGACGCTCCACCCAGACGTCGTTGTTGTAGCCGTCGCCGCGCTTTGTCGAGCCCTTTCCGCTTACCCGTATCCAGGCGCTCCCGGAACGGTAGGACTGCTGGAGCAGCCCCCAGAAATTCGCGCCGCCGTCCCGGCCCGCGTATTCGAAGGTCATGGCGCCGTTGGGACGAGTCCAGTCGTCGCACTGGTATGAGACTTTCCGCACGCCGCCGCCGACACAGGCGTATACGAAGTAGATGCCGTGGACGCCATGGGTGGCGTAGTCGCTCTGGGCGTTGTCCGCCACGTATCCGGTGATCTCGCCGAGCGCTTTCATTTCCTGTCGGATGGTGTCCACCGCCTGGACATATTCCAGCGAGGAGCCGCACATGATGGGCGCGCCGCCCTTTTTCGCCGTTTCAATCATGTCCCGGGCAGCCTTCAGGCTGGTGGCGAAAGGCCGGTTGATGAAAACCGGGATTCCCGCTTCCAGATAGGGGCGCGCCAGTTCCGGATACCAGGGCAGCGAGGCGAAATCGGAGAGAATCACCCCGTCCACCTTCCCCACCATCCCGGCGTAATCCGTGACTTTTTCCACGGCATACTTCTTCGAAAATGTATCCAGTGCGGCGGTATCAATATCCCAGGCGTGGGTCATGACCATTCCGGTCACCCGTGTCTTCTCCCCCGTCGGGTTGATAAGCGGCCCCCAGATGGAGTCGATGTGTCCGCCTTTCGCGGTAAGCACTCCCACCTGAAGAAGTTCCGCGGAGGACGGGCTTTTCCGCCTGAACTTACGTCGGGGCTGCTGCGCCCGGGCGCTTCCGGCGGCGGCCAGCGCCGCTCCGGCGAGCACGGTTCTCTTGACGAAGGAACGCCTGCTGTCATCGGACATGGGAACCTCCCAAAGAAATGGAATCGGATGTCGAAAAAGGAAAAACTCTCGCCAAGTTCGCAACGGGCGCAACGGAAAAAGAAGCGAAACGCGCCACAGGTTTATGAAACGGTTATCAGGTTGGGACGGCACGTTTCGGACAGCAGAACCCGGCGTTGGTGATGAGCCCTTATGTTTCCGCGATTGAGTCCTCTCTCGCCCATACGCGGGAAGGGGCGATACTCCCCTGGCATGGGAGACAAGAGGAAAACAAGCACTTCTTCCCGGTCTTACGGTCTATTTCTGTGTTGTACGGCGCGCTGATAGCCGGAACGCATTCTTTTCTCCTGACTCCTGCTTTCCTTTGCGTCTTTTGCGAACTCTGCGAGAGACAGCTTTCCCGCAATCACTCGTTCGGCGTATCTCCGGCTTTCCCCGCCGCGAGCAGATTGGCCCGGAGCAGGGACGGAAATGTTCCGGCGTCGGTCCACCAGCCGTCAAGGATATCGTGCTCCAGGGTTCCCTCGGCGAGATAGGCGTTATTGACGTCGGAGATTTCCAATTCGCCGCGATCGGAAGGGGTGAGGGTGCGGATAATGTCGAATACACGGGAATCGTAGAAGTAAACCCCGATGACAGCATAGGGAGAGGCCGGACGGGCGGGTTTCTCCTCTATGGCGGTGATGCGGCCGTCAGAAAAGACCGGCACGCCGAAACGTTCGGGGTCGGGCACCTCCTTGAGGATGATCCGGGCTCCCCGCTCCTGCGCACGGAATCGTTCCACAAAGGGCCGGATGCTGTTTTCCATGACATTGTCGCCGAGAATGACCACCACCCGCTCGCCATCAACAAAATGCTCCGCCAGGGAAAGCGCCTCGGCAATACCGCCGTGGCCCTGCTGGTAGGTATAATTGATATGCTTGAGTCCGAAACCGGAACCGTTGCCGAGAAGCGCCAGAAAATCACCTGCCGAGTTGCCTCCGGTAACCACCATGAGATCGGTGATCCCCGCTCCGACCAGGGTTTTGATGGGGTAGTAAATCATGGGTTTGTTGTAGATGGGCAGGAGATGCTTGTTGGTCACTCGGGTCAGTGGGTCGAGCCGGGTGCCGAGTCCTCCCGCGAGAATAACGCCTTTCACACCGTACTCCCGGATGATTGTCGGTTTATGGAATTTGCGGATCCGGACTTCAACTTTTTCCACCAGGACGGATGGTTACGGTACCAGTCAATCGTCTCCCGGAAGCCCGTCTCCATATCAACCGACGGGACGAAACCCAGCGCCCGCACTTTCCGGCAGTCCAGGGCATACCGGAAGTCGTGGCCCGGACGATCTGCCACGGGAACAATCATGCTCTCGGAGATGCCAAGCGCGGATATAATTTTTCCCGCGATCTCCCAATTGGTCAGTTCCTCACCGCTGGAAATATTGTATACCTCACCGGGTGTCCCCGCACGCAACACCAGTTCAATCGCCCGGCAGTTATCCAGGACATGAATCCACTCCCGGACATTGGTCCCGTCGCCGTAAAGGGGAAGCGGTTTCCCTTCGAAAGCGTTGGTGACGAACAGGGGAATCAGCTTTTCCGGGTACTGAAACGGACCGTAGTTGTTGGAACTGCGGGTAACGATAACCGGGAAACCATAGGTTTTGAACCAGGAGAGAGCCATAAGGTCGCCCGCGGCCTTCGCGGCCGAATAGGGGCTGGATGGGTTGATCGGGGACATCTCTGAAAACGCCCCTTCCCGAATGGAGCCATAAACCTCATCCGTACTCACCTGGACAAAGCGGCGAACTCCGGACACGCGAGCAGCTTCAAGGAGCACCTGCACTCCGAGCACGCCGGTACGGACGAACGCCTCGTTGTCCCGTATGGAACGGTCCACGTGGCTCTCCGCGGCGAAGTTGAGTACGGTATCGCAGCCTTCGATCGCGTTCTCGACCGCTTCACGGTCGCAGATGTCGCCCCGGATGAACCGATAGCGGGAATCACCCTCGATATCCCGCAGGTTCTCGGGGTTTCCGGCATAGGTGAGCTTGTCGAGGTTCACCACCCGGGCCTCCGGAGAACACCCCAGGAGATGCCGGATAAAATTTGACCCGATGAACCCGCACCCGCCGGTGACCAGTACCTTCATTCTCGTTCCTCCAAATAAACGGTGCCTTGAAAATAGGGCATTCTCCGGTCCGATGGCAAGGACTTTCCTTCCTGTGCTTCCGAACGTGTCATTCCCCAAGTTTTTTGAGGAGGGGAGAAAGGGAGCAGGTGATTTCTTATCGTGCGCCAAACCTTTGACGTATTGTGTAACTCCAAGTCTTCCAAAGAGTCATCCTCTCTCGCGAGAGAGGGGACCGAGGGGCATTGTCGTAAAGATAAGAGAAAATCACGGGTACGCATGAGTACTAAATATAATCAGTGGAGGCTTTGGCCGGTAACTCACCCCCTGGCCCCCTCTCTCCAGAGAGAGGGGGAATCAAGCCACAGGGAGCGCCAAGAGAGCCGATAACGGGTCATCCCCTCTCTCACCGAGAGAGGGGATGACTCTA
>JAWLHT010000061.1:0-19787 GCA_041690195.1 Candidatus Latescibacterota bacterium
AGAGATATCGCGAGTATGCACGGCTCATTGATGACCAGGGAGACTCTCCTGTCACGTTGCGGTCGCTCCTTGAGTTCTGTCCGGGTGAGCCGGTACCGATTGAAGAGGTTGAACCAGAGGAGCATATCCTCCTGAGATTTTCCTCTGCGGCCATGTCGTATGGCGCACTTGGCCGGGAAGCGCATGACACGATATCTGCCGCAATGGACAGGGTCGGCTGCTGCAGCAATACCGGAGAGGGCGGTGAGGATTCTGAAAAGCCCGCTTCGCCTGAAGGGTGCAACCGGAATAATTCAAAAATACGTCAGGTCGCATCAGGGAGATTCGGGGTGACTGCCGGGTACCTTGCCGGGGCGGATGAACTCCAGATCAAAATAGCTCAAGGCGCCAAGCCCGGTGAAGGGGGGCAGCTTCCAGCCGCAAAGGTAAGCACGGAAATTGCCAGCGTGCGACATACCACCCCCGGCGTTACCCTGATATCTCCACCGCCTCACCATGATGTTTACTCCATTGAGGACCTTGCACAGCTGATTGATGACCTCAGGGCGGTAAATCCGAAAGCAAAAATATCTGTGAAGATCGTTTCTGAAGCCGGAACAGGGGCGGTGGCAGTCGCCGTGACAAAATGCAGGGGAGACATCGTGGTAATCTGCGGTCACGACGGGGGAACCGGAGCCTCGCCGCTCACCGCAATCAAACATGCCGGTATTCCCTGGGAGATTGGCCTGGCGGAGGCTCAGCAGACACTCATCCGCAATCGTCTCCGCGACCGGGTCCGGCTGCGTGTAGACGGACAGTTGAAAACCGGGAGGGATCTGGCCGTTGCACTTCTGCTTGGCGCCGAGGAGTTTTCTTTCGGAACCGTCGTTCTCATCGCACTGGGATGCGTGATGTGTCGTAAATGTCATCTCAATTCATGTCCCGTTGGAATCGCCACAAACGACCGGAGGCTTCGGGGGAGTTTCCAGGGCAAGCCTGAATATGTTGAGCGGCTGATGCGGTTTCTGGCTCGCGATCTGCGTGAACGTATGGCCGGTTTGGGAGCGCGCACCATTGATGAACTGGTCGGCAGAGCCGAATTGCTCCGCATGCGTTCGGGAATTGAAGGGAATAAGGCAAAATTACTTGATTTTTCAGCATTGCTCCATACGGGGGAAAGTTCGGACCATCCCCGGGCCGCAGTCGGTGAACGAGCCACCCCGAAGCGCCCTCCACTGGAGGAAGCGCTTATCCGCATGTCATCTCCGGCGCTGGAATCCGGCAAAACCGTGCATATCGCGCTTCCCATACACACCACCAACCGTTCTGTCGGAACGGGTCTCAGCGGAGAAATCGTCCGCCGGTACGGAGACGCCGGACTGCCGACGGATACCATCCGGCTGTTCTTCAAGGGCTCCGCGGGCCGGAGTCTTGGGGCGTTTCTCGCTCCGGGCATCTCCATACGGGTGGAGGGGAACGCCAATGATTATATTGGAAAAGGGATGTCCGGGGGACGCATCATTCTTGCTCCTTCCACATACGCCGGGTTCCGGCCATGGGAAAATGTCATTGCCGGGAACACCGCTCTTTACGGTGCGACCGGCGGTGAAGTCTACATCTACGGAACGGCGGGAGAGCGGTTTGCGGTACGGAACAGCGGTGCGGTGGCTGTTGTTGAAGGAGTCGGCGACCATGGGTGCGAGTACATGACAGGAGGCGTCGTCGTCGTGCTCGGGCCTGTGGGGATAAACTTCGCGGCGGGTATGAGCGGTGGAGTCGCCTATGTATTCAACGAAACAGACGCGTTTGAGCCTCACTGCAATCTGGACATGGTTGATCTGGAAAGCGTTTGGACGGAAGAAGACAAAACCGTGCTTCGCCAGTTGCTCGAACGGCACTATCTCCACACCGACAGCAAAAAAGCCGGCGAAATTCTCGAGTACTGGGAAGCCAGTCTTCCCCTGTTCGTCAAGGTAATGCCAACGGACTACCGGATTTCCCTTGAGCGCATGCGGCAGTCGGAGCGAGCCGACAAGGAAACTCTTTCGGCGACCGAGGAGGTATATAATGGCTGATCCGTTTGGATATCTAAAGCACCAGCGCAAAGAATTCGCCCGGGATGAGGAAATCGCCGGGGGAAATTCAAGACAGGTACTCTCCGCATCCCATACGGAACTCCAGGCTGGACGATGCATAGACTGCGGCACCCCTTTTTGTGAAATTCTGGGATGTCCCGCCATGAATCGAATCCCTGACTGGATAGGCATGGTTAACAGCCGGAAATGGCGAACCGCTCTTCACATGCTACACGCCAGAAACAATTTCCCTGAAATCACCGGCAGAGTATGCCCGGCTCCGTGCGAATCCGCCTGCATTCTTTCCATAAGCCATGAACCGGTTACGATTCGTCAGATTGAGTGTGAAATTGCCGAATGCGGATGGGAATCCGGCTGGATCGTTCCGGAACCCCCCACCGCACCCTCCGGAAGACGAGTTGCGATTATCGGCTCCGGGCCGGCCGGACTCGCCGCAGCGCAGCAACTGGCCAGAAAAGGCCATGCGGTAACCGTTTATGAACGTGAAGACCGTATGGGAGGAATTCTCCGCTATGGCATTCCGGATTTCCTTCTTGATAAACGTATGCTGGAGCGCAGGATCAGTCAACTTTCCGCTGAAGGAATTATATTTGAATCCAGGGTGGACGCCGGAATTGATCTTTCCATCGGGTATCTGATGCGCAGTTTCGATGCTGTCTTGGTGATCGAGCGATCCGGCATGCCGATCGATCCCGACCTGCCCGGCAGAGAGTATCACGGCATCATCCAGGCCATGGATTTTCTGACAATGCAAAACCGGGTTGTTGCAGGAGACATCTCAACTGATGACAATCCCGTATCGGCGCGGGGAAAAAAAGTCATGGTCATCGGGGACGGCGAACTTGCGGCGTACTGTGTGGAAACCGCCCGACGCCAAGGTGCAGCGGAGATTACGGTTGTTGAAATCCCGGTTTCTTCAGCAGAAGTATCTGGCCGCCGGTTCCTTTGGCCAATGGCGGCAGATGCTTCCGAAACCGCAGCAGGAGTGGGAAAGCGGTCGACGATAACCGGAATGACAGTCGAAAAGTTTTCCGGGGATAACGGGAGCCTGACGGGATGTCGCCTCAAACGGGTTGAGAAACTCCCCGCAAACACGCCAAACAGGAAACATGTCGAGCCGGAAGCGGATACGCTTGCTCTGCCGGTGGATATGGCAATTCTGGCGCTTGGATTTTGCTCCAATGATTCCGGTCCGCAGTTCCGAAACCTCTTCCGGGAAACGGAGAAAGCTGATACCCCGCTACTGAAAAAGACCAGAGATTCCACTTCACGGAGAGTCTTCACCGCCTCTGACGCAGTAATGGGGGGAGTTCCGGTAATCCTGGCCATTGCCAATGGACGAAATGTCGCGGAGTCAATCGATCGCTATTTTGACGAACTGCGGTAGCCTGAGTCTCATGTCGGAGCTTTTCAGGCGCGGGCGCCGTTGTGTTGTTGAGAATCACAGGACGACAACATAACGCAATATGTAAGTATAATTATAGTATATTGTGTCGAACTCGAGTTGAATGTTTTTCCGGGGGATCCATGCCGACACAGATTGAGTGTTTCAGGGCAACGGTACAACACGAGACGCATGACTCATTCCTCTATTATGCCGGATTCACACCGGAACTGGAGCGTCGGGTTCGTGATGAATTCGGGATCGGCGACAATGATATCCGGGATTATTTTGGTATGTACAACCCGGTCATGACGGAGCCGGAACCGCCGGATGGTCATTTTTTCCCTGATTATTCGCACTATTTTCAGGATCTGGACTTCCCCGGAGCTTTCATCAATCATCTCGGAGTGCTGGAAGTTCCGGGAAGCATGTACCACTTCACACGATACATAAGCCCTTTACGGAATGCCGAAAAACTGGAAGACCTCGAATCTTTCCCCTGGCCTGATATTCGGAAGTTTGAAACCTCTCACATGGTAAATGACGTGATCTGTGCTCATGGCCGCGGGTTGGTCGCGGGGAGTTGGATCGGTCACATGTATGAGGATTCCTGGCAGATCCGGGGATATGAGCAGTTTCTCCTGGACATGGTGATGAATCCGGAATGGTGTGAGTACATTCTCGACAAAATGATGACACGGAATCTTGTTGTTGCGAGAGCCGCGGCCTCGGCGGGAGTTGACTGGATAAAAACCGGTGATGACGTGGCCAATCAGCGGGCGATGATGTTCTCCCCGGAGATGTGGCGAAAGTTCATGAAACCGCGCTGGGCGGCAGTTTTTGCCGAAGCGCGGCGCATTCATCCGGATATCCAGATATGGTATCACAGCGATGGAAATATCGAGCCGATCATTCCGGAACTGATCGAAATTGGGGTAACCATTCTTAACCCGGTCCAGCCGGAGTGTCTTGACCTGATGAAAATGAAAGAGCTGTTCGGCGCCCGTCTTGTTTTCGATGGGAGCATCGGCACCCAAACCACGATGCCATTCGGCTCTCCGGAAGAAGTGCGTGATCTTGTACGGGAAAGGAAGCGCACACTCGGCAAAGACGGGGGACTTCTGCTCTCGCCAACCCACGTTCTTGAACCTGAGGTGCCGCTGGAAAACCTTCGGGCGTTTCTCGAATCCGCTCGTGAAGTGGAATGAGAAGACTGCAGCGCCATGTTTAAGGACCTTTTATCGTTGGACCGCACCATTGAGAATCAGGAATTCTCCAGGACTGGCGACTGGTCCAGCCATGCGCCAGGAATGTTTCGGAAGAAAACTGTTGAGGGTAACACCGTTTATTATGAGCAGGGTGGTGCAGCTGAGGTGAGCGAATCATACGCACTGTTTGCATGTTGGATGACACGGTCGGGGCATCAGTGATGGTCAGTCTGCGTGACATTGGCAAGACGTATCTGGAAGGTGGCGTACGCACCGTTGCACTGAAAGGGGTGAACCTTGTCGTGCGCGAGGGAGAGTTCGTGTCGGTGATGGGACCTTCCGGCTGCGGGAAGTCATCATTGCTCAATCTTCTTGGACTGATTGATACTCCGACCGAAGGGGAGTACCAATTTCTCGGGCGGGATATCACCGGATTATCCGAAACCCGAAGGGCCAGAATTCGAAAAGAAAACATCGGTTTTGTTTTTCAGAATTTCAATCTCATTGACGACATGACCGTGTATGAAAATTTAGAGCTTCCGCTTCTCTATCTGAAAGTTCCGTCGAAGGAACGCCGCCGCCGTCTTCAGGAGGTTTTGGAACTGCTGGAAATCGTTCCGTTCCGGGACACTCTTCCACTGAGGCTTTCCGGCGGTCAGCAGCAGCGCGTGGCGGTGGCGCGTGCCATTGTATCGCGTCCCAGACTCATCCTGGCCGATGAGCCGACCGGGAATCTCGATTCCACACACGGTGATGATGTCATGCGCTTGCTGGCCGATTTGAACGACTCCGGTACGACAGTGGTTATGGTGACCCATTCTCCCGTGTATGCCCGTTTCGGCCACCGTATTGTTAACCTTTTCGATGGCCGGGTCATGTCGGAAACTCTACGGGAAACAGGCTATGTATAGGGGCTTTCCGGTTGATTCAATTCGTGCCTTGGCTCGTAACCGGGTATACTCCGCAGTTACCGTGGCGGGACTCACCGTCGGGATGACCTGCTGTCTGCTCATCTTCTTATCCATTTCCCAGGAGCTGAGTTATGACTCCTGGCACCGTCACGCGAACCGCATATACCGTGTCGCCACTGAATACAGGGTGGCGGACCGGAACGTGCGCGTGGCGGTGGCGCCGGCGCCACTCGGTCCGGCGATGGCCACTCGATTCCCGGAGGTTGAGAGAGCGGTACGGTTGTGGAAGAGCGAAAATCCTGAAAGCCTGATGATAGAATCAGGGGGAACTCGGTATGCCGAAAGCGGCTTTCTGTTCAGCGACCCGGACCTGTTCGAACTTTTTTCCTTTCGGCTTCTGCTCGGTGACCCGCAACGAGCTCTCCTCAGCCCATTTTCCGTTGTGCTTACGGAAAGCACGGCCAGACGGTTGTTCGGGGATACCGAGCCACTCGGCCGAACGATCACCGTTAATCTCAACGGTCCCCATGCATTCCGGGTAACCGGTGTTGTGGAGGATGTTCCCCGCAACTCACACTTTCATTTCGATTACCTGGCTTCGCTTTCGACACTAGAGGCGCTGGAAGGGTATCTTCTTATCGACTGGCACCGGGCGGAATTTCCCACCTACATTCTACTCCCGGAAGGATACAAACCTGCGCAGCTTGAGTCCCGGCTATCTGAAAAAATAGTTCGGCATATTCCGATTGAAGATGCGGAACGGATCGGGTTCTTTCTCCAGCCGCTCCGATCCATCCATTTGCATTCACACCTGGAGAGCGAGCTTGAGCAGAATGGAAGTGTGACAAACGTTGTCGTTTTTTCCATTATTGCGGTTTTCGTGCTTTTTGTTGCCTGTGTTAACTTCATGAATCTGGCGACCGCACGATCAAACCTGCGTGCCCGTGATATAGCGATTCGTAAAATCATGGGCGCAAGCCGCCGAAGCCTCGTTCTTCGCATCACCGGAGAATCCGTTATAACAGCCCTCACCGCTTTTCTCCTCGCCCTTTCCATGACCGAACTTATTCTTCCCCTGTTCAACTCCCTGACCGGCGAACGGCTGGAAATATTGTATTACCGTGACCCGGTTGTAATGGTCGTGCTGCTGGCTGGCGCATCTTTCGTCGGGGCGGTTGCGGGGATCTATCCGGCGATGTTTCTATCCCGTGCTGAACCCGCACAGGTTATCCGTGGAGCAGCGAAAGCGGATACCGGAGCTTTTCTGCGCGGATTTCTGGTTGTAATACAGTTTGTGATTTCTTCCATATTGATTATCGGAACCGGCGTCGCATCAAATCAAATAGCGTATCTTGAAAGAAAACCGCTCGGATTTCAAAAGGAACGTGTCCTGGTTGTTTCGTTGCGTGACAGGGAGTTGATTCGCCAGTGCGAGGTGCTGAAGGACGAGTTGAAATCGAATCCGAATATAACGGCTGTTACCGCATCTTCGGCAATACCTGGTGATCCTTCGATATCCCGTTATGAATTTCATCCGGAAGGTTCTCCTCCGGAACGTCTCTTTGCCATGTACGGCATTATGGTGGATCAGGATTACCTGCCAACGTACGGGATCGAACTGGCGGATGGCAGGAACTTTTCCGATACCGACGCCGGAGAATGGGAGGAATCATTCATCCTCAACGAAGCCGCCGTACGGGAAATCGGATGGGAATTGCCGGTGGGGAAACGTCTCTCGCACGGTATTCCCGGGGGCACGGTGATCGGTGTGGTGCGAGACTTTCACTTTCGCTCGCTTCACGAGAAAATTGCGCCGATGTTTCTGTTCTTTTCACGAAACAGATTCCAGTATCTCTCGATCCGCATTCAACCCGGGAAAAGCGCTGAAACACTGCAGTACATTGAGAAGAAGTGGAAGCAACTCGCCCCCGGATCTCCTTTTGAGTACACCTGGCTTGACCGTCATTTTGAAAAACTGCATCATGCGGACGAGCGGGCGGAGCGGATAATCGCAGCATTCGCGCTCCTTTCGGTATGCATCGCCTGCTTCGGTCTGTTCGGTCTTTCTGCATTCACCGCAGAACAACGGACGCGTGAAATCGGGATCAGAAAAGTTCTGGGCGCTTCATCGTCAGACATACTTAAATTGCTCGCGGGTTCGTTTATACAATTGATACTGATCGCCCAGTTCATTGCCTGGCCATCGGCATACATCATTATGCGGATCTGGCTGAGAACTTTCGCATATTATGACGGCATGCACCCACTTACATTTATTACCGGTGGCGCCCTAACCCTGTCTATCGCTCTCGTCACCATCAGTTTCCAGGTAGTACGGGCGGCAACCACCAACCCCGTACAATCACTACGGTATCAGTAACATATGACACCGGTGTTCATATGCGATCAGTTCATGAAGCAAGCTGATTGCAGAGTACAGGAGTACGCTTGAGGGGTGCCCCAAATGCTTTACGGTCCTGTGGCGCTGGCAGGTGATTTGACTCGAATTGGTGATATATAATGCGATTACGGGGAATCGGATGACAACACTCCGATTCCCCGTTTCTGGAATATGCTGCACATCCTGCAAACCGGATAAACGGGGGGATCATCCGACGGATTGGAGTTCCCGGATGATTTCATCGTGAATGAGGCCGTTGGAGGCAATAATCTGGCGGTCCATGACCGAGAGTGGGTTGCCCCGGAGATCGGTAACCTTTCCACCCGATTCGGTGACAATGAGCAAACCCGCAGCGATATCCCAGGGAGCGATGGTCAATTCCCAGTATCCGTCAAAACGTCCCATGGCGGTGTAGCAGAGGTTGAGCGCGGCGGAACCGTCACGGCGGATGGCCTGTGCGGTAACCGCCATGTGATTAAAATGGGCGAGATTATTTCGGGGATTATCCTTGATATCGTAGGGGAATCCGGTGGCAAGCAAGGACCGGACCAGGGAATCCACACTGGAAACATGGATTCGCGTGTCGTTCATGAAGGCTCCCTCGCCGCGCACTGCGCGAAAAAACTCTTCATGCATGGGATTATACACGATTCCGATTTCCATGCACCCGTCTACTTCCAGTCCGATGGATATCGCCGCCACCGGATAGTCGTGCGCATAGTTGACCGTTCCGTCAAGCGGATCAATGATCCACCGGAAGGATGAGCCGGAAAGAGAGGCGTTCGTCTCCTCGGTGATAATGTCGTGTCCGGGAAAACTTCTCCGAATACAATCCACCACGGCTTTTTCCGAGGCTAAATCCACATTTGTCACCGGGTCTATGCGCCCTTTGTATGTAATATCTTTCCTCTTTCCGAAATTGTCACGAAGAATTGCTCCTCCGAGTCGAGCTGCTTCGACGGCGGTATCGAAAAGAGTCTTTTTATTCACTGAAGAGAGCGTAGACATGCGTCGCCTTTCCATGCGAGAGAACGTGAGAAAAAAACGGTCATGATTATTCGCTTCGCAAAGCCGCCGGATTGTTTTCGGGAATAGTAACGCGAAAAATGTCAAGTTTCAATCCGATTTCATTGATCGGAATGTACTGAAACCCGCCTGAATACACGGGGGAGTCCTGGCGTATTGCATAGTTATCCCGAGCGGGATCCACAAAACCGGGATCAATATCGAAAAAATTATCCTTTTCTTCAAGTACAGACGGATTTCCTTCGGCAGCGGATTCGGAAATAACACCGCTGGTGAGGATATTACGGATAATACGATTACCCTCGGGACGTGACAGATCACCGGATTTCAGTGAGCGCAGTTCCGGATAGCGTGTAGAGAAAGGCGGATGGCGGAAGTCAACCTGAACAGCTCGTTCGAGTTTCTCAATACGACTCTTCACCTCTTCCGGATCAAACCGTTTGAGGCGCACCGCGGGAGAGCAGTCGACAAAAACATTGTTCTCAATGGTATTGTTCCGGCCACCCTCAATGACAACGGCGGAAGCTACCCGTATAAAAAAGTTACCCCAAACGGTATTCCCGGCGGTGAAGTCCCCAA
This sequence comes from Candidatus Latescibacterota bacterium, assembly GCA_041690195.1. Taxonomy (GTDB): domain Bacteria; phylum Latescibacterota; class Latescibacteria; order Latescibacterales; family Latescibacteraceae; genus JAWLHT01. The sequence continues at coordinate 9,585 of JAWLHT010000061.1, forward strand.
AGTGTACCGCGGGTGCAGTATCTGTGCCGAAATCGCGAAAAACATTGTACCGTATGGATGTTCCCCGATGCGTCCAGTCTTTCCCGAGGTGGATTGCCCCCAAATCCGAAGCTTCGCGGCAGACATCGTAAATTTCGTTTTATCCAACTACATTTTCGTTACCGGTCAGCATGAGCGCGGCATGGGGGGCGCCATGAATACGGTTGCGTGATGCAAGATTGCCCACTCCATTGATCTGCACCGCCGGTCGCCGCATCCGGATGCGGCGCGCATACCGGGTAATCTCATTGTTGAGTGCAAAATTTCCTGCGGGACTGAGGGTTTTCCGGTTTCCACCCTCGATGAGTATTCCGCTTTCGCCGGTATTAATAATGTCACATCCATTAACTCCGTTTCGATATCCGTCGAGGAGACGGACTCCTGTGCCGCCGGTGTTGCGAATAGTACATCCGGCTACCTGGTTACGGGCGCCCCCGGCAATGGTTATTCCGTTGCCCCGGGTGCATTCCACAACTATCCCACGGATGGTAAGGTGCTCTGATCCATTTATGGAAATAACCGGCTTTTCGAGCAGGGAAACGGTGATTTCAGACTGAGCTTCATATGGCCAAAGATACACTGCTCCGTTTCTGGAATCGATAAACCACTCTCCCGGACTATCGAGTTCCTCCAGGATGTGCGCGGCAAACCAAAGATCACCGGTGCGGGGCTCGAAGGGTGATTCGGCAAGCGTGATCGTGCGTTTCTCCGAACTCAGCGATACTATCGGTTCAATGCAGTCTTTGCCCTCACCGGGGCGAAAAAGGTGCAGTGTTGTACCGGCGTTGGCGGTCCATGCGCCGATCCGGCCGGTATCCGTATGGAGAACATGGCTTTTCTGACCAGCGGTAGATTTGAGAATTGTTGACCAGCCATCATTGGGCCAACGGGCGGGGACCATGGGACGACCGTTGCAGAATAATTCCACTCCGGAAGCGGATACCGGCCTGCCATGTCCATGAGATCGGGAACGTCCCAGCAAGGAATTTTCCAAGGCCGCCAGCCTTGTTGTCAGCACATGACCGTGAGCAACCGAAGGGAGGCGTTTCAGGATTTCACGATCTCCCACCGGCTGGAGATTATCAATAATCCTTCCCCCGACCAGGCGAACAGTCTCGTTTTGGTATGCGCGGTAGACAACCGGAGAATCCGGGGTACCGCTGTCTTCAGCGGTAAGCTGAAAGGTACGGTCAACCGCATACACTCCTCCCCGGATAAAAACGGTTACCCCTCCCCGTTTGGGGTAGTCGCCGCTTTTTTTCAGCTCCCGGATAGCGTCGCGGGCTCGTTCGAGCGTTGCGAATGGTCCGTTTGAGGCAAAAATACTTTTATCGGATGTGATTCCCGACCACGAATCATCTCCATCGGGGGCAACATAGAACGATACGACACCGTAGGCGGAATGAGCGAATAACAACAGAATTAAGAGAATGGGAAACAAAGACTTTGCAGATATAAAACGGGTAAACGGCATTGAGAAGTCCTCTCGAGAAAAATGCATTCCGGGAGACCTTATTAATAACGACTTTCACCGGAAAAGTCAACCATAGAAACACGGCAGGAACGGGATCCGGGAGGATATCGTAAGTTAACCCGCTGCATCTTTAAGGAAAGCGTTCGGTTGCGTTCAGGACTGCGCGACCCGGCAATCGCAAGATTCTTTCCAAAAAAAGTCCGTGCATGGATGGTGAGACTATACTTCTATAGACTTCCGAAAAAACTAAATGGTTGAATTGTCCGGTTCCAAATTCTTTCAGCAGCGGGGGAATACGCGGTCAAATGATACGGAAGTATTGTCAGCGGTTTGGCGATTCCAAAGGATGGAAAAGGTCGCGGCGCAAAAAAAACAGTCTCGTTTTCTATGATCGCGTTTTCATATTAGGGTTTATGGTTGTTGTACTGCATCTACCCGGAAGAATGACTGCAGGTTTGCGATCGGAGACGCAAACGCGTGCTCAAGTGACGGAGGAGAAGCCGAAGCTCCCGCGGCGGGCCTGCAATATTGCAAAACGGGATGCATGATATATCGCCTTCACTCCGGAATCCCGAAATACGGGAAAGGCCGGAAGAGGCTCCGTCAGGTAGTCTGATTGCGCTGCGGAGAAAGAGATTGCCAGAATCGAAACGGTGCGTCATGAATGTTTCTGAATATGGAAACCCCATAAGTGTATGAATTCCGAAGCAACCGTCAATATCCAGAACGATAAACGATCCGTCTCTTTCAGGACGGCCGAAGCGCGGAAATCTCCGATTTCAATCCCCCTTCGGCCAAGGCCAGGCGTTCGAACCGGCGTCCCGGTGCACCGGCCCCTCGGGCAGCGTCCTTTGCCAAGCCAGCACTTGAGTGGCAAGATGCTCCACAACTTCCGGATGCCGGTCGGCAAGGTTGTTCAACTCGACCGGGTCGGCGGGAATATCGTACAACTCAACCCGGCTTCGGTCAGGATTCATGAGCAGCTTCCATTTTCCCTCGCGTATGGCCAGCATCGGGCTTTTATGCACGACATGCCCGTAGACGGGGAATCGGTTCTCCCACATGAGCGGCTTGGTTTTCGCCCGGGGTTTTCCCAGAATCGCGGGCGAGAGATCTTCGCCATCGAATGTCCCCTCCGGCAAACCGGACCCGGCGAGGCTGCATACCGTGGGCAGGAAATCGACCCCGCCGAAAAGGGTGGTATGGTCGACCGCGCCCGCCGGAGTCTTTCCCGGCCATCGGACGATGAAGGGTTCCCGGATTCCCCCTTCGTACAGGCTTCGCTTGATACCGCGGAACGGCCCGGAGGCCTCGCTGCTTGCGCCGCCGTAGTGTGAAACGAACGGAATGAGGCCAGTCTCGGGACCGTTGTCGCTGGAGAATATCACCACAGTGTTTTCACTCAAACCGAGTGCATCGAGTTCGTCGAGGATACGCCCCACGTGACGGTCGATGTTGCTTAGCACTGCGTACCAGACTTGCAGAGCGCCGTAGTGGTCTCCCCATTTGGGAGAAAGATTTTTGAAGGGTGCGAGTTGCTCCTCGGTCGGATGGAGCGGTGAATGAGGATCGTACAGCCAGGCATTGATGTAAAATGGCTGGTCCTTGTGCTCGCGGATGAATCTGATGGTTTCGTCCGCGATCATCTCGGTCGAGCCGACCCGCCGCTGCGGTCCTTTCAGGCAGTCGACATATCGGTCAATGCCGTATTCCTCCGGCGAGGGCGCGGCATCGCCGTCTCCGAGATGCCATTTCCCGAAATGGGCGGTTCGGTATCCGGTCCGACGGAGAATTCGGGTGATGGTCGGCGCTTTCGGGTCCAGGAAATCCGGCATGCCCCGCTCAACGTTGAGATCGTGCCGGGCGATGTAGTCGTGAATGCCGAGACGGCCGGGATACTGCCCGGTCATGAGCCCGGTCCGGCTGGGTGAGCACACCGCCGAACTGACATAGAACTGGGTGAACATCGTCCCCTGGGCCGCCATACGGTCGATATTCGGCATCCTGAGATCACCGCGGACAATCCAGCCGCCATGTGCCTGGACCGACCGATAGCCGTGACACGGCAGATCGCCCCAGCCGAGATCGTCACAAAAAATGAACACGAAATTGGGACGCCCGTTTTTACCATCCACCGCTTGGAGTGCTCCGGGCCTGTCGAGCAGGGAAAGCCCCGTGAAACCGAGCGCCCCTTTCACCCCCCGTTTCAGAAATTCACGCTTTCCAATATCCGCCATTTTATCTCCCGTTTTGCGGATGGAATAATCTGAGCCGGCACGCCGGAGAAGGGAAAAACCAACCCGAACTGCCACTCAATACGGAGCTTGGCTTGAGTATAGCTGAATATAGGCAATGAAGTCGAAATGTCAATCACTGACCGATGATTATTCAGCAGCAGGGGAAAACGCCCACAACAATTACTGTCAGAATATGTTGTGTAAAAGACGATATTAAACACGGGTATTCATACAAAGATCCGGCAGACCGATGTTACTGATCGGGTTTCGCGTAATAGTAACCAAGTCTTATTGATTCACTTCTTGCACTCGCCTGCAAGTGTTATTACCTTATTATTCATATTCCACTATGCAACCAGGAGGGAAGGATCATGAACGATGCCAGACTCCCAGCTTTCAAGGCGTACGATATCCGGGGCCGTATACCTGGTGAACTGAATGAAGCAATGGCATACCAGATTGGACGGGCCTATGCGGTTGAAATGAGTCCCGAGGGTGCAGTGGCTGTGGGAAGAGATATTCGCCAGACCAGTGTATTGCTCTCCAAAGCGCTCATCCGTGGTTTGAACGATTCCGGTGTTGACGCAGTTGATATCGGACTTTGCGGAACGGAAATGGTTTATTACGCTTCCTCTCTCGAAGGCATGGGAGGCGGGGCGATGATAACCGCCAGTCACAATCCGAAAGACTACAATGGCATCAAGCTCGTTCGAATGGATGCCCGTCCCATCAGTGAGGATTCCGGTCTTCTCGACATCGAGCGCCGAGTCCGGATGGAAGAATACCCGGAGAAAGCAACCCATCGCGGAGATATTTCCGAACGGAATGTCATGGCGGAATACACTCGCAAAGTTTTATCATTCGTGGATACCGGACTGCTCAAACCGCTCAAGATTGTAGTAAACCCGGGGAATGGCTGCGCCGGCCCGGTGCTTGATGTCCTTGCCGGTTCATTGCCATTTGAATTCATCAAGATCAACTTTCAGCCGGATGGTACGTTTCCCAACGGAATTCCCAATCCGCTCCTGATAGAAAACCGCTCCGCAACCGTAAACGCAGTAGTGGATAACAAGGCTGACCTCGGCATCGCATGGGATGGCGACTTTGACCGGTGTTTCTTCTTCGACGAACAGGGCAGATATATTGAGGGATACTACATTGTCGGCTTCCTCGCAAAACGCATTCTGAACCGTAATCCCGGTGAAAAGATCGTCCATGACCCACGGCTGGTTTGGAATACGCTTGAAATCGTCCGGAATACCGGCGGCGTCCCCGTTCTCTCCAAGTCAGGTCACTCTTTCATAAAGGAAAAGATGCGCGAAACCGGCGCCATATACGGTGGCGAAATGAGCGCTCACCATTACTTCCGGGATTTCTCCTTCTCCGATTCCGGCATGATACCCTGGCTGCTCGTAGCCGAGGAGATGTCCGTAAGCGGCAAGCGGTTTTCCGAGCTTGTGGACGAACGGATCCGCAAGTATCCCTGCTCCGGAGAAATCAACCGAACAGTACTCAATCCCGATGCAACACTGCAGAACGTTGAAGAACATTTTGCCGGGAAGGCGACCACAGTTTCTCATCTCGATGGGTTGACCATGGAATTCGGCGATACATGGCGGTTCAATCTCCGCAAGTCCAATACTGAGCCGGTTGTGCGGCTTAATGTGGAAGCGGCCGGAGACGAAGAACTCATGAATGCCCGGACCGCGGAAATCCTCAAGCTGGTCGAGACGGAATCGACGCGGCCGCAGTTTGCCTGACGACTATTCTGTCCCGTATCCCGCAGTGTATCTTACACGATCACCATGCAGGAGGAAGTTCTCCAGTTTTGTTTCTGAAAAGTCAGTATGGGGACTACCGAAAAACAAGAATCGCGGAACGCTTTTTTTCAAAGCAGTCTGCCTGGGGGAGGTTTAATGAATCGTTTCATTTCTGCCGGATTGTTCCTGATGTTTCTTATGGTTGGATGCTCTGGTGAGAGTAGGGACAGTGTTTCTGCAACGGCGGCGGACTTGTCCGGCTGGAAAGTTGTTGGCGGTGGCAGCATTGAGGCACTGGATAATGACGAGGGATACCGTCTGAGAGAGGGAACCGACTCCAACGGCGTCACCCTGGTTTCTCCGGATTCTTATGGTCCAAACGTTGTCCTTACCTTCAGGGTGAAACCGGAACAACGGGAGGGAGTGTGCGTTGTATTCCTTGCCGCGTCAGACAGCACGGGGCAACTCGAGATACCTCCCGACAATGACGGCTCCATCGGGTTCTGGTCGGAAGGAAGTGTCCGGAACTACATGATTGCATTCCACACTGCCTACCATCAGCCCAACCTGTTTATCCGTAAGAACCCAGGTTTGGTGGATATTGCACAAACGCCCGATGTGGCAGTCAATGAAGAGTGGTACGATATGGAAATCGGCAAACAGGGGCCGCGAGTCTGGGTTTCGGTGAATGGGACTATGGCTTTGGAGGGAATTGATCCCGACGGAACCGGATTGCCTGGCGGCCGCATCGGAATTCGACTCCGTGGACCGGGCGACGGCAGTTATTCCTGTCTTGTGCGGGACGTGTCGATACGTACGGAGTAATCGGATTATATGCGTTAAGGTTTGATGTGATATACACATGTTATGCTGATATAAGCCTTGTGATCCTTGCAGGCTGCGCCATTTTTCGAGGATATAATGACCCGGCGATGGCCACACTGTCAGGGTCGGTTTGTTGTTGCCCATGAATTCAACAGGTACTGGGTTTTCTCAGCAACCCCTTCCGTGCCGCGGAGGCTTTCCGTTTTCCTCTTGATGCCGGAGGCGACACAGGGTTCAACATCGTCGGAAGCATGGTTTCCCTGTCTTGCCGATTTAATCCCGTACCTGCGGTGCGGTTGAAAAAATAAAGGGATATATGTATAAGAGCATTGTCATTGTCGGAGTCGGATTGATCGGCGGGTCACTTGGACTGGCGTTACGTCGCAGATTTCCCGAGCTGAGAATCATCGGCGTTTCTTCCCCCGCCGCGGTGCAGAACGCTGTTGAAATGGGTGTGATTACCGAGGGCTGTGGATACGAGGAGTTGGGGAATGCTGTCATGGGGGCGAACGTGGTGTTTCTCTGCACTCCCATTCATCGTATCCAGGGGATTTTGACTTTGCTTGCCCCCCACGCACGGGACGGAGTAATCATCACTGATGTCGGTTCCACCAAGCGCTCGATTACCCGTCATGCAACCGGGGTGCTCCCGAAAGGCGTTCACTTTATCGGAGGGCATCCCATGGCCGGCTCGGAGAACCGTGGAGTGCAGGCCGCCGACCCCTTCCTGTTTCAAAACGCAATGTACATTCTCTGTCCCGCCGAGGGTGTTCCTGAGGCCGTTGTGACCGAGTTCAGCGGGTTTCTTGGTGAAACCGGCGCCAGGGTTCTGGTCATGGAAGCCGATCTTCATGACCGTATCGCCGCGGCAGTAAGCCATCTTCCCCAGCTTCTGGCTGTTACACTGGTTGAAGCGGTTGGATACCTTAATGGACCGGATGCGCCCTACCTTCGTTTGGCTGCTGGCGGTTTCCGTGATATGACCAGAATCGCATCCAGCCCGTTCGGGATGTGGGATGATATTTTCCGGACCAATGACGATATGGTGCGGGAGATGGTGGACATATTCATCGACCATCTCAGAAAAGTTCGTGACCGGATCGGTACTCCCGCCCTTGGCGAGAACTTTGAAATTGCCAACGTTACCCGCGCCACAATCCCCAAGGATACAAAAGGGTTCATGCGACCGCTGTTTGATGTTCTGGTCGTGGTGGAAGATGTTCCCGGGGTTATCGCACGTATTGCAACCGAACTGGCAATCAATGAAATTAACATCAAGGATATTGAGGTGCTCAAGGTACGGGAAGGCGAGGGCGGTACTCTCCGTCTGGCGTTTGCCCGTGAGCAGGAAGCTCTCGATGCCGTGTCACTTCTCGGCCGCACCGGATATAAAGCTCGACTGAGGAGGTAGCGTGCAGTTCGAGATTTGCAACTCACGGCATTTGTCAGGAACAGTGGACCTTCCGGGCGACCGTCTGCTGACGCTCATGATGCTGGCGTTCGGGTCGGTAACCGGAAAACAATGGAAAGTAGTACATCCCTCTCCCGCGCCGGATGTCAACAACCTGTGTGGCTTTCTGCTCGAATCCGGCGTAACACTCTCCCGCTCCGAAGACTGTATCGCGCTGGAAGGCAATGGATATACTGGCACGCTGCATGTGACCGATGAAGTGCCCGATTCCGTTCTTCACATCATTGTGGCCGCCGCGGCATGCATCGTTGAACGGGTGGTTATTCCCCGTTCAACGGAAAGCCGGAACAGATGTATTCGTCAAACGATTTCCCTGTTGCAGCGAATGGGTATAGTGAGTTCGGCGGTTTCGGATGCCTCCGAGTCATATTCAATTGCGGGATTTAGATTTTCCCCGGAGAAGCCGGTGGAGGTTTCTACCGCCCGGGAAATGGAAATTGCGGCTGCCGTGGCGCTGGCGTCTGGTACCCCGGCACCGGTTGTTTGCGTCTGCTCAGAAGCCGGGTCGGCAATTTCACGGCTGCGCCCGCTCGGTTTAAAAACATCGGATCCGCAGAAAGACAAGACCACGCCAAGCCCACTGGAGCGTCGTCTTGCCCGGATAGCCGGCGAAAAAACACCGGACCAGCTTGTTCTGGACTGGCATGCGGAAAATGCAGTTGTGGAAGTGCCCGGTGATGCCACGCTCGCAGCGGCGCTGGCCGGTGCGGCAGCCCTTACCCCACGCTCTGATGTTATCATTCGGAGAGTACTATGGGAACCGGGCCATCGGGTGTTTTTTGAGACACTCAAACGAATGCGAGGATTGATCGACTGGACGCATATTCGCAGAGGCGCATACGATTCCGCTGACTTGCACGTTCGGTGGAGTGCGCTTGAAGGCGTACAGGTAACCGCAAGAACCGTTGAGGCTGAGCTGCTGCTTGTCGCCGCGGTAGCATCGTTTGCCAAGGGTGAAACACTTGTACGCTGCAGTGACTCCGCACAAGAATGCGACTTATACGCCAGAAAAGCGCTGGTCGATGGACTGGAGATGTTCGGCGCACATGTTGGTAATTATCCCGAAGGCATTGTGGTGAAGGGCGGACCGGATCTTCATGGGAATTTGGTTGATTCGGCGGGAATGTCACAGGTCGCCCTTGCCCTTGCTGTCGCCGGCGTTGCGGCGGGAGGAGAAACAGTAATATTCGGGTGCGCTCCTGATGAGTATCCGCTCTGTTCATTTTTAGAGCTCATGGCTTTTCTTGCCCAAAGCCAGAAACAGCGCCGTGAAAGATGATGAATATTCTCGCCGTCATCGCAGGTCATTTCGTTCGGAAATTCCCTTTCATATCAGAGGTAACTTCCGTAATTCCTGACGCATGTTTCAGCTTCAAACCCTTTCGTGAGTGCTGAAATAATAGACGAACGGGAGTATTTCGAGAGCCCGGAATGCGTCATCCCCCCAAATGAATGGCCGCCAGCATCCCGGCATGTGCAGGTGACAGAAATATTGACTCATACGAATTTGGGATAAAGAGGGTTAAGGTAGGATCCGGCATTCTGAGCCAATAGGCAGGTGTGTACTTTTCTTGTTTGCCCAATACGGGGTGGAGATCAATACGACAAGAAGGGCGGTTCACGAAAAGCCTTCTCCTCGCTGGCCGGGCCTGTTCCGGAACAGGCCCTTTCGCTATGGGCTTATAGAGGACAGGCGCACCACCCTCCCGCCGTTCCTTTCATGACCGTGCTTACTCTATTGATCCGCTTTTCGAATAATGCCCGTTTTCAAAATGATTTTCGCGTAGCGTTGGTGTAAGTCTTTCTTTGGAATCCGGGTTATATGCCGTATATTATATAGTGCTATACTGGTGTGTTTACGGTATGACAAATTACTCCAACGAGTCTCCATACGAAGGGGGTATCACATGAAAATGCTTTTCCGGCTCGTAAGTTGTGTCGCGGTGATTCTTTTTGCTGTGGCAACCGCGATCAAATATTTGCAGGGGACAAGCTACAAGGAAGCTGTTGGTATCATGGAGGAATTCTGGAAGGAAATGAAACAGCGGTCGTCCTGCTGTGAAGAATCCACACCGGAGGTCTGATGACTCCGGTAAGCGGTAAAACGTCGGTTTACGGTGTCATCGGTGACCCCATCAGTCACACCCTCTCCCCGTACATGCAGAACAGGGCGCTTGAATCGATGGGGCATGATGGTGTGTACGTGCCGTTCCGGGTTCCGGCCGCGGGGCTCGCAAAGGTGATTGACGCCCTTGTGCCGCTCGGAATTCACGGGCTGAACGTGACTGTTCCACACAAGACCGCGGTCATACCCTTGCTGCACCGTCTGACAAAGGCGGCGCAAACGATTGGCGCGGTGAACACCATAATCAATGAGAACGGAGTGCTCACCGGAGA
>JAWLHT010000062.1:0-19719 GCA_041690195.1 Candidatus Latescibacterota bacterium
GTTCCACGCGGTTTCGGCAATGGCGCGGAGCGGTGAAATGTCTTCAAGCCCCTTCGGTGAACTGGCATAGTAATCCACAGAACTCAAGCTGGCCATAACAATCTCCAGTTTAAGTGGTGCATGATAAACAGGCGGGGGACCTGCCGCGAAAGAGGAAAAAAGGCGCGGTAAAGCAATTAACGATACAACATTCATGGACGGAAGTCAAGGCCAAAGATTACCGGTTTTATAATGATTCGCAACTGTATCTGGCCTGCGTGGATATTGCGCTGATACACATCCTGATAATGCGGGGGCTGGAATGGTCCGCCGATTCCATTGCTCGTCGAGAGAGTCCGGAACGGAGCCGCCCTTGTCCTCCCGGCATTTGCCGCTATCCAAATCGTGCAGCGGGAGAGGTGATGGATAAGAATGCGGCGGTGACGGAAAACGACAAGATATCCTGCCCTTCATAGGTGGTTCTTCTGTCCTTCGGGTTGGCGGTCAATCTGTGTTCCGATCGCGCCAATCCCTTCCCAACGGTTCACTCTTGTTTCCCCGGCTTGAATTTCATGTGGAGTGCAGATCACTTCAATAAAAAGCCCCCGATTCCTCTGAGGAACGGGGGCGGCTTATGGCATGTCCGGCGGGTTACTGGATTACATCGGACTGAATGCCCCGGCGTTCCAGCAGGGTGCCTTCCATGAGGTAAAGATTGGTGAGGGAATTCAGGTATGTAACCATGGAACGCGCTTCGTCCCGACGGCTTGCCGTGTAATCCCGCTGGGCCTGAAGCACGAGGTAATTGGTAGACTTTCCGACCCGGAACTTCTCCAGTTCGGCGTCGAGCTTTTGTTCCTGCAGTTCACGGGTAATCCGGGTTGCGTTGATCTGCTGACGGGCGCGGAGAACTTCGACGTATGCGGAGCGCACGTCGCGCTGGACGGTTCGTTCCATTTTCTGCACCGCCAGTTCCATGTGCTCTCTGGATCGTTTGGCGCGGGTATAGCGTGCTCGTGCATCACCCCGGGATACCGGCATTCCAAAAGTGAACCCGCCGTTGACCTCTCCGAACTGGCTGCCGATATCCGGTTTCGCATCCCTCATTTCAAAGGCATAGGTCGTTCTGCCGAGCGTGATGAAGAAGTCCAGCCTGGGAAGAAGGCCGTTTCGGGTCCGGACAACGTCGATTTCCCCTTTCTGCAGCGATAGCCTGGATTGGATGAGATCGGCGCGGTACTTCATCCCCAATGCCTCATGGTCGTCCACACTGGCGAGAGAATCAACCGGAATGAACGGTGCATCGGTGAGGACGGGGACGGACGACCAGGATGATGGTCCGGCGGGATTGAGCATGAAGAGGAAATTGAGACGAGCCTGCTCGTACCCGCCGCGGGCGTCGATGAGGGTTTCCCGGCGATTGGCGGCTTCCGCCCGGACTGTGGCCAGGTCAAGTTCGGCGAGCTTTCCGACCTCGACCCGTTCTTCGGACTCCTTGAGCAGGCGTTCCGCCAGTTCAAGTGATTTCTCCTGAATGGAAATTTCCTCCTGCGCAAGATAGAGAGCCCAGTATGCGCGCTCCACGTTCGAAGCCGTTTCTTCAGCCACCGCCTTGAGTTCCGCCCGGGTGATGTCAACGTCCAGATTGGCCTTTCGAAGACTCGCCAGGTTGGGACCGAGTCCGAATCCCTGCAGAAGGGACTGCGTGACCGTCAGCCCAAGAGTTCCGGAGGCCTGGTCGGTATAATTGTTCGTGGCGGGATACCCGCGGGTATAGCCACCCATGGAGCTTGTGATGGAGACGGTTGTTCCGGTCGGAAGGGTTTCGCTGATTCCCGCGCTGTATGACTGGCGTTCCTCCCTCAGTCCCAGGGGTTCAAGTTCCCTGCCGAGGAACTGCTGACGGTCGCTCTCGCTGCGAGACGCGGAAACGGTGACTCTTGGCTCGAACGCGCTCCGTTGTTCTCTTGCGGTCGTTTCGGCAATCTGGGGCATTATTCGTACGATGGAAACAGACGGGTTTCGTTCCAGCGCCTGGTAAATGGCTTCAGTAAGATTGAGCCGGAGACTGTCTCCTCCTGAAACCCCCGTAAACACCCCCTGTGCGTACGGAGTTGCACTGCCCAGTAAAAAGACCGCCGGGAGCATCCGGAGCATATGCTTGAAAAACGCGTGATTGACTGAATGAAGCATCATGATTCTACCGGTTTCCTTCCGAACGTGAAATGCTGCTCGAAAATCGAATATATCACGGGAACCAGAACCAGGGTGATGAGAGTGGAACTGGTTAGCCCTCCGATAACCACCCGCGCCAGGGGCGCCTGGGTTTCACCGCCTTCTCCCAGACCGAACGAAAGGGGGAGAAGACCGAGCACGGTGGTCAGTGTCGTCATGAGAATGGGGCGAAGCCGCCGGGAACCCGCCAGGGTAATTGCCTCAATGAGGTCCATTCCATCACGGCGCCTGAGCTGATTTGTGTAATCGACCAGGATAATGGCGTTATTTACCACGATTCCCGCGAGCATGATGGCGCCGATGAACGCCTGCATGCTGAAAGTGGTGTTGGTGATGATGAGTGTCACCACCACACCGATAAGCGCCATGGGAATGGAGAAGAGCACTACAAGCGGGTCACGGAATGATTCGTACTGCCCCGCCATCACCATATACACGAGAAAAATGGCCAGCACGAATCCGAGCAGGAGCTCTCTGAACGCCTCCTGCTGATCCTCATAGTCTCCACCGAAGAGGATAACGAAATCCTTTGGTACCGGAATACTCCGGAGATCGTTCCGGATGTCAGCTATCACCGAACCCATGTCGCGGCCGGTGAAATTGGCGCTGACCGTAATAATGCGCTCCTGGTCCTTGCGTTCGATCCGAACGGGACCTTCCTGGGGAATGGTGTTCACCACGTTACGAAGCACCACCTGCTCGCCCCGGCTGTTCATTACGGTGAGGTCGAGGAGATTCATAAGATTCTGCCGCTCAATTTCATCTAGGCGGACACGGATTCGGTACTCTTTGCCGCCTTCCCGATAGTTTGATGCGTAGGTGCCGCCGACCGCGGTCTGCAGGGCGTCTCCGATACTGGACACGGTCAGGCCGAGCGCGGCCGCCTTCTGACGGTCGATCCGGATGACCTGCTCCGGACTGCCTTCTTCTCGGCTGATGCGGGTGTCGGTGATCCCGGGAACGTTTTTCACCACCTCGGATACCCGCTGGGCCAGCGCCTGGGCTGTTGTCAGATCGTACCCGCGGATCTCCACGCTGACATTATCTCCGGAAGACTGTCCCATGCGGAGAAGGAAAAGTCCCTGCCCCTGACGGGTGCGGATGGTTACTCCGGGAATGCCCATGAGTGACTTTCGAAGGTCGTTGGCCACTTGCTCGCTGCTTCGCTTGCGTTCCTTTTTCGGTACGAGGGTGACTCGAATACTCGAAGTGTGGGAGCCACTCGATCCCCATCCGCCGCCGCCCACCTGTGAAAGAATGGTGATTCGCTCGGGAACTTCCCGGCGGATAACCTCTTCCACCTGGACGGTGGTTTCCTGCAGGATTTCCAGCCGGGTTCCCACCGCCATTTCCAGGTTTACTGATACCTCGCTTTCATCTGCCGCGGGCATCAGCTCGACGCCGATAAAACGGAGGAGGAGCACGGAGGCGAGAAATAGGGAGAAGGTTCCGGAAATCACCGTTTTACGATGATTCAGGGACCAGTGAAGCACACGGTTGTAGCGGTTTTCCGCCCCCGTGAACGCGCGCTCGCTCAAAGAGAAAAGCGTCTGGAGAATCCCCGTGCGCGCTTTCTTGTCAACCGTGCGGATATGGAGAAACCGTGAAGAAAGCATGGGGATCAGAGTGAGGGAGACCACGAGCGAACAGAGGAGGGAAAAGCTGACCACGACGGCCATCTGCTGGAACATGATTCCCGACATGCCGCGCATGAACACCACCGGCAGGAACACCACCAGCGTGGTCAGGGTACTGGCGACAATGGCCGACCATACCTCCTGGGTGCCATCCAATGCGCTCTGAATCAGGGATTTGCCGCTTTCCCGGTGTCGGTATATATTCTCCAGCACCACGATTGAACTGTCGACAAGCATGCCGATTCCGAGCGCCAGACCGCCGAAAGTCATGAGATTCAGGGTAAACCCGCCGAAATAAATTAGTCCGAACGTGGCGATGATGGAGATGGGAATAGATACGGCGATAATGACCGTGCTCGAAATATTCCGGAGGAAGAGAAAGAGAATGAGAACAGCCAGCAGTCCGCCCTGCATCGCGGACGTGCTGATACTGTTAATCGCCTGCTTGATATAGGTCGAAGTATCGATGATTGGTGTGACCCGGACCTGTGACAGGTCGTTGTTGATACGTTCGATCTCCTGTTGCGCCGACTCGGCCACTTTTACCGTGTTGTAGCCCGATTGCTTGCTCAAAGCAATACGCACGCTGGGCTTGCCGTTAATACGGTCGACCTGGCGAATCTCCTCCCAGGAATCGCTGACGCTTGCGACATCCCCGATGGTGATGGGGGCGTTGCCACGAACCGTGATCACGGTGTCCCGGATTTCGTCAACCGAAAGATATTCTCCCTGGGTGCGGATGAGTACTTCGAGGTTGCCCTTGTCGTAAAGCCCGGCGGGGATGTTTCTGTTCTCAGTTCGCAATGAGGTCATGACAGCGGAGGAAGAGAGACCCAGCGCCTTCATCTTGTCGGCGTGAAGGTCGACATGGATTTCCCGCAGGAGCCCGCCGAAAATATCCACCGCCGCCACGCCGGGAACACGTTCCAGCCGGTACTTGACCTGATCTTCCACAAGCTGGCGCATATCACGCGGATTCATCTCGCTCGAAACGCCCAGAATGAGAACCGGAAATGCGGAAAGGTCGAACTTCCGGATCATGGGTCGGTCGATATCTTCCGGAAGCCGTCCGAGGGCACGATCAATACGGTCGCGGATATCGTTGGCCGCCACATCCAGGTCCCTTCCCCATTCGAAGGAGACTCGCACCATGCTGCGCCCTTCAGTCGAGGTGGAGGTGATTTCCTCCACACCCTGCACCGCGGCGAGCGACTCTTCCAGGGGACGGGTGACCATCTCCTCCATTTCCTGGGGACCCACATCGCCATACGAGGTGATCACGGAAATGGTGGGATAGGTCACCTCCGGCATGAGGTCAATGGAAAGCCGGGAGAGGGAAACGATTCCCAGAGTGACGATAATGAGGAATACTATGGTGGTCAGGACTGGCCGATGCACGGAACCGCTGGCGATATTCATTGACGGGCTCCCTTCCCGGGCGCTCCGGGCTTGCTCTTGGCCACATCCTGGTCCGGTTTGTTTCCTGGGTCTCCCGTCGTTTCCGGCAGGATAACCGGGCTGCCGTCGGTGAGAAGGTGCTGCCCGAGCGTTATCACCATACCGTCAATTGTCGGAGAGAGTATCTCAATCATTTCCGTGTTGGTGATGCCCAGTTCAATCGGGACGAACCGGGCCACCGGGCCGCTGTTCGTTTCGACCACGAACACACCGTGGCCGCTGTCGGCGCCCTGACGGCTGACCAGCGCTGCACTGGGGACAATCTGCGCGTTTTGATGTTCTTCCAGGATGATATCGATCCGTGCGAACATTCCTGGCTTCAGGCTGTGGGAGGGGTTGTCAACCTCAATCTCAGTCTGAGCCACACGGGAGGATTCCTGAAGCATCGGCGCAATCCGGGAAACCGTTCCGGTGAATCGCTCAGTGGGGAAAGCATCAACCGTAACCGTCGCCTCCTGTCCGGGTTTCATGCTGCCGTAATCACGTTCGATGATGGTGGTCCGAACAATAACCCGGTCGATGCCGACTACCGTGATCACCGGTGAATTGGGGGCCAGAAGCGCTCCCTCGTCCACAAACCGCTCTCCGACCAGGCCCGGCTCCGGCGCGGTGAGTACCGTGTACCCAAGACGGATTCGGGCGGAACTCAGGGCAGCCTGCCGTTGGTCCACCTGGGCCTGAGCCAGCTTCAAGCGGGCCTGTTGGGCGGTGTTACTGGTCACCGCGGCATCGTACTCCGCAGTGGAGGAGATTCCTTTCTCCCGGAGCGACTGGGCCCGGCCCATTTCCTGGGCGGCAAGTTCGGCCTGTCCCCGGAAATCCACGAGTGATGCCTCGGCAATTTTCAGGTTCGCCTCTGCCTCAAGCACCGCCTGCTGATATTCTGCATCGTCGATTCTGGCAATTATCTCACCCTTCCGCACCGAATCGCCTATCCGTTTGCGGATTTCGATCACTCTGCCGGATACTTTTGGTGATACCAGATATTGGTAAATCGGGTAAACACTGCCCGTGAACTGGCGGGTATCACGTATTGTTCCCACTGACGGCCGGACAACCTGAACGGCAACCGGAGGTCTTGCCCCGGGCTGTCCTCCGCCGGCCTGAGATTTGGAGCTGACAGTCGAAACGACACGCCAGGAAAAGAACCCGATGAACGCGACCCCGATAACTGCGAGTACAATCTTTTTCATGTGGCAGGTGACCTCTTGGACGAACACGACCGGTTATCGACATGCGGCGACGGCTGCCGAGAAGAATGAAAAATTTATATTGAAGATTTGACGGGTGGAAACTCATGAAGGTTTAACCGAAAGCTGCGTGATACACACTTTTTTGTGCATCCGATACGAGTGTGCGGCGGTTCTCCATTTCTGACCGTGAAGCTCCCCGGCGATGTATCTCACCTGGCATGAAACCGCTGTGGCAACGGTGTTTTCACACCGGGACCCTGAGAATCTCACGGGCTCTTTCATGAGCATGACGATTATATCTGTTTCGCTGGGTACAGGCAAGATATTTTTTGGGCGGGAATCCCGCGGTGGTGCGGAATGCCCGCCCAACAATCACTTCCGGTCCGGGGCATGGCCCGTCAGGGCCGGGGAACGGCAGGAGATAATATACGAGGATCTGGTCCAGACAGGGGAGAATGGAATCAGAATTGTCCGAATTTGAAGGTGAGGGTCGCTGTCGGCCCGCCCAACTCTTCCTGGGTCAATCCCGGGGTGTCCACATCCCATACCAGCCGGTATCCAGCTCCAAGGGCAATACGGAAGAACGATGTGACATTGAGGACTACATTGGCGGTCGGTTCGGCAACAAAGAACGCATCACTTTTAATGTCGCTCTCATTCCCCTCCGTATCCCGGAAGCTGACACTACCTCCGCCTATCAGCGCGGTAAATGTGTAATGAAACAGACGATCGGAAAAGCCGATGAACTCAAGTTCCAGTCCTCCATAGCCGAATTCGAGTTCAAGGGTGTCCGGAGTGGTCACGCCTGCGTCGATGCTGTTGGCCAACCCGTAACCGCCGGCCCCGATACTCAGCCGGCGATTGATTATCCAGCCGCCGCGGACTCCTGCCAAAATCCCCACTTCATCGTTGATCTGGGTGAGCTTGACCACCGGAGCTCCAAAACCGCCGCTTTCGATTTCCGTGTCGAGGAGTGTTTCTTCCTGGGCGGACGCCGACACCGCCATGAACACGCCAACCGCCATGACCAATACCAGCCTCATATTCCACCTCCCGTACGTGGTTAATTGTGGATTGTGCAAAATGTATATACTTTATTATAACAATAAATAATAATCAGCAATACCACATTTTAATGAAATCAATAATCAGCAAATATTCATCTGATGCTCCCGCATTTTCCATGTTCGTGCCGCACATTCCTGGAGCGCACTGGCCCGGTGAGCGGGCATAACCAGTTCATCTGCTGCATATGTGACGATCCGTTTTCTTCAAAACTGTGGTTAACGAGGGTGCCGGAATATGCAGGGTATCCGGTGACTGGTATTGGGTCGGGTGAGAGAAGATGTTGACTGACCGGCGAACAGGTGATATTTTTGTGAGTTGAACCGCGGTGCGGTTGGTATTACAAGAGAGGATAATATGAAAGTGCATTCAAAACAGAACGGAAAGAAGCTCTCCAACGATCACGAACTGCTCGCCACGCGCCCGCGCGAAAGCGACTTCACCCAGTCCGACCCCTGGCGGGTTTTGCGGATACAGGGTGAATTTGTGGAAGGATTTGAGACGCTGTCGAAAATCGGTCCGGCGATCACCCTGTTCGGCTCCGCTCGCCTGAAGGAAGAGAATCCGTATTACGGCGCCGCCCGAGAGGTCGGCCGCATTCTTGCGGAAAATGGACTGGTTGTAATCACCGGTGGCGGTCCCGGTATTATGGAAGCGGGGAACCGGGGGGCTGCCGAGGCGGATGGACTCTCTGTTGGCCTGAATATCGATCTTCCCATGGAGCAGGCTCCCAATCCCTACCAGAATCTATCCCTGGACTTCCGGTACTTTTTCGTTCGGAAAATGATGTTTGTTAAATACTCCATCGGATATATCATTTTTCCGGGGGGGTTCGGCACACTCGACGAAATGTTCGAGGCGCTCACCCTTTCCCAGACCGGTAAAATCCAGCATTTTCCGGTGGTCCTTTTTGGGTGGGAGTACTGGGGTGGGCTGCTGGACTGGATGCGGGACCGCATGCTCAGCGAAACCTGCGTGAGCGCGGAGGATCTCGATCTTTTTCACGTCACGGACGACCCCGCCGAGGCTGCACATTTCGTTATCTACAAAGCCCGTGAACAGGGATTCATCTGATAGTGGCGATTAGTGCCGAGGGGCGGGCACCGGATTCGGGCCGATGCAAAAGGAACGGCTTTCCGTCTTCATGAAGACGGAAAGCCGTTCCTTTGTCCGGGGCGGACGCACGGGCGAAACTTGCCCGCAGCCATGTGCGTTCCGCCGTTCAGTCCCGCATCAGTGGCGGGGCGAGCCAGGGCATGAACTTCTTGTACTTGGTGTAGAAGTTTATGCCCATAACAATGTGGAGTTCCCGGGAAAGGTCAGTGGTGCCGAGCTTGGCTTTGACAAATAAGGTTCTGTTGCTGTGAAGGTCGAATTCCGCGCCCGCGACAATGAACTTCTGAAACTGGTGTTCGGAGCTGGTCGTCCAGTTTGTTCCTCTCCCGGCCAAACCGTTTTTTTCCGCATGGACAAATCCATACCCCAAAGCGAGTCCCGCGTATCCGTACCATCCCCAGCGGATGGGAATCTTGTAAGTGAATTCGGCGTCGATTCCCGCGGTAGCCACATCGAGCGAGTCGTTGGTAGCTCCCCAAAGATGAAAAATGGTTGTGACTTCAAAGAAATCGCGATACAGATCTTTGCTCAGGAGCGCCCCGAAATCCACTCCCGTGTCCAGTATGTCCGTGTTCACGAATCCGGTTTGGAACCCCATTTTGGAAAAGAAGGGAAGGGGGATGAGGAGACGGGATGTATCGGGAGAATCCTGGACCGGTTCCGGAGTTTCCACTCCCACATCAGCTTGGGCCGGGACTGCCTGCAGGGGCATCATGCACAAAAAGAGCGGAATCAATGCAATCCACCTCATGACCGCTGACTCCTCGTATTTTTCCGGCGGGTTGCGGCCAGAACACCGAACAGACAGGAAAACGCCAGTCCCGTCGCCAGTCCAGCGAGGGGAAACGTTTTCACAAGAAAGAGTCTCGGCAGCGGAAAAGAAGCGTACAGAAGGGTGGGATACCGGAAAAAATGCTCCAGGTGCGTGTATGAACGGTTCCGGGGGTATCCGAACTTGTATGCCATGACGATGTCGTTATAGTACCCCTTGCTTGCCGCGAAAAATCTGTCGGCGCTGCGGACGGCCAGAGAATCCCCGGCGGCGTCATACATAAGCGCCGAACATCCGGTATACGTATCCGTGTCGTAGAGTTTTTTTATATCGAGGGTATGCAGCAGCCTTCCGTTCGGATTACTGACATGGGCGACTCCGAACAGGGGATCCACCATGAACCAGGACGCCTGTTCCGGCAGCCAGCTTTCGCAAAAGTAGTGTCCGGTGAGTTTGAGCGGTCCGAATTTCCCGGCGATATCCACGAGACGTGTCTTCACTCCGGCCGCATTGGCGAACAGGTAATACACCAGGGCGCGGTTCTCACAGAACCCTTTGCCCCTGCCACTGCTCAGCAATCGATAGGTTTCCAGGGGAGAGGCATCCGATACCTCGTCCGAGGGGATTCCATCCGAGTTCCTGAGTTCGTGCATGGTGAACCGGAGCACCTGTTCGGCCCGGGCGAGCACCGGAGCATCCATATCCACATGCCCCTCCAGAATTCGGCGGGCTTCTGCCACATCCGGGTCATCATCCGGCAGTCCGGACCATTTGTCGACCGAATGGGGACGGCGGGTGGTGAAGTGGACCGAACTGTACGGGGTGTAATAGTTGTCCGGCCAGGAGAGCCCCGCGTCGGAATAGCCCTTCTTCGGGAAGAAGGACACCAGAACCTTGATTTCACCAGGGATATGGACGTCTTCCGGGATGAAGGTGTATGTCTCGTTGGAGGCGGTGTCCCCGAACACGATTTCAGGGTGGGGGCCCTGCGCCACGACCCGGCCGTCACCGGCGGCAACCGTCTTCCACGATTTCGTCCTGACCGGCGGCGTGAATCCGAACCGGAGCCGCCGTTTCCCGGAAAGCGTCACCGAACGGATGGAGGGAACGTCGGCGACCCCATAGATTTCCGCCTCGGTGGCCTGACGGCTGGTGAAGTCGAATACACGCCAGCGGGGGTCCCGGCTTTCGTGGATATATAGTGAGACCAGCACGGCGGCAGACACGACGGTTAGCAGGAGAGAGACGGCCAGTGCCGGGAAGAGCGGTTTCGAGCGCATGAACAGTCCTCGTGATTCCTGGTGTAACGGAACGACAGCCGCAAGCGGGGCGTGCCCCCGCCGGTTCAGAATTATAACGTTCCGCCTGAACGGAGGGAAGCCTTTTTTCCGTCTGTAGCGGGCCATTCGAAAGATATCGCCTATCATTGCGGAACGTGTTTCAGACGCTTTTCCGATATGAATTGGAAGAATGATTCCCGAAATGAAAGAACGAGGGCCGAGAAAGAGTGACCGAGCTACCGTCCGTTGGCTTGGCGGCTGAGACGGGTCGGCTTGAATTTTTTGAGGATTCTCGCCTTGTTGGTCTCATAGCCTTTTCGCTGTGCCTCTCACTTCTTACGATTTTCCCTCATTATCCAAAGAAATATCGAAGCGCGGTGGGTGGATGGTCATCATACAGTTTCGTACGGGCAGTTTCACCCGAATTCCCTCATTTCACGGTTTGTCCGGCGCTGTCTTGATAAGTGACTGACATTCCCCGCATTTACTCCATATTTAATTGATTCCTCACGCGTCGTATCAACAAATATCTGTTGTGTTCATTCTCTTCTTACATATATTCAAAATACAACCATACCATTGTCACATTGTCCGAAGTGAGGGCGCGGTGCCAGTCTCAAGATATTTCGCGCGAAAAGCCGGGGAAGACGCTTTCGCCCGGTGGCAGACACTGGAAGATCATCTGTGGGAAACAGCCCGGAAAGCCGGCGGATTTTGTGGACGGTTTCCCTGGGAAAAATGGGCGTACACCGCCGGGTTGTGGCATGACCTCGGGAAATATTCCGAAGCGTTTCAACGCCGGTTGAACGGAAGCGGCGAGAAAGTTGTGCATGCGACCGCAGGGGCAAAAGCCGCAGTCACTCTTCTGGACGAAGATGCAAGAGGTTTTCGGTTTGGCCGAATACTGGCCTATCCCATAGCGGGGCATCACTCCGGATTGCCGGACGGTGATTCCGGAAGCGAATCATGCCTCGAATACCGGCTGCGAAGGGAAGCATTTTCAACCGGGGCATATCCGGAGTGCATCCTCCAGAGCCCTACAATATCGGTCGAAAATTTACTCCCGCTTCTTTCGGACCGGAAAGATGAGCCGGATTTCGCATTCGGCCTCTCGTTTTTCATCCGCATGCTGTTTTCATGCGTCGTTGATGCCGACCGGTTGAATTCGGAAGAGTTCTCCGAGCCGGAAAAAGCGTGTGTGAGATCGGACCATCCATCCATTACCGTTCTGCATGATGCGCTGACCCGTGAACTGGAGCGGTTGTCACGTGAAGCCGCCGCCACGAAGATAAACCGACACCGCAACGCCATTCTCTCCCGGTGCCTCGCCGCAGCGGAGAGGCGCCCCGGATTGTTTTCTCTCACCGTTCCCACGGGCGGGGGCAAAACGCTTTCCTCGCTTGCTTTTGCCTTGAAACACGCGTTGAAACACAATCTCGAACGGATCATATACGTGATTCCGTACACCAGCATTATCGAGCAGAACGCCCGTGTGTTCCGGCGTATTCTGGGGGAAAATGCCGTCATTGAGCATCACGGGAATTTCGATCCCAAGGATGATGACGCATGGTCTCTGGCGGTGGAGAACTGGGACGCGCCGCTCATTGTCACGACGAACGTGCAGTTTTTTGAGTCGCTTTTCAGCCACAAAGCCGGGCGTTGCCGCAAACTGCACAACATCATGAACAGTGTCGTGATTCTAGATGAGGCGCAGATGCTTCCGCCGGATTATCTGCTTCCGTGCATGGGGGCTGTTCGCGAACTGGCTGCGCGGTATAACTCCACGATTGTGCTGTGCACCGCGACTCAGCCCGCACTGAACCGTGAGGACGGTTTCCCGGATGGTTTCGAGGGGGTAACCGAGATCGTCGATGACCCAGAAAATCTCTACCGCGCTTTGCAACGGACCTGGACCCGGTTGATCGGGAAGATGGATGACGGAGAAATTGCCGCCCTGCTCGGGGAAAGAACGCAGGTCCTCTGCATTGTGAACAAGAGGGCGCGTGCGCGTGCCATATACGAGTGTTTCCCGGAAAAGGAATCCGCATATCACCTCAGCGCGCTGATGCACCCTGAGCATCGGACCCGTCTGCTCGATGATATCCGAAAAAAACTGCAGGACGGCGAACCGTGCCGGGTTGTCAGCACTCAACTGATCGAAGCGGGAGTGGACATCGACTTTCCGGTGGTTTTTCGCGAACTGGCGGGGATCGATTCGATCGCTCAGGCCGCCGGAAGGTGCAACCGTGAAGGCGGATTGCCCGGTTACGGGGAAGTCTACGTTTTTGAGTCGAGTGACGGAATGCCCGCGCCGTTTCGCCAGCAGGCGCAGGCCGCGCTGACCGTATTCCGGAAACATGGGGATGATATCATTTCCCTCGACGGGGTCCGGGAGTATTTCCGGGAATTGTACTGGACGAAAGGTCGCGAACGGCTTGACCGACACGATATCCTCGGGAAATTGGCGCGGGGGAGCGCCATGATGAATTTTCCGTTCCGGGAAATTGGGGAAATATTCCGGCTGATTTCCGAAGATACGGTTCCTGTGCTGATTCCGGGAGAGAAAGACGGCGCCGAAATTGCCCGTGCGCTGAGGGCGGGAGTCAGGTCCAGGGAAATGTTTCGCAAAGCGCAACGGTACATCGTTTCCGTGTACCGCCATGAGTTCGATGCACTTTGCCGCGCCGGGGCCGTGGACTATATCGATGAATCGATCGCCATCCTGCACAACATGAGTCTGTACAATGAGCATGTCGGACTGCTGCTCGACAATCCGTGGTATCGCGATCCCGAGTCCAATGTCATATAGAATGGAAAGGAGAAAGCTCACATGGGGTATGGGGTCAAACTCAGGGTATGGGGAGACTACGCGTGTTTTACCCGGCCCGAAATGAAAGTGGAACGGGTTAGCTATGATGTCATGACTCCCTCTGCGGCGAGGGGCATTCTCGAAGCGGTCTACTGGCAGCACGCCATCAGGTGGGTCATCGACAGGATTCACGTGTTGAAGCCGATACGGTTTACCAATATCCGCCGGAACGAACTCGGGAGTAAACTGCCCTATTCAACGGTGAAATCAGCGATGAAAGGCGGCAATCCCCCCGCGGTTTTCATCGAGAGCGAACGCCAGCAACGCGCCGCGCTGGTGCTTCGGGATGTCGATTACGTTATCGAAGCCCACTATGAACTCACCGGAGACACTGACGACAATCCGGGACGGCATTATGAAGTGTTCACCCGCCGCGCCAGAAAAGGGCAGTGTTTTCATCAGCCAGCGCTCGGGTGCCGGGAATTCCCGGCGAAATTCGCCCTGATGGAAAATGACGTGCCCGAATCGCCGCACCGGGGCATTCACGAACTCGGATGGATGCTGCACGATCTCGATTTCGCCAACGCCGCGAAACCCAGGTTCTTCCGGGCGGTCATGGAGGATGGAGTTATCTTCGTGCCGCCATTTTCGGGGGAGGAGGTGAAAGGATGATTCTTCAGGCTCTCAAACAGTATTACGACCGGCTTGCGGCCGACCCCGAAAGCGGCATTCCCAAGTTCGGATACAGCAGGGAGAAAATCAGTTGGGCGATCGTCGTGGACCGGGAAGGAAACATGGTTCCCCCTTTGTTGGATTTGCGGGATTGCAGCGGGCGAAAACCCGTCCCAAGGGATATTGTTGTGCCGCAACGTGTCAAAAAGTCGGTGAATATCGCCCCAAACTTCCTGTGGGGAGACAGCGGATATGTTTTGGGGGTTGACGGCAAGGGAAATCCCATCCGGTCGCAACAGACTTTCGAAGCGTTCCGGAACAGGGTGCATGAGGTTGGGGATAGTCTTGATGACGAGGGCATGATGGCGGTGCTGAAATTCCTCGATTGCTGGAATCCGGCGGATGCGGTATCGCTTGACAACTGGGACGATATCTCCGGGACAAACATCGTATTCCGTTTGGATGGGGTGCGTGAATATGTGCATGATCGTTCCCCAATCGGCGAGGTATATCTCCGGTCCATCCGGGATGACCGGTGCGAGGACGACGGATGGTGTCTCGTAACCGGAGAGGAATCCCGAACCGTGGTACTGCATCCGGCGATCCACGGGGTGAGGGGTGCGCAGTCTTCCGGCGCCAATATCGTCAGCTTCAATAAAGACGCCTTCTGTTCCTACGGCAAGGAGCAGGGCGATAACGCGCCGGTGGGGGAAGCCGCCGCCTTTGCGTATACCACTGCCCTGAACTGGCTGCTCCGTTCCGGGAGCGGCCAGAAAATCCAGATTGCCGATACGACCACGGTTTTTTGGGCGGAGCGGCCCAGCATTATGGAAAGATCACTCTTTCACCTGTTCAATCCGCCGAAGGAAGCGAGCGCGGCCGAGTCAGTCGATGATACCTCCGGGGCCAAGGACATATGGGCGTTTCTCGACGCGGTCCGCCGGGGAAGGTATCACGACCTTGACCCGGATAATGGGGTCCGGTTCTATATCCTTGGCCTTGCGCCGAACGCGGCACGCATATCCGTGCGCTTCTGGCAGGCGGATACGGTCGGGGTGTTTGCCGACCGACTTGGGAAGCATCTCCGGGACATCCATATCCAGAAACAGTACACGACGGAGCCGGATGTGCCCGGTATCTGGCAGCTTCTGGCGCAGACCTCGCCGCAGAATAAGCTCGACAACGTCTCCCCACTGCTCGGCGGAGCGCTCATGCGGGCGATCCTCACTGGCGGTGCTTATCCGGAAAGCCTGCTCATCGCTCTTGTCGGCCGTATCCGGGCGGAGCAGGACGAAAAAAACAGGAACACTTCAAAGATCAACTATTATCGCATGTCGCTTCTGAAAGGATGCCTGGTCCGAAACCACCAAAAGGAGGTTCCCGTGTCGCTGAACAAGGAAAAGACGGATCCCGCGTATCTTCTCGGCAGGTTGTTTTCCGTATTGGAGCGCGCGCAGGAAGACGCTTCCGGAGGGCAGTTGAACTCCACGATCAAGGACCGCTATTTCGGCGCTGCATCAGCAACTCCGGGAGCGGTGTTTCCTTTGCTGCTTCGCCTGAACCAGCACCATGTCGCCAAGGGGAATCGCGGGGGATACTTCACCCGGCTCATCGGAGAGATTCTCGAGCGGATGCCCGCCGCGAAACTTCCGGCGCATCTTCCGCTTGAAGACCAAGGGCTTTTCGCCATCGGATACTATCATCAGCGGAACGATTTTTTCCGGAAACAGGAAAAAACCGGGCAGGAAATCGCCGATTGATTCCGGGTATGAATCAACCGAGGGAAAGCGGCCATTTTCCCACCGGTTACGACCAATGCCCACATAATGGGAGTTTCCTCGCCCGCTTTGGGGAGAGGATAATGGAGAATGAGGACCATCTGGCCGTTATGGAGTCTTCTTCACGACTTTGAATCGAAAACGATACGAAATCGATACGACAAGGAGAAACGATCATGGAAGCTTCACTGAACAATCGCTATGAGTTCGTCTATCTGTTCGATGTGGAAAACGGAAACCCCAATGGCGACCCCGACGCCGGAAACATGCCGCGCATTGACCCCGAAACGAACCACGGACTGGTGACCGACGTGTGTCTCAAACGGAAGATCCGTAATTACGTCATGATGAAGAATGAAAACCGTCCGCCATATCGTATCTACGTGCAGGAAAAGGCGGTGCTTATGAATTTTCATGACGAGGCGCACCGGGCGGTGGGCGCTTGTGCCGAAACGGATGGCAAGGAATCCGGGAAAAAGGGACGGAAGGGTTCGGGAGACGAAGTCGAAGCCGCCAGGAAGTGGATGTGCGATAACTTCTTTGACGTGCGGAGCTTCGGCGCGGTGATGGCCCTGAAAACGAATTGCGGAACGGTCACTGGACCGGTGCAGATCAATTTCGCGCGGAGCATCGAACCGGTGACTCCTCTTGAATTCACCATCACCCGGATGGCGGTCGCGACCGAAGAAGAAGCCGCGAAGCAGGACGGCGATAATCGCACCATGGGCCGCAAGCACATCGTACCCTATGGCCTTTATCGCGCCGAAGGGTATATTTCAGCGAACTTTGCGCAGAAAACCGGTTTTTCGGAAGACGACCTCTCCCTTCTCTGGGAGGCGCTGGTGAACATGTTCGACCACGACCGCTCGGCCGCTCGCGGAAAGATGAGCGCTCGCAAGCTCATTGTTTTCCGCCATGATTCAAAAGTCGGCAGCGCTCCGGCTCATGTCCTTTTCGACCGGGTTTCGGTCAGTCGAAAAACGAATGAGGGGAGTCCCGCCCGCTCGTTCCGCGATTATTCGGTCGAGATCAACGGGGATTCGCTGCCAAGCGGCGTCGAACTCGTCGAAATCCTGTGAGAACGCCATGTATTCCGAAGACGATCTTCTGCCGCTTTCCGCCCTTCAGCATCTGTCGTTTTGTCCGCGGCAGTGGGGGCTCATCCATCTTGAGGGAATCTGGACGGAAAGCGTTTCGACGCTGGAAGGACGATTCCTCCATGACAAGTCGGATGATTACGGGGCGGAGACACGCACCGATATCCGGACTGTGACGGGCTTGCTGATTCGTTCCCTGCGACTGGGGCTTTCCGGGAAGGCCGACGTGGTGGAATTTCACCGGAAACGGGAATCCGGCGCGGTGACGGATGGTACTGTCCGGATTCCCGGAGCGCGCGGATTCTGGATTCCCTATCCGGTGGAGTACAAACGGGGAAGTCCCAAGAAAGGGCAATGGGATGAGGTCCAGCTCTGCGCCGAGGCGCTTTGTCTGGAAGAAATGCTCCAGGCCGTCATTCCGGAGGGTGCGTTGTTTTATGGCAAAACCAGGCGGCGTCATGCGGTGTCGTTCGATGCGGAATTACGAGGAGAAACCGAACGGCTTGCCCGGCGGATGCATGAAATGACCCTTGCCGGGATTACTCCCCGGGCCGAATATGCGGCCCGGTGCAACCGGTGTTCCCTCCATACGGAGTGTCTGCCGAAAGTGACCGGAGTATCCCGGAGCGCCTCGGAGTATATCGCACGCTCGCTTGTATCAACGAAAGAAGGGAGGTGATTTGCGTCGGTGAGAAAGATGCTCAATACTCTCTATGTCTTGACACAGGGGGCGTACTTGTCCCGGGACGGCGAATCCGTGCAGGTCAGCGTGGAAAAGGAAACCCGGCTTCGGATTCCGGTGCATACGCTGGATGGTATTGTCTGCATGGGACAAGTCGCCTGCAGCACTCCCTTGCTGGGGCTTTGCGCGGAACGAAAGGTATCCGTTTCCTTTTTGAGCGAGCATGGCCGGTTCCTCGCCCGTGTGCAGGGGCCGGTATCCGGAAACGTCCTGCTCAGGCGGGAGCAGTACCGCAAGGCGGACCGTGAGGTCGATTCGGCGGAGATTGCCCGTCTGATTGTCCTGTCCAAGGTATCAAACAGCCGTACGGTTTTGCTCCGGACGGCTCGGGACCGTCCCGGCGGACCCGGCGCGGAAGCACTGGAAGCAGCGTCAGGGCGTCTCTGGAGCATACTGGGAGAATTACGCGACCCGATGCCGCTCGACCGGGTGCGCGGCCGCGAAGGCGAAGCGGCGAATGTGTATTTCGGAGTGTTCGACCATCTCATTTCTGCGCAGAAGGAGGACTTCATATTCAGCGGACGGAACCGGCGGCCCCCGCTTGACGCCATGAACGCATTGCTCTCCTATATATACGTACTCCTGGCGCATGACGCGGCTTCAGCTCTCGAAACGGTCGGGCTCGATCCTGCGGTTGGATTTCTCCACCGTGACCGTCCCGGCCGTACAAGTCTCGCGCTGGATCTGATGGAAGAGTTTCGGGCGTGTTTCGCGGACCGTCTCGCCCTGTCGCTCGTTAATCGTCAGCAGGTCAGGGCAAAGGAATTCCGGCAAACGGAAACCGGCGCCGTGCTCATGGACGAAAGCGCCCGGAAAACGGTTTTGGTGGCTTACCAGCAAAGGAAACAGGAAGAAATCCTGCATCCGTTTCTGGAAGAAACCATACCGGTTGGGCTGCTGCTGCATGCCCAGGCCTTGCTCATGGCCCGGTTCATTCGGGGAGACTTGGACGCGTATCCACCTTTTTTCTGGAAATGATGCCCATGATGGTGTTGATAACCTATGATGTCAATACGATGAACGCCAAGGGACGGCGGCGGCTCCGGCATGTGGCCAGAGCATGCGAAAGTTACGGCCAGCGGGTGCAGAATTCCGTGTTCGAGTGCCTCCTGGAACCGGTACAATGGGCGACGCTTCGAAAAAGGCTTGTCGATGAAATCGACGAGGACCTGGACAGTCTGCGGTTCTACTTTCTCGGCAAGAACTGGCGTCCGAAGGTTGAACATGTCGGAGCGAAGCCTTCGTATGACCCGGAAGCTCCACTGATTTTATAGCGTTCCGGCCTTCCGCGAACCTCAAGCGGACACTGAAATACCGGGGGGTTCGCGATTCGCGTAACGGCGTGGCTTCCGGGATGTTCCATCGCCATGTCTTTTCGTGGCGGCTTTGGAGCGTCCCGCGCGCGGACGGTTCGCGGAAATGCTCTTGTATGTCTTTGCTGCTTAATACGTTTGCCATGATACGGTCGCGCCCTTCGCGGGCGCGTGGATTGAAACAGATCCTCCACGCCGTTTTTATGCCGCCAGCGCAGTCGCGCCCTTCGCGGGCGCGTGGATTGAAACACGATGGCGTGTCCCAAGACGGCGAAGGAGTCCGGGTCGCGCCCTTCGCGGGCGCGTGGATTGAAACAACTTGGGCGGTGTCTTTGTCGCGGCCGTCCGAGCGTCGCGCCCTTCGCGGGCGCGTGGATTGAAACCGTACATAGTGGCTCCATCGCCGACCACGCGGAGCGTCGCGCCCTTCGCGGGCGCGTGGATTGAAACGTGTTGATGAGTTCGAGACAAGCAAGCGGCACAAGGTCGCGCCCTTCGCGGGCGCGTGGATTGAAACATGCTATACAGCTCATTCAGGGTAGAGTCACTGCGTCGCGCCCTTCGCGGGCGCGT
>JAWLHT010000063.1:0-19711 GCA_041690195.1 Candidatus Latescibacterota bacterium
GCGTCGGAAACGGGTTTCGCTTCGCTCACCCGCAGGGGGAGCGTATGGCTCCAGGAACCGCCGCCCGCATCCCGGAAGGTGAGTGGAATCGCGGCTTCCGCGTCCGGTGGCGCGCCGGTCAGGGTGATCGAGAGGGTGAGCTTCCCCGCTTCCAACTCTCCCGCCGGCGAGGAAACCACATCATCCCCGCTCCGTACGGTCAGCCAAAAGGGAAGCGCCGAATCGTCTACAAAGACGTTCACCGCGGAGAGGTCCGCACCGGTACGGTTGTCCAGAGCGAGCACTATCCGGTTTTCTCCCTCGGAAAGCGAAATACGGGGGAGTTCCGCCGTAAGTGCGGCAATGGGGTAAGCAATCATAACCAACATGTACAGCAGTCCCATACGCATCATGGAGCGTACTCCTTTCCGCGATCATCAGGCCTGATACGTGAAATATGGTCGTTATTCCAGATAGTGTATAATAAGACAGTTTTTCAAGTACTATTTTGTATTTTATCGATTTCATGGATTGTCCATCTCACCGCACCAAAAGCATCTTTTTGGCCTCGACCCGTCCCTCCGCCTCCATCCGGGAGAGGTACACCCCCGAAGCCACGGGGTTCCCGGCGTCATCCCGGCCGTCCCACGCCACCGAGTGCCTCCCGGCGGGGAACTCCCCGGAAGCCAGTTCCCGCACCTTCCGGCCATCGGCGGCGTACACCCCGAGCCGTACCCGTGCGGGACGGGCGAGCGCAAACCCGATCACCGTCGAGGGATTGAACGGGTTCGGGACGTTCTGCGAGAGGGTGAAGACTCGGGGAACCTCCGCGGCGGCGTCTTCATCATGCACCGCGGAGGGGGCTAAAAAGAAAGACGTCTCGAGATCAGTTTCAACACATCAGTGAATGGAGCCGTATCCAATCCGGTTGGTGCGTATTGGTATACATGGACGGTGTATCTCCCTTGCCTGGAAATCCCCATCAGAAATGCGGGACGGAATTGCGCCATGGTCCATAAACCCGCCAGCGAATCCACGGAGTCTGGAGAATTTATGTTAAACCATGAAATGGACTCATTGGAAATGATATAGCGGGTATCCTTCAACCGAATCCTGAGTGCGTTTTCCGCCGTTTCATCCCCTTCATATTCAGCGATATCGATGCCGACCACGATGTCCTGATCATTTTGCCATTCTGTTCTGCGCCCCAGAATAAAAGCACCGGAATCAAGGAACCAGGGAGAATTTTCCATTGCTGATGCCGTATACCCCTGTAAAAGACCCTCGGTTGCAAGAATATCTTCATACCGCTCGAGGGCAACCTGGCTATCCGCCGCTCTCGCTTCGGATTCAACAATTTCAGGGGGCAAGCTTTTCTCGATTCTGTCAAGAATCACCCTGGATATTTCTTCTATCACCGCCAATCGTTTCATCCTGTCGCTTTCAAAAACCTGCATTTGTATTCCGACGTTTCCACGAACGAAGTCAACGCTATACCCCGGATTGGGAAACCAGGAATGATCGCCAATAATGGAACCGGATGGACTGCCGTAACCGGAAGGTATACTTCCGTTTCCCTTACTGAACACCATCCCCTGATATGCGTCCCAACTTGTGGCAAATATCCCATAATTTACCCACACATAGTCATTCTCTTGTCCCGGTTTGCTCCACGACTGTGCAAGGGTCTCGATCCTCCTGCCCGGCGCCGTATCGATAAAAAAGCCACTCTGCTTCCGAAGGACAAGCCCGGGAACATCATCGGAATTAATCACAATATCTGAAAAGGATTGAGATATACCCGATGAACTGAGAAGGAAAAACATCAGAAAAGCCAGCGAAAGGTGTTTCGACATACTTTCCTCCAGCTTTTATCGAACAAAGGTGATATATCCAGTTCCGTTAAAAACCCATGTTCCTGAATCATAAACACTATCCCTGTACTCACCATTAACATTTTCTGCGGTGGGTATTCTCGGGTTCGTTTGATCGACACGGATGCAGGCATCATATACAGCGTTAGTTGACAAATAACTTCCGTACCAGCCCACCTGATGAAATACCCATGTGGGGATTGACTGCCAGTCAGGATTGCCCATTGGGTCAATAACTTTTGTTGTGAATGGGCCATTAATCCGTCCGTATTTTACATCATAATAGCTCACTCCAAGAGCATTTGAGTATACTTGCACAATGGCAGCCATATCTTGACAATCTGCCCATGTATCAGCAAGAAGATTTGTCAGATATAATTCTTGACCAGACACATGGGAGTAAGGTGACCACCAATAATTCTTAAAATTACTATTATATGCACCACATGTAATTCCATAGACAACACCCTCCTCTGTCATAGAATTGGCGGCCCAAATACAGGCATTTTCTAAAACCTCTATCCAGGGTTGCGTCATAGGTTCTTTCGGAACACTCAGAAGGCCATAATAGCCATGCCTCGTTGTTGCGACGATTACCGGAGTTGGAAGAGTCTGCCCTTCAACGGCGGACACTCTCCACTGCCAGGAAAAAGTATACCGTCCCACCGCTGACGGCAGGGAACTTCCCGTTGCTTTGCTGAGGGTCACGTAATTCGTCGGATTGCCCGTATCTTCAATGGAGAAAGCACTCCCGTTGAAGGATACCAGCCTGCTTGACAAACCAAAAAAGTTGTCGGTGGTGCATTGAGCGTCAATGACGCAGTTGTCCAGCATATCTCCAAAACAGGAGAATACCGCCAAGACTGTCTGGCTGGTCGAATCGAGGGCATACGCAATACTGTCCCGTCGCGCCGGAGAGGTCAGATTGCTGTACTCAGGCGCGGTAACAATGGTCACCCCATTGTCCCGCCGGATGGTCAGCGCATCGTTTGCACCCGAAGCGGTATTATGGTTGAAACGTATCGCTTCCGGGCATACATCCAGGGGATAATCCCAGGGATACGCCAGCGGCGTTCCCAATACAAGTCCGGCCAGACATACCGCTATTCCACAGAGAAGTGTCCGCATCTTAAGCTCCGCATTCGAGGAGTTTCGTCCCTGATTCAGTTCCCTCGGCATCGTACAATCAAAGGATGCTCCGCTGTTCTGGTGTCGGGGTAAGACGATAATACCTTCAGAAATTCCGTCCGCGCCCGGTCCGGGTCGTTCAGAAAGAGCAGGTGCGTCCTCCCGATCAGGTACCGTGTCCGGGCCGCCAGTTCCCGGTCGGTGATGGCCCCCTTGGCCAGCGAGGCTTCCAGCCGGGAAATCGCCTCCGTGTACTTCCCCTCCTGCACCTCGATCCAGGCCAGACAGAACTGGGCGTACCCCACCGCGTTCGGGTCGTCCGAATATCGTTCGAGCATACCCATGAATACCCTCTTCGCCTCCTCATACTCCCCCAGCCAGGTGCGGGACATCCCGATGTTATACTCCGCCTCGGCCCGGACGCGCTTATCGAGGTTCGGGGTGTTCAGAACCTCCATGTACGCCTCGATGGCTTCCCTGAATTTGAACCGGGCCCGCAGGGTGTCTCCCTCGGCGAGAACGCTCCGGTCGGGCTCCCCGAGGGGAACGATCACCTCCAGTCCGGTCGCTGGTTCGGCCCGGACCGTGTCATCTCCGGAGACCCGGAGCAGACCAAAAGCCGTCATGCACAATCCCGCCGTCAACGCCAGCGCCAGACATTTTCCGTGATTCCGCATCGCCTCCCCCTATTGCATGAAGAGCATCTTGATGGATTGCCGGAACGCACCCGCCCGGACCACGCCGTAGTAGACCCCGCTGGACACCGGCCGCCCGGAGTCGTCCCGGCCGTCCCAGAGCACGGCGTGACGGCCCGCGCTCCGGGGAATGTCCCGGAGGGTGCGAACGGTCTGCCCGAGGGTGTTGTGGATCGTGATCGAGGCGGGGCGGGATTCGGCGAGCGAGTAGGCAATCGTGGTGGATGGATTGAACGGATTGGGATAGTTCCCGAGGAGGGCGTCGGCAACAGGTTTCGCTTCGACCGCCCGGATGGGAAGCGTATGGCTCCAGGAACCGCCGCCCGCATCCCGGAAGGTGAGCGGGATCGCCACTTCGGCGTCCGGTGGCGCGCCGGTCAGGGTGATCCGGATAACGAGCTTCCCGGCGTCCGCTCCCTCCGCCGGAGAGGAAACCGCATCATCCCCGCTCCGCACGGTCAGCCAGGAGGGAAGCGCCGAATCGTCTACGAAAACGCTCACCGCGGAGAGGTCCGCTCCGGTACGGTTGTCCAGTGCGAGCACTATCCGGTTTTCTCCCTCAAAAAGCGGGATACGGGGGAGTTCCGCCGCAAGTGCGGCAATGGGGTAAGCCATCATAACCAACGTGTACAACAGTCCCCTACGCATCATGGAGCGAACTCCTTCCCGCGACAATCCGGCCTGACACGTGAAATATGGTCGTTATTCCATGATAGTGCAAAAAAAAAACCGCCTGTCAAGTACTATTTCGTTTTTTATCGATTTCATGGATTGTCCATATCACCGCACCAACAGCATCTTCCTGGCCTCGACACGCCCCACCGCTTCCATCCGGGAAAGGTACACCCCCGAGGCCACGGGGTTCCCGGTGTCGTCCCGGCCATCCCAAGTAACCGAATGCCTCCCGGCGGGAAACTCCCCGGCGGCAAGCTCACGCACCTTCCGACCATCGGCGGCGTACACCCCGAGCCGGACCCGTGCGGGACGGGCGAGCGTAAACCCGATCACCGTGGAGGGATTGAACGGGTTCGGGACGTTCTGAGAGAGGGTGAAGACTCGGGGAACCTCCGCGGCGGTGTCTTCATCGTGCACCGCGGAGGGGGCTAAAAAGGTAACTTGGAATTCTTTTTTCAGGGAAAAGAAATTTTCCTCGTTGACAACCCAGACATTGAAAGTCTGAGTTGTCCCAAAGTATTGAAGGGGAATCTGACTCTTGGAGTACTCAATTATGAATGAGTTCTCATCCATTGATACTCGTCCGGGAAAATCCCCCTGGAAAGACAGTCCCAGCCCCCTCGGGTCACTTGCGTGTACATACAAGCTCGCGGCTTCACCTTCCCGGAGTGCCGCACTCGATACAGATGCCGATATAACAACGGGGGGCAGAGGTTTGTCAGAGACGGAAACAAACGATGCCCCATGTATGATGGCTGCATCTATTGACTTGCCCAATTCAATGAGCTCAGAAGAGAGGTCGGCATCATGCTTGACTGATATTGCAACAAATACGTTCTTGCGTACAAATGCAACATCAGTTACTCTTTTTTCACTCCCCATACCAATCTCGTATTTCCAGCAATTATCGCCGATCCATTCACCACGAACAGGGCCTTCCGCAAACCGGCCGTCCATGGAATTCAGACAATCCAGAGCTGCTTCCTCTGCCTCAAACACCGTCTGTTATCAGTTTCCCGGATAAAGGAATACAGTATTCCATAATACCGGATGGCAAGCTGAAAGTCCATGCGAAAGCCGGGCAAGAGCACCTTTGCCATGCCATTCACGTCGAACCCTTCGACAAATGCACCATCATAGTGCGACATAGTCAGGCGGTATCCGCCTTTTTCATGGTATTCCTGACCCATACACCGATGGGGAGCGTCAAAAGACATGATAACAAGCAGGCCGATTGCCAACGCTGTGCTTGCTTTTTTATCCATATACGGTTCCCCTCTATTCATTTTGGCACATCTGCGGCCTGCGTCCGTTCAGCCTCACCATTCACCCGTGTAACAGAGCAATTCATATGCCAGAAGCAGTACATTGCCGTTCTGCAGCGCATTAGCGCATCAAACCGCATTATTGCACCCGGAGTCGTCCGGTTCCGGACACCCGATTGTCCGGTTTCGGACACCCGCCGTACTCAATCCAGCGTAACGTCATGTCCGACCTTCCCCGGCAGGAGGAAATCTCCGCACATTCATACTTGATAAATACCCCCCGCTTCCGTATCTTCGACCTAATATCTGAATCAACCGGCTCATTTTTCGCGTATGGAGGGATGATGGCGTTACCATCGAACCGGGAGGCGTGGGGTTCGCGGCTGGGGGTGATCCTGGCGGTCGCGGGTTCGGCGGTCGGGCTCGGCAATTTCCTCCGCTTCCCCGTGCAGGCGGCGCAGAACGGCGGGGGAGCGTTCATGATCCCCTACTTCGTCTCGCTCCTGCTCCTCGGGTTCCCGCTCATGCTCATCGAGTGGACGCTCGGGCGGTACGGCGGCATGCACGGCTACGGCACCGCGCCCTCCATTTTCGCGGTGGCCACCCGCAACCATTTCCTCAAGTATTTCGGCGTGGTGGGCATCTTCGTTCCGGTGGTGGTATTCATCTACTATACCTATGTGGAATCCTGGCTGCTGGGGTTCGCGATTCAGTCCGTGTTCGGGGCGCTCATGGAAGCCGCCGCCGAGGGTTCGGCCATGCAGGATTTCCTCCTCGCCTATCAGGGCGTGACGCAGAATTCCTGGTTCGGGAGCATCGCTCCGGCGTATATCTGTTTTCTTGTCACGTTTACCCTGAACTTTTTCATCATTTACAAAGGCGTACGGAGCGGCATCGAGATCTTTTCCAAGATCGCCATGCCCATCCTGCTCTTCCTGGGCGTCATCATCATGGTCCGGGTGGTCACCCTGGGCAATCCGCTCGCCGACCATCCCGGCTGGAACATCGCCAACGGCTTCGGATTCCTCTGGAACCCCGATTTTTCAGCGCTGAAAAACAGCAAAGTCTGGATGGCCGCGGCGGGACAGGTGTTCTTCACCCTCTCCATCGGTCAGGGTATCATCCTCACCTACGCCAGCTATCTGAACCGGAAGGACGACGTGGCGCTCAACGGTCTCACCTCGGTGAGCCTGAACGAGTTCGCCGAGGTCATCATCGGCGGTTCCATTGTCATTCCCGCCGCTTACGTGTTCATGGGCCCGGGTGGCCTTTCCGAGGTGGCCAACGGCGGCGCGTTCAATCTCGGGTTCGTCACCATGCCCCAGATTTTCGCCCATATGCAATTCGGCGGTCTTTTCGCGTTCCTGTGGTTCGCCATGCTTTTCATCGCCGGAATCACCTCCTCGGTGTCCATGCTCCAGCCCGCGGTGGCGTTTGTGGATGACGAGTTCCGGCTCGGCCGGGACAAATCGGTCCTCGCCATTCTGGTCTTCACCTTCCTGGCCTGCCACGGGGTGATTTTCGGCATCGCCCACGGAGTCATGGACGAAATGGACTTCTGGGGAGGTACCTTCGGGCTGGTTCTCTTCGCCACCGCCGAGGTCATCATCTTCGGCTGGATATTCGGCATCGACCGCGCCTGGAAGGAAACCCATTTCGGGGCGGACATCCGGGTGCCCTCCATTTTCAAATTCATCATCAAATACGTCACGTCCGCATTCCTCATCATCCTCCTCGTCTCCTGGACCGTGCAGATGGCCATCCCCACCCTGAGCATGAGCGGAGTCGCTCCGGAAAACCGGATTTGGGTGATCGGCACCCGCATTTTTCTGGCCGGGTTCGTTCTCACCCTGAGCGCACTCGTATATCTTGCCTGGCAGGGACGTGAACTTCCGGACGTTGACAACGAAATCGACAGGGAGCTGACATCATGAGCATCAGCGGATGGATTCTGATCTCCTTATCCTGGGGTGCGATTCTCAGCCTCGTAACATTCTGCTTTCTCACCATGTTCCGGACGGGGAAAATGTAGTCCCGGCCCTTACGGCGGAACACCACAGAGCGGCCTTTCCGTCGTTCTGTGGCGTTCCGGTGAAATACGGGAAAACACCGGCGGCAAAGCCACAAAGGGAAAGACCGTAGGGGCGAGGCATACCTCGCCTGCCCTGAATCGTAGGCTCCGGCATGGGCAGCCGGTCCCCTTCTCCTGACTCCTGATACATGGCTCCTGGTACCTTCTTTCATCACTCGTTTACCCACAAATCTGCGAAGCACCAACCTTTTCCTCTTTCCCCGGTTGATTCCGGGGAGAGAAACGAACAATCCCCTTTATTTTATTGAATATTTGTTTTATATTTTGAATCACCACCGGAAATTCGGTTCTCAGCGATGGCAGGAGAGTATTCATGGAGCAAAAACGCGATATTTCCACCGATTGCGTGCACGCCGGGGAAGACCGGTTCAAAGCACACGATTCGGTTACAACCCCCATAATTCAGTCATCCACCTTCGTTTTCCGGAACTCGGAAGAAATCCGCCGCTACACCAAGGGAGAGCATTTCCGGTACGAGTACGGCCGTTACGGCAATCCCACCCAGCGGGCGGCGGAAAACAAACTGGCCAAGCTGGAAGGCGCGGAATCCGCGGTGCTTTTCGCTTCCGGAATGAGCGCCATCATCAACACGCTTCTGGCGATCCTCAAGGCCGGCGACCACATGGTCATCACCGACGATGCCTATGGCAAAACGCTCACCTTCTGCAAGAACTGGCTGCCGAAGTGGGGAATCGAGTGCACCGTGGTGGGCATGGACGACTATGCGGCTATCGAGGA
The DNA here is from genome assembly GCA_041690195.1 of Candidatus Latescibacterota bacterium. Taxonomy (GTDB): domain Bacteria; phylum Latescibacterota; class Latescibacteria; order Latescibacterales; family Latescibacteraceae; genus JAWLHT01. The sequence continues at coordinate 8,447 of JAWLHT010000063.1, forward strand.
TGCCATCCGTCCGAATACACGCCTCTTTTTCAGCGAAAGCCCGACCAACCCTTACCTGAATATCATGGATTTCTCCCGGTTGCGGGATATCAAGGCACGCCACCCGGAACTCCTCGTGGTTTCGGACTCCACCTTCGCCACGCCCTTCAACCAGCGTCCGCTGGAACTCGGCGCGGACATCGTAATCCACAGTGCGACCAAGTATCTCGCCGGACACAATGACATTCTAGCCGGAGTGGTCCTCGGCAGCGCGGCGCTCGTCCAGGAAATCGTCAATTTCCAGAAAATCATGGGCGGAGTGATTGACCCCCACTGCGCCTACATGCTCATCCGCGGGCTGAAGACCTTCAGCATCCGCATGGAGCGTCTCAATCGTTCCGGCGAAACGGTCGCCCGCTGGCTTGAAGCACATCCCAGGGTCAAACGCTGCTACTACCCCGCGCTGGAAAGCCACCCCCATCACGAAGTTGCGAGGCGCGAGATGAAGGGCTGCGGCGCGGTGGTGACCTTCGAACTCGACGGCGACCTGCAGGACGCCTGCACGGTGCTGGACAACCTGCGGCTCTGCTACATCGGTCCCTCTCTGGGCGGCTGCGAAACCCTCATTACTCACCCCGCCACGGTGTCCTATTATAATTGCACCCGTGAGGAACGGTACGAACTGGGAATCCTGGACAACCTGTTCCGGCTCTCCGTGGGACTGGAAGACCCAGATGACATCATGGCGGATCTGGACCACGCCTTCGGCAAGGTCCAGAAATAGTCCAGTCCTGACATACAGATAAACAATCGGGGCATCAACGTATATCGTTGATGCCCCGATTGTTTCAACACGGCCACGGAATGCGGCCCCGTTGTCGTGCAGGTCGCCGCAGGCCTTGCCTTGTTGGCGGTTGCCCAACCGCTCTCAAGGATTTGCGATAGAAGATGGACCGAAAATCAATGCCATCCCCGATAACGCTACACCCCGGACTGTCCCAGATCGGCAGAGTCCGGCCCCACCATTTCATGAGGGGGAAAGGTGCGGCGAGGCCAGTTCTGGCGAAGTTCCCGGGCGATCAGATTTGCCGTCTCGGTCTGGCTCAGGATACGGCAGTCCACGGTGATATCGGCGGTAGCCCTGTAGAGCGGCTCCCGAAGCCGCCAGATGTCGTCCAGGGAGTTTCCGGGACGTTTCACGATGCCCCGGCTGTATTCGTCGATTCGCATCCGGATCATCTCGATCGGAACATCGAGAAACACGATAATACCGTGCTCCCGGAGGGATTTCATACATGCGGCGCTCAGTACCACGCTTCCCCCCGGAGCAATCACCGCACCCTGCACCTGCAGCCCGGTGACATACCGTTCCTCCAGCGCGAGGAAGTATTCGATTCCATTCCGGTCGATGATCTCCTGGAGCGACTTTCCCTCGGCCTGCTGAATGAGAATGTCCGTGTCCACAAAGGAAAGACAGAACTCTTTCGCGAGTACCACCCCGACCGTGGACTTACCGGCGCCGGGCATTCCGGTCAGGACGATATTGGGCCTGATAAGATTGCATTCAGTCCTGTCCAACATTGAACGTCCTTCTGTTTGCATAATTCGGTCATCATTCCGGAGCTTTCCCTGAATAGCCTCGTCCAGTGTGGCTGCTCCAGGTCCGTATGACAGCGGTTACTCCCGGACCCGTCGGATTCCAGCGACAGGCGCCAAAGCGTCACTCCTCCTTAGCGGCCCCGGTTCGGCGGACAACTCTGTCGATGAGCTTCAGTGAGGAAGAGATGCAGAATGCTTCGGTTTTCGGGCTGTACGCGGAACCATCGATCTCGTAATCACCGTCGATAAACTCCTTCGCGGCGGGCAGATATCCTCCGGGGCCGCAGGTCACCCCGATGACGAATGTTTTCTCCAGCGGGGACCGGTTCTTGATGGCGAGCCCGATCTCTGAAAACAGTTCTCCCGGAAAGGTCACGAACACCGCGTCGCCGATGCGTACCGCCTGCTGTTCAAGGCTCCGGGTGAGCGGACGTTCGTCTGCCTCGTAAAAACGATTGGCAGCGCTGAGCCGCTGGCTTGTGGAAAACACATCAACCCGAGCCCGGTCCAGGGTGCGGGTCCCCTGATATTCGGGAGCCTTTTCCAACGCTGCGAGTCTGGATTGTGCGGCTTTGGCTTCCCGTTCGGCCTGCTGAAGGGTTATCGGATAGGATTCCCGCAAAGGATAGTCGAACCGGTCCCGCTGAATTTCCACTTCCAGATTCGCCCCGGTCTCGATCTGGGGAAGCGCTTCGAGCACCGCCCTGGCCATCTGCACGCCCTTCTTTTCAATGTACCAGTATGTGCGCACCGGCATTTCCGCACCCACGGCGGAAAGCTCGGCGGTATACCCAACGTTGATATTTCCTTCGGCTCCCTGATAATAGGCCACCCATACCTGATCGCCGAGTTGCTCCTTGATTCCCCGAATGGCATAGAAGGGCCAATCCTCGGAAAAGAGCGTATTGCGGAAATCCATCCCGGAAGGATGGCAGCCGTAGTTGAACGCAACACCAATAAGCCGGCCGCGCGCATCCTCGATCCTGATGACCGCCACTTCCGGGTCCGGATGCACACCGCCATACAGGAGACGCCGCCGGTTTCTGCCAAGTTCAAACACTTCCGTGGAGGCTATGCCGATCCGCCCCGGAACCCGGGACTCCCACGCCTGCAGTGCGCTTTCAATGCAGCGCTCAACCAGGAAATCTCCATAGGCGCGGGCAGCCGGAGAATCCGCGCTCGGGTCGGAGGAACGGCCCGCACTCGGCCCGGAATGGGTATGGGTGCAGGAGATGACGATATGATCGCCCGGGATTCCGGTTTTTGCGGTGATGCCGTCACGAATGCGCTTGCAGAAAGCTTCGTTCATTCCGACCAGCGCCACGGTCATCAGCACCACTTCGGTACCATCTCCGCCCTCGATGGCGAGACTCCGGGCATACAGATGGTCGTGCACTCCGGTTGACACCTGGCTGCGGGCAAACCCGGCCATCTGCATGTTCTCCCCCGGAGTGATTACCGTTTCTCCCACTCCCACCCGCATGTCGGGCTCGGCGGTTTGTCCCGGGTTTACTCCGGTACAAAACACGAAAGCCAGCATCCCGATTGCCGTTATGACCTTCTGCATACTCCCCCCTCCGCGTTAGCCGGCGGAACTTCCCGGATTAAAAGAAGCAATACTGGTAAGATAGGGGGAAAAACGAAAAAAGCCACGTGAATTTGAAGCGTTGTGTTGTCCCGGCGGGCTAATGCCGCAAGCTGAAAATGGCTGGAATTCTGGTGGGCAAACGGACTGTACGCCGGGATTGTCCCGGATACCGGGGGGAGTCAGCGTCGTTCCCATTCCGGATTCCACTCCCCGGCTCCCGTGGACAAACCTTCAATGTATCGCCCCTGGCACAATAATGCCGCCCCGACCGCATCCGGCCTTTCCCGAAAGCCGAACGGGCGGACAACTGCCCGCCCGTTCGGTATCTGCCGAAATCTCTCTCCGGATGGTTCACCCGCACTTGGAAAATCCGCACACCCGGCAGACGAGACAGCCTTCTGCACTCTCCATCACTCCGCCGCAGTCGGGACAGACCCCCGCCATCTCCCCGCGCACTCCGCTTTTCCCGTTCAGCGTCCGTTTCAGGCCGGAGAGATCCTCCGATTTGGAATACACCGGAATCTCCGTCATTTGATCGTCCTCGGCGGCATCGTTCCCGAGATAGCGGGATAGCGCCGTGGCCATGGCGTCCGAGCAGGATAGAATAAGCCGGCCGTTTTGCCAGATGGGGGAGGGACAACGAATCCCTTTGAGCTGAGAGACTATCTCGTCCAGATTCACCCCGCTCCGCAGGGCGAGGGAGATCAGGCGACTGATGGCCTCCGACTGGCTGGAGGTGCATCCGCCGGACCGTCCCATCTGACAGAATACCTCGCAGAGCCCTTCACTGTCGCGATTTACCGTCACATAAAGATTGCCGCAACCGGTCTGCAGCTTTTCTGTGGTTCCGGTGGTCAGCGCGGGACGGGGCCTCGGCTTGATGTGCGGATGGCCCCCACCATCTCCCCCGGCGGAGGGTCCAACCGTGAGCACCTGATGCTCCCGCGAGCCATCACGATAAATGGTAATTCCTTTCAGACCGGAATGGAAGGCCAGATGATATGCCCGGGCCACATCTTCCACGTTCGCCTCGCCAGGGAAGTTGACCGTTTTGGAAACCGCATTGTCGGTATGGCGCTGAAACGCCGCCTGAATGCGGATGTGCCAATCCACGGCGATATCGTGCGCCGTGCGGAATACCCGCCGGACCGGTTCCGGAATCGCATCAATCACGCCGATGGTGGGAGAGCAGACCACCAGGGTGCGAACCTCATCCGTGAGAAACCCTTCCCGCTCGCCGATCTCCCGGAAGAGCGGATGGAATTCGACCAGCCCCTTGCCGTCCAGCACATTCCGGCGGTAGGCAAGAGCAAATACCGGCTCGATGCCACTGGAGCAGGAAGCGATGATGCTGATGGTTCCGGTGGGTGCGATGGTGGTGGTTGTGGCATTCCGGATCGGCTTTGCCCCGGGACGGTCGTATACGCTCCCCGCAAATCGGGGAAACGGACCGCGCAGTTCGGCCAGGTGGACGGATTCGGCCTTGGACTCACGGTCCACAAAGGCCATGATCTCCTCCGCCATCCCCTCGCTCTCTTCCGAATCGTACGGGATGCCGAGCTGAATGAGCAGGTCGGCGAATCCCATCACCCCGAGACCGATCTTTCGGTTTCGTTTGGTCTCCTCCTCAATTCGGGGAAGCGGATACCGGTTTACCTCAATGACATTATCGAGAAAACGCACCGCGAGATGCACTGTCCTGCCCAACCTGTCCCAGTCTACCGCGGGTTTTCCGGGATCACGGCTCACCATTCGGGAAAGATTGACCGAACCCAAATTGCAGGACTCGTAGGGAAGCAGGGGCTGTTCTCCGCAGGGATTGGTGGACTCGATGGGACCGGCCGCGGGAATGGGATTCTTTTCGTTGATGCGATCGATGAAGATGATCCCCGGCTCCCCGGTGGCATGGGCATTCTCCACGATGAGACCGAAAATATCCCGGGCGCGCTCAGTCCGCGCCGTTTCACCGGTGCGGGGATTGCGGATGTTGTACTCGCTGTCCGCCTCCACCGCTTCCATGAATTCATCCGTAAGCGCCACGGAGATATTGAAATTGGTGAGCCGGGTGGTATCACGCTTGCAGGTGATGAACTCCCGGATGTCGGGATGGTCCACCCGGAGAATGCCCATATTGGCCCCGCGGCGGGTACCGCCCTGCTTGATGGTCTCCGTGGCGGCGTTGTAAACGGTCATGAAGGAGATGGGACCGCTGGAAATCCCCTGGGTGGAGTGCACCATGTCGTTCTGGGGACGCAGCCGCGAGAAGGAAAATCCCGTGCCGCCGCCGCTCTTGTGGATAAGCGCCGCATCCTTGAGCGACTGGAAAATCGAATCCATGGAATCCTCGACCGGCAGCACGAAACAGGCGGAAAGCTGGCCCAGATCCCGCCCGGCGTTCATGAGCGTGGGGGAATTGGGCATGAACTCCCCGGAAACCATGAGATTGTAAAACAGCGCCGCCACGCGCTCCGTCTCGTCGCCGTTCCCGAACAGCTCCTCGGCGCGGGCGATTTCCCGGGCCACCCGGAGGAACATGTCGTTCGGCTCCTCCACCGGAGCGCCCTGCTCGTCCTTCTTCAGGTACCGAGCCCGGAGCACGGTCAGCGCATTTTCTGAAAGCCGGAGCGGCGCGAGAGACACCGGCCCCTCCGATTCACGGACGATATCGCCCGACACGGGAATACTTTTATTTTTCCTGCTCGTACCAGACACACACGCCTCCGGAAATGGAAAGAATATCATGCATAAATTACGCTAATATATGACGTTTGGGTCGGATTTCCGTTCCTTCCGCACCCTCACCACTGCTCGTTCAGGTGCTGGACTTCGAAACGGACCACGGAGCCCTTGTATATGGTGACCGTATTGTCCTGATGGCTGTAGCTCGTGTCGTTGTTGAACTCGATCGTCACAACACTGGTGGGAACGGTGGAATGGGACTCTCCCTGTACTCCCGGCACGGTGCGGACGGTGAAATCGTCCCGGCCGAGTTCCGACCAGGAAAAGTCATCGTCCGTCATGTCGCCGTCATCCCACCAGGCCTCGATAACCGGATTGGACATCAATTCCCAGGTGCGGTCGGTAAACGGTGTGAACTCCAGCTCGAAGAAGTAAACGGTTCCGGACGTGACCTGTGCCCCGAAGAATATTTCATCGTACATGGAGAGAAACGTGGAAAGGCAGGAGGTGTTGTTCGAAAAGTCGTAGTTCTCGACGACGTCAAACGTATTCTCTTCCCCGGGGTCCTGGACATGAACACCCTGGATATTCAGCGAGACCCAGATTATCCGGTACCAGAGATCGCCGATATCGACAACAATCGGCTCGGAGGGGGTTCTGCCCCCCACATTATAACTCACCACGCGGAATTCCCCGTCGAGCCCGCGAACTACCGTGGCGGGCGCGGCGGCTTTTGGAAGCTCGGGCGTCGCCTTCATGACATAGGTCGTCACGTTCGGCCCGACAGTGTCAATGACCGCAAACGCGCTCTTCCCGGTAGCTTTCTGCTCGATGATGAATCCGAGTTCATCCGTGGATTTGTCCTCCCAGCTCAGTTCCAGCCTGGTGGCGGATATGGCGGTCTTCCGGACATTGCCCGGCGCGGCGGGGCCGTTTCCGCCGGACTGGTCTCCTCCGGGTCCGGTCGGAGAGTCAGAATCGCCGCACCCGGAGAGTGCAACCAAAAGCATCAGAAAGCAGAACAAATACGCGGACATTCGCTTGTACATGTGATATTCCCTTTTTTTCGATGCAGCGCACCGTGATTTCTTTCCACGATAGGTGAAATCGCTCCGCAGCAGATAACGTGCGGCACGTTTACCGCATTGCTGGAAACGCTCACCACCTTTCGTTCAGATGCTGCACCTCAAACCGGACACTCGAACCGGAGAGAATCAGCACGCGGCTTTCTTTGTAGCTGTACTCAACATTCTCGTCGAATGACAGGGTGATTACGCTGGTGGGTACGGTGGAGTGGGACACGTCGGGATCGCCGGGTTGCGAACTGACGGTAACAGCAGCGGAAGGGAGAGTATGCTCGGATTCTTCTCCAAAATACTCATCCTCGTCCCACCAGGCCTCTACTCGGGGGGCGCTGTAGAGCCGCCAGGTATATGACTGAAAAATATCGTACTGCAGCGTGAAATACAGCATACCGCCGCTCAGGTGAGCCGCGAAAGAAACCACATCCTCGACGGTGAGAAAATCGTGGCATTCGGAGGAATTGTTGGTGAAATCGTAATCCCGGTCGTTGGAGATTTCCTGGCCCTCATCGCCGGTTCCCGGGCCGTAGTAAATTCCCCGGAGATGCGGCGATACCCAGAGAATACGGTACCAGGGATCGTCAAGGTTCAGCACCAGGATCTCCGAGGGTGCGGAATGTCCGCCGCTATTATAGCTGATGACCTGGTATTCCCCGTTGAGACCGGGAATAATCGTTCCAGGCGCTGCGGGCTTCCCCGCCGGCGGTGTCACGGTAATGACACAGGAGGTAGTATTGCTTCCCACCGTGTCCACCGGTGCGAACACACCGTTTGGTTCTTTCCATTCTATGATGAAGCCAAGTTCGTCGCTCGAATTGTCCTGCCAGCTCAGCTCAAGCTGCGTGGAAGACAGAATCCGCTTCTGCAGCCCGCTCGGCGCAGTGGGAATATTGCCTCCGGTTTGAGAATCGCCGGGACCGGTCGGGGAGTCCGAATCCCCGCATCCGGAGAGTGAGAGAACAAGAACGGCACCAGACATCCAGGAAAGCAAGGACCGCAGCACCATACGGGATCTCCATAAGCGTTTGATAGCGACCGTGTGCGGAACCACAAGCACCGGCGGAAAGGATAAAAGCATGTAGTCTTCTTCACATTCGTCAGGTACGGCAACTTATCGTATTACCACAGCCCAATGTCCATTCCCCGGCGCGTCGAGAGCGGCAAATCCGCCGCCCCGCACTTTCGGGGCGTCATGCCAACGGCTGCTCCGTATATCGAGCCACTTCACCGAAAAGTCGCCCCCGGCATCCCGAAGGTCCAACCGTACGGAGCCGCCCTCGGGGAAGTAGAGCGCGTACCGCTCCCCGGGAACCGCGGTCAGGTACGCTTCATCATCGCTACGGCCGGAAAGAAGGCGGCTTTCCGCATCGGGAACCGCGGAGAAGATATCGAATTCCGCCAAAAACATCCGGGCGCTCCGGATACAAGCCCGGGCAGATTCGCCGAGACCGAGCCCGGAAGTGGGCCGGTGGAACCGCACCGATGCACCGCCGCCGATGATACCGCGCCAGAAACGCTCGATACCGTCACGGTCGGTCCCGTACCGTCCAGTATCGGCGCCGTATATCTTGACCTGATTCAGCGGACGAAGTTTTTCCGCCGTATACATTCGTACCCACTGGAGATTGTCCCAGTGCTTCTGGCCGGTGTTGTGATTATTCTGGGAGATATCGGCGAAAGCATAGCGTTCCGGATGGTCGAGCGTCCGGCGATGCTCTTCGCTCGTGAGGTCCCAGGCATCCCACATCTCGGTAGTAAATATATCGACTCCGGCTTCGGCTGCCTTCCGCCTGATGTAGTCAGACCAGTAGGCCCCCCACTCGGGGGTTCCGTTGGTCTCATTATCCATGGTGTAAAGCACGTTGGGATACCGAAGGGATATTTCCAGCATCCGATCTACTTGGGCCCGCTGGTACTTCAGCAGTAGTTCGTTGTTCCCGTTCTCGGGAACCGAACGGAAAAACGGATTGTCGTTCTGCCCAGGATGCCGGGGATACTCGTTTGCCAGCCCGCTCTTTTCAGATGTGTAGTTGACGTTGTTGGCCGGACGATAGGAATTCTCGAGCCACGGTTCCCGGGCAAAGTCAAAGCGGTCCCACAATTCGAGCTGGACAATGATATCCCGGCTGGAGGTCAGGCGCAACAGGTTTTCGAAGCGCCGGAAATACTCGTCACTGAGCCGGTCGAGATCATACTTGCCGTCCGCCCGCCGGTGAAACGGCCAGACATTGGCAGAATCCCGTGAACTCATGGTGTTCCTGATGTAATTCCCGCCGACACCCGCGAGCGAATCGAGGTGTTCTTCCAGATCGGGGATCTGGAACAGATTGTCTTCCCGGCTGCCGCCGATCAGCATCACCGGCTTGCCCTTGTACTGCCAGTAGCGGGGGTTTTGGGGGCAGGGCCTTATCCCGACGGCACTATCGTTTTTCCCAGGAGACGGGGTGCCCGTCCCGGAGGCGCAGGCCCACCCGAGCAACAGGAAAAGCAGGAGCATGGGACATCGTCTCATGGCACGATCCTTTCCACGACGGTTATCCATCGCTTCCACAGCGAAACACCACTCCTGCCGCTTGCCGCCAACCGGGAAAAAGCTCCGGTGCGGTGCCATGAACTTCTTCCCTGCTGCCACGTTCATGGTCAGAAGCCGGAATCAATCCGTGTGGAACACCTCTTCCATTTCCGCCCACCACTCCCCTTCCCCGCGGGTTTCAAGGGGTTCCTGGAGCGGTGTGCAGACCGACCACCAGCGCTGGGTTTCGGGATCATCGGCCATCTTCTTCATGTCAGAGGCGAAATCCTCCCCCACGTACTCGAAGTAGCTGAAGAGGAACCCGTCCTTGTGATAGATGGAGTAGTTGCGGATGCTGCAGTCGCTGATGGTCTTGAGCACCGTGGGCCACACCGAGGCGTGGAGACGCTTGTACTCTTCTAGGGCACCGGGTTTCAGCCTGAGCACCATGCCGTACCGTTTCATGTCTTCCTCCCGCCCAGAGCAAACACAACATATTGTGTATTTGAAATAATACCACACAACATATAATATGTATCGAACGAAACATTATGTCAACAGCGAGATTTCAGATGGCCGGCATTTCTTCCGCACCATCTCCGGGCGGCGTTTCCCCGCTCTTGCGGGGCCGCTCGCTGTGCAGCGGATGATCGCCGAACGCGTTCCACCAGAGACGGGCGGCGCGCCAGAGGTTCTCATGGAGAAGCTTGGATTCTCCCTTCAGCTCGCGGACGAAGTCCTTCATGCGTTTGCGCTTGCTCGTGTCTGCATTCGGGCAGATGCAGGTCGAAGTGCGAAACCCGGCCATGCGGGAATACTGAGCGAGATCCTTCTCTTTGACATAGAAAAGCGGGCGGATGAGCATGAACTTGCCGTCGAAGAAAATCCGCCCCGGAAGCATGGTTTCCAGCGTGCCGTGATAGATGAGATTGAGGAGAGTGGTTTCCGCCACATCGTCGGCGTGATGCCCCAGTGCGAGCTTGGTGTAGCCGTTGGCGACCGTGTGTTCAAACAGCGTGGAGCGGCGCTTCCAGGCGCACCAGAAGCAGGAGGGGTCAGCGGGATTCCCTTCCCGGTCGGTGGTGACCGACATCTCCGGGAAGGCGCAGGGAACGCCCAGGGAATCGCAGAACGAGGCGATGTAATCCCGTATTTCCGACGCATTTGGAGCGAAATCGGAGACAACGTGCACCGCACCGACGGCATACTTTCCGTTATAGAACCGGCGGTGCTCCAGCAGAAGATGCAGGAGCGAAAGACTGTCCTTGCCGCCCGAAACCGCCACGCAGACCCGGTCCTCATCCGTAAGGAACTTGTACTCGTCGAGGACGCGGTTCACCTTTTTCAGAAGATTTCGGGAGTATCTGGTCAGAGGGCTGTACCGGTATTGCCGGGTATCAATTTTTCGATGTTCCATCGGTCTCCAAGCGTTGCGCCATGGATGCATTCGTAAAATATGAATAAATTTACACATTTCAGTATAAAAATCAAGGAAAATGATGGATACGGTCCCCGGTATACACGGGCATTCCAAGGTTTGAAAACGGAACCGCCCGCAAAGCATGCCTGACAACTTCGTTGCAATTGGTTATATTGAAAGGGTGCAGGCTCAATTGTACCGATGCCTTGGGCGGAGTTTGGGAAAGAGGTCTCCCCATCGGGAGGGGACCTCACCCCTTGATCCCCTCTCCTGAGAGGAGAGGGGTCCGTTCCCGGCGCGGGTGGATGTGAAAACATATCGTGCGGGATATCAGAGTCCGATGCTTACCCCACGTCGGTATCGGCAACCCTCCGCGAAAGCCTCTCCCACGCACGTATCGCGCCCC
>JAWLHT010000064.1:0-19645 GCA_041690195.1 Candidatus Latescibacterota bacterium
TTTTCCTTAAGTTTACGACAATGGGAACGAGGGGTGAGTTATATTTTCAGACCTGAATCACAAAACAACCGTTCACTACTATCTGCTTATCTTTACGACAATGGGAACGAGGGGTGAGTTACTCTTTCCGGATTGTAGGGGAGGAGCAGACAGGGGGATCAGGTAAGCCGGTTGTCCAGATGGCTCGGGAGCCAGCCGACCACCACCTGTTCCGAATCCTCGTCCCAGAAGAAGTACACCGCCAGGCAGCGGTGCGGGTCCCGGGAATTTCCTCCGGAGCGGAGATGCATTTCCAGGAAGCGGGTGGTAGCGGAGTCTACGGGATACTTGACATAGTAGGTCGAGCCCTGTTCCCCCGCCCGGATTTCCGAGATGGACTTGCCGTACCGAAGCTGGAGGCGGTCAACCGCCCCCACGAAGTCCTCCCGCGAACCGGTTCCGAGCTTCATGGCCCGGTACTGGCTCCCCAGTAGAAGCAGGGTCTCGCAGACCGTCTCCACGCTTTCGTACACCGCTCCCTTGATCCCCTGGAGCGCCCGGGGATGGAGAATCAGCTTCCCGGACAGGTAGCGGGACACCCAGTCCGGGAGATCGTCATACCCATCGGGCATGTTCAGGTCCGGGGGGATGTCATACCCCACCCGCCGGAACAGCTCGGCCCGGATCGTGACAACCTTCTCCCGGAGCAGATGGTTTTTTTCGAGCAGCATGTCCCGTTCCCGCCCGGCCCGGATGGCGTCGTCATTGAACTCCTCCGCCTCCTCCTGCAGTTCCTTTATCTTGCGGTGCAACGCCTCGACTTCCCTGGCATGGGCCGCGCCTGTCCGGGTCAGCTCTTCTTCCAGCGCGGTCACCCGGAGTTCCGGGTCCCCGGCGGGTTCCGCTTCCCGTTCGCGGGCGAGTTTCTCCCGCTCCAGCTCGGCGGCGCGGGTCCTGGCATCGGTGACAAACAGGCGGTCTTCCCAGTTGATGCGCCGCATTACCGCCTCGGACGCGAGCTTGTCGGTGAGAAACGCGGTGAAGGCCCGCTCCGCGCGCATATCCTCGTGCTGCCAGAAGAGAATCTTTTCCGTCAGATACAGCGGATGGGCGCCAAGACCGTCCCGCTCAAAATTCAGGCCGGGCATGTAGACCCGCACGGACCCGAGATAGACCGACCAGGGCTTGCTCACCATTTCAGTCCAGATGTACCCGAGTTCCCAGGGAAGCTGAACGACGTGGGCGAGACCCAGCAGTTGGTCGGAGATGAGCAGGGGATCGAGGACATAGTCGGATACCGGAACGCTGAACTTGCGCTTGTCCGGCTGGGTAAGCACCACCACCGGCAGGGTGCGCCCCGGATCGATCAGGAGTGAGTACAGGGCGTTCAAGTCCGGTTCACCGCCGATTTCCCAGGGCGTATCGAGAATACGACGGCAATCCCGGAGGTCGAGTTGGTGGGCGATATCGGCGAACAGGCGGGGACGGATCGCGCGCATGCCCCGGTCCGGGTCGATGGGACCGGCTCCCATGACCCGGAGGCCGAACGCCACGCCATTCTCTCTCCGGGCAAAGGAAATGTCGGTGGTTCGCACCGCGGCCGGCTCGGAAGGGGCCTCTCCGACAGCGGATGTATCTGAAAGTTCGTACCGGAGAGTCCAGAGGCCGATTTCCGGAACCGTAATGCACTCGGCGCTCCGGCCGGGCTCATCAGCCTGGAAACCCTGGCCGGACCAGGCATCCCTGGCCAGCGGAGCATGAAACATATCCTGCAACCACTGGAGGGTAAGCCGGATGCAATGGTCCTGCGTTTCCCGGGAGGCGCGTCCGCCCGAACCGATTTGGGCCGCGAACTGGAACGCGGTACGGGTTGCCGGACGGGCTCCGGATGCTCTCAGGAGATCGGAAAGGACCTCCATGTAGTTATCTCTTTGCATGGTTTCCGTAATTCATCGAAAAAATGATCGACAGTTTGGTGACCCGATGCGTTGCCAGGAACGTTCTTCGACCAGTCCAGATCCGGACGAGCCGCCGGGGGCATTGCCGCGGGCTGCCCGGCGCGTATACCATAGGGACGATTGAACAGGGGAAACGTAACACCCGGCCGATGCGCTTGCGAAAAATGAGCGGGGATGCCGAGAAAACGCTTGTGCGGACGCTGCGGCGCATCAAAAGACCACGCTGTCCGTCAGCCCCGGACTTGTGCCGGAACTCACGTACGGACCGCGATACAAGGCAGGCCCATTCCCCCGGAGAGTAGGATAATACAATTCTTCCGCCGGGAAAACAAGAAAGCTCACGAGTTTGCACCCGCGAGCTCCTCTTGACCAATATCTATGTCAAAACAACTGGAAAAATCTGGCTCCGGTGGCAGGACTCGAACCTGCAACTTAGCGGTTAACAGCCGCTCACTCTGCCATTGAGTTACACCGGAATCCTCAGCAGTTTCGAGATAGTAAAAATACAAAACAACATCCGGAATGTCAACAGGGATTTTGGAAATAATCTCAACAAATTTCAAAAAACGATTCAGCGAGAGAGAGGCGTTCCGTTGTCCCGCCGGTTCGACCCACTCCCATTCATGAGCGTGCTGAGGCGGTATTTGAGGGTGTTCTGACGGTTCAAGAGGTCTTTTTTCTTTCCCGGGTCCGCTTCCCGGGCGACTTGCAGGGCGATTTCCCGTATCTCTTCCCGCAGCTCCCGCAGAATATGCGCCCGGAGATTGTCGGAAATATATTTCTCTGCCATGGTTTCGTCCAGCGGAAGCACCGCCGCCCGGGCGATTATCTGCTGGGTCTGGGGATCATCGAAGGCGGTCATGAGCGCGGAGGGGGACACGTCCATCCCTTCCACGATACGATGAAATATTTCGTCGGCGATCTTTTTCATCAGCGGGTGTGAAAACAGCCTGGCGCCCGCTTCTTCCATGAGGCGACGGGCCAGCGACGGGTATCGGATAATCGCGGCCAGGAGCCCGGTTTTGTCCGCGATTTCTCCGCTGACCCGCTCCGTATCCGGCGGTGTCGAGCCCCGGCGGATCCTTCCGGCCACCGCTTTCCGCATGGCCTCTTCCTCGATCCCGAGCCGCAACGCAAGATCCTTGATGTAGATCTCCCGTTTGAGGTAATCCCCCATGAGCGCGATTGAATCAGCCACTTCTCCGGCCAAACGGAGACGCGCTTCCGGACCGGCATCCTTCCGGCTGAGTCCCAGGAGCTTGAATTCCCATATATCCATGGCCCTGGACAGATGCTCCCGGAGGACGTCGGCTCCGTGCTCCCGGACAAAGGAGTCTGGATCGTGACCGTCGGGGAGAATGGAAACCGTAATGGCCAGATCGGTGGAAAGAAGAGTGTCCGCGCCCCGGGCTGCGGCGGAAATCCCCGCGCTGTCGCCATCGAACAACAGCACCACCGAACGTGTCATCCGCGAAATGATCCGTCCCTGGTCCGTGGTGAAGGAGGTGCCGGACGCGGCGATGGCATTCTGTATTCCCGCCTGGTGCAGGGAAATGACATCCATGTAACCTTCGACAACGACCGCCTGGCGGGATCGTTTCAACGCAGCCCGGGCCTGGTACAGCCCGAACAGGACACGGCTCTTGTGGTAGACCGCGGTCTCGGGGGAGTTGACATACTTGGCGCCTTCGCCTTCCAGAATGCGCCCGCCGAACCCGAGGATGCGCGCGGTCGGGTCGATGATGGGAAAAATCACCCGCCCCCCGAACCGGGCGTAGGGAGAACCGCCATACTTGCTCTTGAGCAGGATTCCGGCCGCATCCAGATCGTCCAGGGTGAGGCCCTTCTGTTTTGCAAAGGCAAGGAGTCCCGACGGGTCCGCCGGAGCGTATCCGAGCCGGAAAGCGCGGATGGTGTCGGTGGTGAGTCCGCGGCTCTCCAGGTACTCACGCCCCTGTTTTCCCTCTTCGGCATCGAGGGTCCGGTGAAAGTACTCCGCGGCGGCCAGGTTGGCGGCGGCCACCCGTTCGGCCTGGAGCCGTGTTTCCATGGAACGTCCCCTCTGCCTGGGCATTTCGAGCCCGACCCGCTCGGCGAGGTGTTCCAGCGCCTCCATGAAGGTCATGCCGCTGATATCCATGATGAAGCTGAAGACATCGCCGCCCTTGCCGCAGCCGAAGCAGTGGTAGAACTGACCTTCGCGGTTGACATTGAAGGAAGGCGTCTTCTCGGTGTGGAACGGACAGAGGCCGATGGTGGCCACGCCACGGCGTTTCAGGTCCACGTATTCGCCGATGATCTCGGCGATGTCAATCCGGTTCTTTACTTCTTCCTTGAATGCGGCTAAATCGTCCACGATGGTTCCCTAAAAGCTGACCGGTGAAAGCTCCAACACGGCACGATGTATCTCCCCTCCGGTTCGGGCTGTCGTCTGCTCCGGCGGGAAGGGTAATATATCCTTCCCGCCGGCGAAAGAAAAGGGGCGTCCGAAAATTGTTGCGCAAACCCTCCGCAAAGGTTGCGCCGGGAGGAAAGGACCGGTGACGTTTACCGGTCACGCTCACCCCGAACCCCAATACCGGGAAGCCCGGTGGATTCGACCGCTTCGATTTGGACACTCCGGTCCGAGAACTCAAAGCCGATACGCCAGAAATTGATATTCCCCGCTTCGTTCAGGGTGAGCTCAAACCGGGAATCCGACCGCCACTCCCCTTTCGCTGCCGCCGGAATGCCGTATCTGCCGGGCCCGGTCCTCCATGCGTCGTCCGTGCCCACCGTATATGCCACCGGTCCACCATGCCAGTTCACAAACAGCACCGCCTGTCCGGAATCGAAAAATGTGAGGGAGAATTCCTTCCACTGCGCCCAGTTCGGCTCAAGAACATAGCGTATCCCACTGATCTCGCGGGCGGTGGACGGAACGGCCGGAGCGGACTCGCGGCCGGGTGCGGCTTTGGCCGCCGCGACCAGAGAGATGAGCTTCTGACGGGCTTGGGGAGCGGGCGGAAGCGGAGCATCCTTCACCGCCGGGGCGATGTAATGCAGGAGCAGTTCTCCGGGATCAAAGCCGCCGCCGGTGGTTACGATGACCATGTCTTTCTCCGGCCAGACCGCGATGAGCTGTCCGCCGCGCCCGCTGGCGCTGAAAAAACCCGGAAATACCCACCAAAGATAGCCGTACCCCCGTTCCATACCCGATGCATTCGGCGGGAGGGCGACCCGGCTGCGCGTTGACGCTTCGACCCATTCCAGCGAAAGGACCTCCCTTCCGCGCCACTCTCCCCCGCGGAGATAGAGCAAGCCGAATCTGGCCATGTCATGGGGGTGGAGCCGAAGATCGCCCCACCCGTACTGGTTTCCCCGGGGATCCGCCGCCCAGACCGCATCTCCCATGCCCAGCGGCCCGAAAAGAACGCTCCGGGCGAAATCCCCGGCAGTACGGCCGGTGCTTTCCCGGACCACTCCGGAAAGGAGGTGTACTCCGCCGCTGGAGTAGGCGAATCCCTTTCCCGGTTCGTCCACGAGGGGGAGATCGAGCATGAACTGAATCCAGTCCGGACTCGCGGCCATACGCAAAAGGGTGTCTTCCTTCGGTTCGGAGCCGTGCAAGCCGTTGCGCATGGTCAGGAGATGCTCCACGGTAAGCGCCAGCTTCCGGCTGTCAAGGTTCGCCGCTCCCCGGCGGGGAAAGCATGCGAAGACCGGTTTGCCGACACCATCGATGTACTCCCGGTCAATGGCCGCACCGACCAGAGCCGAAGTGACGCTTTTGGTCGCCGAAGCCATGTCGTGGGGCGAAACCCCGTCATAGGGCCAGAAGGCGACATCCAGCGCCATGCGCCCGTGACGGATGAGGGTCAGACTGTGAATGGGAAGCTTTTTCTCCCGTATCATTTCCAGGGCCTGCGCCAGTCTTTCCGAATCAATCCCCTGTTCCTCGGGAGTGACCGTATCCCATTTTTCGCCCGGCCAGACCGGATCATCCCATGCCTGCGCAAAACTCTCTGTCACCACTGCGTTCCACGCCAGAATCACAGCCACAAAATGCCACATCAGCGTTATCATTGCAACCTCCAGTGCAGGAACATGACAGTTACGAAAAGATCCCCCGGTAAGGCCATGCTCAATCAGACGCGGACTGCAGGCGTTTACTTTCAGAATGGAACCGAAACGGATGGGCTGAAATGCGGTGCTTGGGTCTTTATATTGAAACATGATCAGTGAATGAACCCCCGAGACGGAGACCCTTGCGGCCAGGGGAGCGCAAACCCTGTATGGAACTGGGCGGTATGGGGAAAACGAATCAGAAAAAAAGATGCCTCGCTCCGCGTCGTGGCATTATATTGTGATTTCCGTTTGTGGACGGATGGAACCGGCGTGAACTGGCTTGTGAGGGGAGAGCGTGCATGCGGCTGTGTCCGGTGAGCGAAGTAGAAGAAGGTATGGTCCTCGGCAAATCTATTTACCAGGCGAATGGACGGCTGCTGCTCGGAGCCGGATTCCGGATCACCGAGGAGATCAGGGACCGTCTTGTCGAGAAGGGGTACAGTCATATCTATGTCGCCGAGGAGGGCACGGAGGATGTCATTCCCGAGGATGTCATCTCCGATACGCTGCGGCAGCATGTACAGTCAAAACTCGCGGACAAGGTCAGCGAAATCCGGAGCACCGCGCATTTTCAGGAGATGACGTTTTCCAGGGCAAAGAACCTCCTCGAAAGCGGATATCTCCAGAAGGTCGCCATTTCCGCGGACATGCGCCAGATTGTGATGGATGTCCTCAAGGAAATATCCGCCAGCGGCGCAAAATTCCAAAACTCCATCCTGCTCAAGGCGCGGGACACCTACTTCCTGGACCATGCGGTCAATACCACCACGCTCGCCATCCTGCTCGGCACCAGGTTTCACTTTACCCGGCTGGAACTGGCCCGGTTGGCGCTCGGGTCCTTTCTCCACGACATCGGAAAAATCATCATCGAGCAGCTCCGGCCGGACCCGGAAGCCCCGGACCGCGACCTGTACCGCGAACACCCGACCTTCGGGTATCTCCTTCTGCAAAACAGCCCCGACATCAATGCCTCCGAAGTTCAGGTGGTGAACCAGCATCACGAGTACCAGGACGGCAGCGGGTTTCCCATCGGCCTGCGCGGGGAGAATCTTCCGCCAGTCCGGACTGTGCCGCGAAAGCGGGGGAGCATTTTCCGGTTCGCCGAAATCTGCTGTGTGGCGAGCGCCTATGACAATCTGGTGATGAACCCCCACGAATCCGAACGCCGGACTCCCGCGGACGCGCTTGGTCTGCTCATCCAGGATGCGGGACGGCGTTACAATAAAACCATCGTGGCGGCGCTCCACGAGATTATCCCGGCCTTCCCGGTCGGCTCAACCGTTCAGATCGAGGACATTATCGATCCCTCGCTGCTGGGCTATTACGGCGTGGTCGCCCGGATCAACGAGGACCGGATCAACCGCCCGGTGATTGTCCTCACCATGAACAAGGTGCGCAAACGCATCCGTCCCATCATGCTCGACACCTCCAAGCTCCACAATGTCAAGCTTCGGCTGATTCTCTGACCAGAGGGATGCCGAGTATGTCCACGCGGATTTCGCACCACCCCGCAGTCTGCATCGTATACCCGTATTGTGTACCACATCGGGGGAGGCTCGAAGCATGACTTCCTCCGATCCCGCCGGAGTTGCGGAAAGGACGCGGGGGTGAGTCACTCTTTCCGGCCTGAACCGTTTCCCTGCTGCCGGCCCTGCATTCCCCCCGGACGGTTCATTCTTCGCATGAGTTGCCCGGCCTGACGGCGCTGCTCGGGGGTGAGTATGTTTCTGGCATCGAGGTCCGCCCGGATTCGCGCCATCATGAGATTGCTCCGCAGTTCCTGAAGTGCATCCACCTGCTTTTCCACCGCGCCGAGATTCACATTTTCCTGTTCGAGCATTTCCTGGAGTTCGAGCCGCGCCACCTGAATGTCGGCCCGGATGCCGATCTGGTTCTTGCGGAATTCGTTCCATCGCTGTTCGAGCCGTTCGGCCTGTTCTTCGGAAAGGCCGATGGCTTCGGCATGGTGCATGTAGAACATCAGACGGTGCGGTATGGCTCCCGCTCTCTGGCGCATGCCGCCCATACCACCCATTCCCCCATGCATTCCTCCTCCACCCATCATACCCTCATTCATCATGCCGCCCTGGGCGATGGCGAACTGTGGCATGGCCAGTGCAAGCAGGATAAGGATGCCCATGGTAGTGATTTTGCGTGTGTTCATGACGTTCTCCCTGATACGTGTGCAGTGGGAATTCTCATGCGAGTTTCACTTCAAAGCCGGTAACAAGCGCCCATCCATTCTGCCCCGGCCCTCACCCTCCCTGCTCCATTGTCGTAAACATAAGCCAGGAGTAGTGAACGGGTGTCTTGTGGCTCAGGCCGGGAAATCTAACTCACCCCTCGTTCCCCTTCTGTCACCCCAACCCTGGAATCCAGGGTTGGGGACCCCGACTCTCGGTGAGAGAGGACCCCGTGCAAGCTCTGCCTGCATGGGTGAAAGAAGGTGATGACTCGTTATCAGCCGTCTCGGTGCTTTCTGTGACTCGGTTTCCCCTTTCTCTGGAGAGCGGGGTCCCCGGCCCTGTGGAACAGGGCTGGGGTGCAAGAAGGGGGCCAGGGGGTGAGTTACCGGCCAAAGCCTCCAGTGATTATCTTTTGATACTCATGCGTGCCAGTGATTTATCCTTATGCTTACGACTATGCCCCCACACTCCCCATTCTGTTAGCACTCCCGCGCCGTACACTCCATTCACGCCAGAGGAAGCGCGATCTCGACCGTGGTTCCTTCCCCCAGCCGGCTTTCCACCCGGATGGAGCCCCGGTGGGCATCTACGATGCGTTTGACGATGTAGAGTCCGAGGCCGGTGCCGCGGGCCATGTCGCGGGTGCGGGAGAGTCGGCCGAAGGGCTGGAAGAGCACGGCCTGATCTTCCGGGGAGATTCCCACGCCCTGATCGGTGATGCGCAGAACAGTCCACGAGTCCCGGCGTGACATACGGATGGTTATGGTCGTGCCTTCCGGGCTGTATTTGACCGCGTTGGACAGGATGTTGATGATAGCCCGTTCGAGTCTTCGACGATCGCCGATGATACGGTGTTCGCCGCATTCACCCAAGAATAGGGAGTGACTGCTGATGAGCGATGACTGTTCGGCGCAGACCTCCGCGACCAGGGCGCAGAAGTCCAACTCGCTCACATGGAGGGAAAACTGCCCCGATTCGATTTGTACGGAATCCATGAGATCCTGGGTGAGGTCCTCGATACGGTCCACCTCGTGGATGACCCGGCCCAGCCAGAGGTCGGCCTGTTCTTTGGGGAGCGATTTGCGGCGGAGCATGCGTACCGCGGCCCCGATTATCACCAGGGGATTTTTAATGTCATGGAATATGGCGGCGGAAAATTCCAGACGGGTCTTTTCGCGACGGTCGATGTCGTCGGCCATGTTGTTGAACGTGAGGGCGAGATTGCCCAGCTCATCCTTGCGCTCGACACGCGCCCGCGCCCCCAGGTCGCCCCTTCCGAACCGTTCTGCGGCGGCGCTCAGTTCGATAACCGGACGGATGATGCGGCGGAAGAGGATGACCGATCCGGCCGTGATGAGCGCCACGACGCTCACCACAAGAACAATCAGCCAGCGTTGCAGGGTATTCCGGAGGGTATAGTTTGCCTTCAGGGCCCGGTCCATTTCGGAGACTTTCATTTCACGATAGGCATCCACCGCGGCAAGCAGACTGTCCGCCGTCCGGTCCGGCTCGCCTCCGGGGCGCTCCGAATATGCCAGGGAAGAAAGAAAAAAGCGGTTGAACCGTTCCACGATCGTGCGGACCACTTCCCGTTCCCCGGCAGTGGTCGCCGTGGCATCCAGCCCATAGAGAATCACCTCCGCCCGTTGCAACGTCGTGAACAGGTCCAAACGAAGACTGTCAAGACCGGAGCGCCGCCATTGCATGTCCTTACGGCTGGCGTACAGGATCGCGGTCTGGAGACGGTAGGCGGTTTCGATGGCGGTGGAATCCCGCTCAGCCTCCCTGGTGAGCCGTTCGAGCTGCCCGGTAAGGAGCAGAAACGCGACGGAGAGAACCATGCAGGCCAAAATGACCGTGCCAACCCACACCCCGATGAATCCCTTTATGCTTCCGCCGCGAAACGATCGCCCCATGACAGTCCCTTCTCCTCATACGAGAGCGGTCATAAGAGAACTCCGGTCTCGGGCTTGATCTGCAGTGACTGGCTGCCGTATACCACAGCTGCTGATAACGAGAAAGTCCCCCCCATTGAAAGAAGGGGCGGGTCGCCGGAAAGCTTTCCGGTATCCCGATACGGGCGGGATACGGAGCGGTCCAAAAAATGCGGCGACCCGGTATCCAGTGCCGGCCCGGCCCGAGTGACGGAAATATCCATGGGCGTCCCCAGTATTCTCCGCTTATCGTGCCGCTTCATCTCTCCCCGTCTCTCACGCTCCGACACCGGCCAGCCACATGGCGGCGTAATCCTCGGAGAATTTCCGGAAGTCCCGGGGATTGTGTCCCGTAACTGCACGTACCGCATCGGTGACCTCCGCGCCCGCACCCCCGACCCGATACCGGGCATACCGGTCGATATGCGCGTCCACAAGCCATCCGGGAGCGCCATGCTCCGCCATTTCGCGACGCACCCTGTCTTCGTCGACGTCCTCGTATTCAATGGTGCGATCCAGAACTTCGGAGAGAATTTCCGCTATCTGTCCGGGGGAAAGCGATTCCGGTCCGGTGAGGGTGAATCCCATTCCGTGACAACTTCTGCCGGTCAGACACTCGACCGCGCATTCGGCAACATCCCGGGCGTCAACGAAACTCACGCGCGCTTCGCCAAGCGGCGCGATGATGCGCCCCTGCCCGCGGATGTGTTCGCCCTGACGGGTGATGAAATCCTGCATGGTGATGTTGGGGCGGAGAAGCGTGAACGGAATGCCGGAACTTTCGATGTACTGCTCGGCTTTACGGTGCCACTGTGCGACCGTGAAGGTGGGATTCTCCGCGCCCATTACCGAATGGTATACGATGTGCTCAACATTTTGCGATTGGGCCGCGGCGCTCAGATTGCGGGACAGGTCAGCCAGCGTGGAAAGAAAGGGAACGCCAAGGAATACGCCGCTTACATCACGGAATAATCCGGTGAGGGAATCCGGATCGGCATAGTCGGCTACGACTGCTTCAACGCTTTGTCCCCGAACTTCGGAGAGCATGGACTCATCCCGAACCGCAATGCGTATCGGGAGCTCAAGGGCAAGGAGCTGATTCGTTACTTCGGTGGCGACTATTTCATTCGCTTCGGTGACCAGAATTTTCTTTTCCATGGCGGATACCTCGGGAGAAATGGAGAACAGGGGGAAAAGGGCGAGCGCGTGTCATATCATACTATATAATAATATAATAAAACATGTGTAGCAAGGCATCCCCGGAATCGATAGACTGCAATCAGATGGTGGAGGAAAAAAAGCGGTTGACCGCATGAGTCATGGCGAAGCGCCGTAAATTCTGGCTGCACCGAAATTCTAACTCACCCCCTGGTCTCATAGTCGTAAACAGAAGAGAAAACCACTGACACGCATGAGTTCCGAAAGGTAATCAATGGAGGTGCTGGCCGGTAACTCACCCCTCGGTCCCCTCTCTCCAGAGAGAGGGGATGACTCTTTGGAAGGCTTTGAGTTACAAGAAACGGCATAGGTGTACAGCAATCCGAACCAAGTCCGAATGCTCTTTCTCCTTTCTTCGAAAATTTGGGTAATGACAAGCTCCAGAGAGAGGGGGAACCGAGCCGCAGGGAGCACCGAGACGGCCGATAACGAGTCATCCCCGTCTTTCACCCATGCAAGCAAAGCTTGCACGGGGCCCTCTCTCCCCGAGAGTCGGGGTCCCCAACCCTGGATTCCAGGGGTGGGGTGACAGAAGGGGAACGAGGGGTGAGTTAGCTTTTCAAAACACCCGTTCACCACTATCTGCGATATGTGGGGCAAGAAAATCAGGAAACGAGATCCCGTTCCGGGAAGAGGTCTCTTCATTTGTGGGGAGTATGGCAATCAGTGCATCGCATTTTCCCTATCGCAGTCTGCTTATGCCCGGCACCCTTCCCCGGAGCGTGGCAGGAAAGACACCCGGTGATTTCCGTGTGCTGCACATGGACTGGTGCAAAGGTTCCGGTCTTCCACGCATTGAGAAGTTCCACCGCTTTTGCGGCCACATCCCCGCACAGACGGGCGCAGCGCTCGGCACGTTCCGGCGTTCCGGCTCCAACACCCGCCGCCTCGCACCACCGGGCAATGGAAATGTGACAGAGCGGCGACCCCGGTGACGACTGGGGGAGTTCCCCTTCGAAAATGTACCGGTTCACCTGGTGCGTACGCTCCCGGGCATAGCGGTTTCCCTCATCGCTGGGGAAAGATGCGGTGGTGTACCATCCGAACAGCTCGTTTACCAGACGGCCCTGGTCCGTTTTCCCCGCGGCCAGGTTAATTGCCCCCGCCGCGCCGTTCAGCGCTCCGCAGAGGGTTCCCCAGCCTCCGACCCCTCCCCCGGCATACGCATAGAGGTCAAGCGGGATGGTTGTCCAGGGAAAACCCACCCGTTCCCGGAGACAGCTCACGATGGCGATGAATGCTCCCGAAGCGCAATTTGTGGTGTAGTCGAACCGGTGCCCGCGTTTCCGGATTTCTTCCACATTCAACTGCGTATAGGGCCAGGGGGGCGGCGCAACCTCCATTTCCGGATTCGTGCCGGCCGCACCGGCAACCCCGGCTCCGGCAATACCAAAGGCGAACCCACCCAGTCCGGTCAGAAAATCTCTCCGTTGGCGCTCCATACAACCATTCCTCCCGTTTCTGCTTCCGTCTTTTTTTCCGTGTTTTCATAAGGGGCAAGCATGCCTCGCCCGCCCTGAACCGTACACTCCGTCATGGACTGCCGTTTCCCTTCTCCTGACTCCCTTTTCCGACACCATGAAAATCTTTTTTTTTCGTGTTTTTCGTGCCTTTCGTGGTTCAGTTCGGTTTTACGCCCCGCTCACCAGGTTCTTTGAGAAAGACAATTGAACCACGAACCACACGAAAAGCACGAAATTGGAAAACGGTTATCGGGTTGAATCAGCCGCGAACCGAAGCAGCACAAGCAAGACGCACGATCATGAGTGGTGTTTTTTTCTGCCCCCTGCCAGGGGGAAGGTGGCCGTAAGGCCCCGAGGTCCCCATTCGTACCGATTTGGTACGAATGGGGTAAAGGAAGGGGGGTTTGGCTGCGCTCGCCATGATTTGGCCCTGTTTTCTGACTCAACCCGATACCCACATTCTTTTTTCGATTCCCCCGGGGTGCAGTGCCCAACCGTATGAACAACACTCACCAGTGTTAGGAATTTTTACTATTAAGCGGAAAGATACCTGTTCGTCATCAAAATGGCAAGAAAAGGTTACTGTCTCATGGGGAGATTATCCCCGGGAGGCAGCCGGCGCCGGGGTAAAAAGTGCTTTCACGGAGACGGCGGAAAGCGTTATACTATAGGCAAATCAATTCCGTTGAGGACAGCGGCATGGGCCGGGGATGTACCTGTAGAGAGAGAGGGAGTCATGGCGGACCTGAGGACGAAGTACCTTGGACTGGAACTGAAAAATCCACTGGTGGTTTCCAGCAGCGGAATCACCGGGAGCGTGGACGGTGTCCGTCGGTGCGCCGAGGCCGGCGCGGGCGCGGTGGTGCTCAAGTCCATGTTCGAGGAGCTCGTGGTTTCCGGCGCCGCTGACCTCGACATGGCCATCCTCCAGTCCGGGCATCCGGAAGCGGCCGAATACGCCAGGGCGGAGTTGAGCATGCAGCTCGGCCCGATGCCGTACCTCCGGTTCATCGAGGAAGTGCTCGGGAAAGTTGATATTCCGGTAATCGCCAGCGTGAACTGCACCTCTCCCCGCTGGTGGGTGCCCTACTCCCGGGATATCGAATCCGCCGGCGCCGCTGCTCTGGAACTGAACATTTCGCACTTTCCCCGGGGGGGAGACCACGAGGTACGGGATATCGAACTTATGTACGCGCATATCGTGGACGAAGTCTGCGCCCGGGTCCGCATTCCGGTTACAGTCAAAATAGGCCCCTATTTCACCTCCATTGAGCAGATGGTGCGCGATATCGCCGAAGCCGGGGCGAAGGGCGTGGTTCTCTTCAACCGGTACTACACGGTGGATGTGGATACGGAGTTGATGCGGTTCGCTCCCGCCATGACCTTCAGCTCTTCCGCGGATTTGCAGTTGCCCCTGCGCTGGACCGGGTTGCTGGCCGGCCGTGTCCCCTGTGACATTGCCGCCTCCACCGGCGTTCATGACGGTATCAGCGTGGTGAAGACGCTCCTGGCCGGAGCTTCGGCGTCCTATCTCTGCACCACGCTGTATCGGAACGGAATCTCGTACCTGGGGAATATCCGGTCTGAACTCGAATCCTGGATGGATGATCACGGGTACGCTTCGATCGGGGATTTCCGGGGCGTCGCCGCTGGATCGAGCGGGAACGCCGATGTGCTGCTCCACCGTCTCCAGTACCTCAAGTCACTGGACGAAGCGGCCAAATATCAGGTGTGACGCCCACAGGTCAACTGGGGCGTTCTCGTGTGCCCCGGCGTCCCCTCTCTCGCGAGAGGCGCTGTGCAAGAAGGGAATGACGCAATGGGGACTGTGCATTACACAGTGCTGTCAATGATGCGGGGTAACCCGGCACAAACCCGTGCGTCCTTTCTCCCCTCCTATAAGGATCAGGGGAAATGACACGTTCCGGCGAGAGAAATCGAGAATTTGCGGCGGGTTATCAGTGGACCGGAACCGCAGATGTTTCGGCGGCGCCCGGGCTATAACGCCGTTCTCACTCGTTTGCGCCTGTGATACAGGGGAGAGAGTCTTCTTTTCGGAGGAATCGTCGTGCGGTAGCGGCCGGTCACTCGGACACGGAATTTTTACGGATAAAAAAAGAGAACGCGGTCAGCCGGGATCGAGATGATTTGCTCAGATATTCGGATCAGGAAACCGATCTGCGCAAACCCGCCGATTCTTGCGGGACCGCGTTCTCTTCTAATATACACCATCATGGGAGGAACACGACAGGGAAAAAACGCTGCCTCGCCGTTCTCACGGCTTTGTTCTGAAGATGATTCATGCCTGTTTCCGGAGAACCGTCCGCCGTTTCTCCGGAAACCTTCCGGGCCGATATTCGTTTCAAGGTGAGTACCCGAAACCGGCGGGAGGGATGTTCCGGAAACGGTGTCGGTCAGGGCTTCTTGTTCCGGACGGCGGTTCCGGAGATTAAAAAAACGGCATCGACTCTTGCCCACGCCCGGTCCAAGCGTTATTATAGCGGTAGAGTCGTTCCCACATTAAAATGCTGCAAAAGGAAGTACCAAGAGGCAACCGATTCATCCGGCATACATCATCGCGGCGTGCCTGCTCATTCACCCGGTGTCCGGGTATGGCGGATCCCGCAGCGACCGTAAGCCGGTTCAGTACCGACTCCGGCAGATTCTGCTTGAGCCCGTTCCCTCCGCCCGTCATGACGGCGAAGTACTCAACAGGGCGGTGGAACTCCTGAACCGGGCCAGAACAGGTGAAGACTTCACCGTCCTGGCCAGGAAGTACTCCCAGGAGCCCGGCGCGGACAGAACCGGAGGAGACCTGGGTTTTTTTACCGCCGACCAGATGGTTAAACCATTTTCAGAGGCGGTGTTTTCAATGAATCCGGGTGAAATCCGGGGGCCGGTTAAAACCCAGTTCGGGTATCACATTATCAAGCTGATCGAAGTGCGCGCCAGGAAGCGTCACGCTCAGCACATTCTCCTCACCCTGATTCCCGACCGGGCCGACAGTGCCGAAACCATGCGCACGCTTCGGGCAATCCGCCGTCAGATTGAGCAGGGAGCGAGTTTTGATGAGATGTGCGACCGGCACAATCGGCTGGAAGACCTGCGACGGACCAAAGGGTACATGGTGTGGCAGCGGCAGGAGGAAATGCTCGACGAGTTCCGCACCGCGGTTTCCGGACTCAAACCCGGCGAAGTATCTCAGCCGTTCACCTCGATTCTCGGGTTTCATATCGTCCTTGTGGATAGCATCAACAGTAATCCGGACGTTCTTCTGCAAGGATTCCCGTCTCACATCGAGCAGCGGCTTCGGGCGCAAAACACCCGGTAGTACGGCCGGCAACCGTTTCAGGGAGCTTTCATGGGTTCAGTACACTCTCTCCTGGTCTCCGCATCCGACTTTCTCTGGGGATTTCCGTTAATCGTCGCTCTCCTCGGCACAGGGCTGTACCTGACCATCCGGCTCGGGTTCGTCCAGTTCATCCATCTTCCGCGGGCCTTGCGGATGATATTCACGGCGCCCCGCGTTGGCGGCCAGGGAGAGATCAGCCATTTCCAGGCGCTCATGACCGCGCTCGCCGCCACGGTGGGAACCGGCAATATAGCCGGAGTTGCCACCGCCATTGCCCTCGGCGGCCCCGGCGCCATGGTCTGGATGTGGGTGACCGGCCTTTTGGGAATGGCCTCGAAATATTCCGAGGCGGTGCTCGCTATTCATTACCGGGATGTGCGCTCCGACGGTACTGTGGCGGGCGGTCCCATGTACTACCTCCGGAAAGGGGTGAACAACCGCTTCCTCGCCGGGGCCTTTGCCCTGTTCACCGCCGTGGCCGCTTTCGGCATCGGAAACATGGTGCAGTCCAATTCCACCGCCGAAGCCATCAACGGGGCGTTTGGAATTCCCCACTGGATCACCGGACTCGTGATCACCGTGTTTCTGGCCCTGGTGCTCATCGGCGGTATAAAATCCATCGGCAGGGTAGCACAAATCATTGTACCGGTCATGATCCTGTTCTACCTCAGCGCGGCGCTCTGGGCCATTTTCACCAATCTCAGCCTGTTCCCGGAGGCGGTCTCGCTCATCTTCTCCCATGCGTTCACCGGAGAAGCCGCCGCAGGCGGAATCGTCGGACACGGCGTTCGGGAATCCATGCGGTACGGTCTCGCCCGTGGTCTCTTTTCCAATGAGAGCGGACTCGGGTCGGCTCCCATCGCCGCCGCCGCCGCCCGCACCGATCACCCGGTCACCCAGGCGCTCATCTCCATGACCCAGACCTTTATCGATACCCTCGTGGTCTGTTCCATGACCGGGGTCATCATTGTCATGGCTGGCGTCTCCGATGGCTCTCTCACCGGCGCCAGACTTTCGGCGGCTTCTTTCGACACCCTGCTCGGCTCGGGTATCGGGAGCACCATCACAAGCCTCGCTCTCGCCTTTTTCGCCTTCTCCACGCTCCTCGGCTGGTGCTACTACGGCGAAAAGGCTATCGAGTATCTCTTCGGCTGCGGTCTGGTGAAATACTATCGCGCCGTCTATGTCGCGTTCGCCTTCGTGGGCGCGGTCACTCAACTGAACTCGGTCTGGGCCTTCTCCGATATCATGAACGGCCTCATGGCCCTGCCCAACCTCTTCGCGCTGGTCATGCTGGCGGGCACGGTCAAAATGCTCCAGAGCGAGTATTTCGGGCGGGAGCTTACGGGAGGTCAGGCGGCCGCGGTCCCGGGAACCGGCAAATAGCTCCTCTGGGCGCCCCGAACAGAACAGCCTGACGGGTTTCCCGAACCGGGCCTGGATGTCGCGGGAGGCGGCAGAGGACTCTGCAGAGCGGGAAGAGACAAACGCAGTTGTTTCGCTCACTCGCGGATAGCGACATAACTGACCGGATAAAAGAGCGGGAGGATGGTGATTTCACCATCCTCCCGCTCTTTTTGTGTCGTGTTCGGTTCAGGGTAAGCCGGCTCACTCCGCGGTCATGAATATCGCCGCGTCTCCCGGGCCGACCTGGGTCTGGATCCAGTCGCCCTTCTCCATGATTACCGCGCCGTCCTTGCCGACCCGTCCCACCCGTGCGCCGCCGTCCAGCGTGACATTCAGGTTCATGGCCGCGTTGTAGTCGCGATTGACCACCACGAGGAAGGTTGCGCCGTCCTTTTCGAGCCGGGACACCACCGCGCCGCCGCCGGGGGTTTCGACCTTACTGAACGGAGGGAAGGGCTCGAACACCTTCGTTCCCCGGGGGAGTTCCGCGCCGGTGTGGCCCACCGAGACCAGCTTCGACCCCATGAACACCCCGGCGATCATCTGTATTTCGGCGTTGACCTCCTTCACCCGGTCATACACTTCGGTGCGGGCGCCGGTGGAGTCAATGGGAGCCTGGTGGAAATTCCAGATGGTTCCGGTGGGGGTCCAGTAGGTGAAATACTGGATCCCCTGGGCGCCGTAGGCCAGGTTCGAGTAGACCTGGAGCCGCAGTTCGGCCGGGGTTGGCACCGGATACGGGTCATGGGCCACCGCGAGGGCGAAGGCCCAGAAGGGACGTCCGGAGGCCGCGGACGCTGCCGAGACGATCCCCAGGTTTTCGTAGTACTCGGGACGGAGACCGTCGAAGGTGACCGGGTAATGGTCGAACGAGAGCATCTTGACCGGCACCTGGGCGATGAAATCGTCCACATGAGCCTGATAGGTCGGGTTTCCGAGCTGTTCGGCGTTGGCGTAATTGGGGAATAGATTGATGTAGCAGGGCTTGGAGGAGTCCACCGCCTGGATTTTCTTCACCCACTCCGCCAGTTCGGGGAATCGTTTCGCGTTCGGCTCGTCGGTGATGTGGTATCCTCCCAGCGCGGGATGGCTCATGAACCGTTTCACCGTTCCTTCCGGGTCGCTTTCCAGTTCCGGGCAGGTGATGAAGATCTTCACCCCGGCGGTCTGCGCGGCGTCAAGACCCTGCTGCACCGCTTCGGCGTTCGGAAAGGGGGTCATGCTGGAGGTGAATCCGGCTTCCGCCAGCTCGGCGTACCGCTCCGCCGAGGTATGGGCGGCGGGGATGCTCCACCAGGCGTGGACCGGGATGGGGGCCGACGCCGGCAGGGTCATTGGTTCTTTACGGCCGCAACCCGGAAGACTCAGCGCCATAATACATCCGGCCAGCAGGAACATGCTTCGTTTCATTTACTCTTTCCTTTCCGGTTAAGTGGCAATATCCCGTGCTTCATTCACATGCAATATGCTGGTTGTTTCGGAGGCGGGCTCTCTTCTGCGGGGCAGCTCTCCCCTGTGGACTTGGGCGTAGTACCAGTTTCGGAACAAAACCCGCAAAATGGCGTGATTTGTGGGACTTCAAGTATGTACTTCTCAATTTCCCCTTGCGTCATCCCCTTCTTTCACCCGTGCGGGGCCCGATCTACCCGAGAGTTTGGGAATGAGGGGCATTGTCGTAAACATAAGGAAAAATCGTTGGCACGCATGAGTAAAAAAAGATAATCAGCGGAGGCTTTGGCCGGTAACTCACCCCCTTGCTCCCCCTCTCTCCAGAGAGAGGGGGAAATCGCGGTTCACGAAAACCCGCCGTTTTCATGCAAATTCAGACGGTTTTCCGGCTCTTCCCACAACCCAACCTCTCTGCCCTCAAAATTTGGGTAATGACAAGCTCCAGAGAGAGGGGGAACCGAGCCACAGGGAGCGCCGAGAGAGCCGATAACAGGTCATCCCCTTGTATGTTACCAATGAGGCAGGAATGGAGTCCGGTCAAGGGTCATCCGGCAGTATCGGATGATTCACTTGCCCTTGACCGGGCGAATTC